>JAJYIV010000002.1 GCA_021789915.1 bacterium | reverse complement strand
CGCTCGTAGAAACGACGCGGTTCGGACGGCGTTTCAACGTAGAAAGCGTAGAAGACGTAGAAAACGTAGAAACGACGCGGACGAGACATTCCTACGATTTCTACGCTCTACGAGCCCGGCGCAGCCGAGCGATTCTACGTCTTCTACGTTCTACGAACGAGGCCGAAGGCCGAGCGATTCTACGCCTTCTACGTTCTACGCGCCGCCGCACGTCGGTTCGTTCCCTCGCGGGGAGCGGGCCGTTTTTTTGTTACGAAGGAGAAATGTAGAAAACGTAGAACGTAGAATCGCTCGTCGCGGTTGGGGTCAGACTCGCTCGGAGAAACGACGCGGACGAGACGTTTCTACGATTTCTACGCTCTCCTCTCACCGTTCGTACCGGAACACCGTCACTTGTCCGCCGTCGACGGCAAACCACGCGTCAGCCGTCCGCTTGGCCTGCGCGACGACGGCGGGTGCGTTCCACCAGTAGGAGTCGACGACGAAGTAGGCGCGGGAAGGGGGCCGGCAGCCGGCAGCCGGCAGCCGGCAGCCAGGAGCGACCAGATTCAACGCCGCATCCGCCGTCGCGCGCGTCGGCGCCGCGTTCATGTCGAGGAATTTTTGATAGAGGCCGCCGCCGGTCGGGATCGGGTAGAAGAACTGATCGCCGAAATAGCGGAAGCCGATCGTCGAGAGCGCCGCGACGGACGCGCTCTGATCGGCCAGCCCGACGTACGGCACGCCGCCCGCGTCCGCTTCGATCTGCTTCACCGCGTCGAAATCCGCTTGGCTCACGTTGTAGCCGTGGCCTTTGAGATAGGCGTCGTCGCGCGGATAGGCGGCATACCACGCGCCGAGCACGGCTCCCGCGGCGAGCGCGACGGCGAACCAGCGCACCGCGCGCGGCGCTTTCCTTCCTTCCTGTTCGCTGCGCCGGCAACCCCTCCGCCTGCCAGAAAGCGGCCAGCAGGCAGCCTCCCCTTGGAAAGGGGAGGACGAGGCAGACTCCCGTGCGCGGGGGAATCCATCCAGCCGCTGCCGGATCCGTCCCAACCCGACCATGGCGAGCGGCGCGAGAAAGAACAGCGCGAGCGGCAGCAGGCGCGCGGCATAGCTCGCGCGTTCATAGTCGATCAGGTACGAAAAATCCACGATGGTGCCGAGTAACACGTAATCCGCCAGCAACAGGCCCGCCATCGCCGCCGCCGCCCAGCGCAGGCGGTTCGGCGCGCGCCGCCAGCCGAGGATGGCCAGCAGCAGGACGATCCATCCCGCCGCCCAGCCGAGCGCCGCGGCGAAATCCAGCGCCGGATGGTACGGCGCGCCCAGCGCGGGCGGGGCGGGGAACAGCGCGGCGAGCTTCGTCCAGAGCCCGGCAAGATCCAGCCCGCGTCCGCCCAGGCCGCGGTTCTCCACGAGGAAGCTGACGGGCAGCAGCAGCGCGCCGACGGCGATGATCGCGCGGCGCAACCATCGCGTGCGCGCGGCGGCAAGATACGCGACGAAGGCAAGCGCGGGCAGTCCGGCGAGCGGATGAATGGCCGCGGTCGCCAGCGCGGAGAGCGCGAGCAGCCACAGGCGCCGCCGCCGCGCCGGGCCGTCAAGCGGAGACGCCGCCAGCAGCGGCACGCTTGCCAGCACGAGCAGCAGAATCCAAAGATCCGCCAGACCTTGCGGCGTCGTCGTGGCGAACGCGCCGAGCGGCAGCAGGAACAGGAGCGCGAGCGTGAACGGCGCCCAGCGGCGCTCGGGAAGAAGACGGTCGGCCGCATCCGTCCACGCCGACGGGAGCAGGAACGCGGCGAGCAGCGGCAGCAGCCAGAGATCGACGGCGTCCACGGGCAGCGCGAAGGCGTGGTGCAGGAGGACGACGAGCGCGTACTGGCCGGCGTAGTAAAGCGGCTTGGGCGTGATGCTGCCGGTCGCGGCGATGTGCGCTTCCGTCGCGCGATGGATGAAGGCGTCGAAGCCGGCGCCCAGCGGGAAGACGGCGAGGTTCACGCTGAGAAAGACGAACAGCGCCAGAATCGTGAGCGGGACGATGAACCCCACGCCTGCCGACGGAACCCCCCGCCCGGCGCCGTGCGGACAGCGGGCAGCCCCTCCTTCGACTTCGCTCAGGACAGGCCTTGGCAGGGGGGCAAGGCCAGCAGGCAGCCCCCCTTGGCAGGGGGGCGATCCCGGCGGAGGAACGGACGCGCGTCCGCGGCCCTGGAACCAGAGAGCGGACAGCGCCAAGACACCCGCGCCGAACGCGACGAATGTCCACGGGGACACGACGTCCCACGGCGACGCGACCGCGCGGACGGTCGCGGAGGCGCGCAGCAGGAACAGCGTGGAGGCGAAACCCGCGAGCGCGGCGAGCCCGGCGGCCAAAGGCCATCCGCGCTGCGCCGGAGCGTCCGCCCGGCGAGGCGGCGGCGTCTTCGCGCGCCCGCGGATCGTCCAGGCAGCGGCGAGGGCGAGGATGACGAGCACATCGGCCGCCGCCGGCGAAAACGGCATGGCATAATACATCGCTGCGGCGACAATGATGAGGGCGGACAGCAGCTGCCAGACGCCCAGCCACCAGCGCACCGCGCGTCCCTCCTCGGGCGCCGCCGCGCGCCCGACGGCCGAGCCGAGCAGCGCCAAAAACGCCGCAAGCAGTACGAGGCCCAGGGCCGCGTTTTTCACCCAAAGCGCGTTCACGGCAAAAACGAATGGAAAAATCGTCCAAATGGTGGTAGATTTAACGACAAACCGTCCGCGAGGCATAGCGCAAAGAGTGTATCACGTCCGTCGTATGCCATTGCAACGAGACCCGCGCGCCCTGTATCCGCACGACCGGGTGCTGGCGCGCACGATCTTGCCGTTCATTCCGGACTCGGTGACGCCGAACATGGTCACGGGGCTGCGTTTCGCGCTGACGCCGATCGTCCTGGCGCTGCTTGTCGCCGGACGATGGGCTTGGGGCGTGCCGCTCTTCGTCTTTGCGGCATTGACGGATGCGCTGGACGGTTCCCTCGCGCGCGTCCGCCGCCAGATCACGGACTGGGGGTCGTTTTACGATCCCGTCGCCGACAAGCTTCTCATCGGCTCCGTCATCCTGCTCATCGTGGCCCGTTATGTCGGCATGCGCTTCGCGCTGTCCATCCTCGGCGTGGACGTGCTGATCGCGCTGGGCGGCTATTGGGGCAAACGGCACGGCCGCCACATGCGCGCGAACGTCTTCGGCAAGGCCAAGATGTTCGCGCAGGCGCTCGGCGTCAGTTTGCTGCTGGTGTCCGTGTGGGCGGGCAACGCCATGCTGTTCGCCTGGTCCGTCGCCATCCTCGTGATCGCCCTCATGCTGGCCGTGATCAGCTTGTTCACGTATGGGTTGTGAGAAAAGTGGTGGAGTGATGGTATGAACCCCGTCCGCTGGCTGCTCGCCTCTTCCTGCCTGCTGCTCGTCCTCGGTTCCCTCGCGCTGCGCGCGTCGGGAGCCATCTTCGTGTCGCCGGACGAAACGGCCGTGTCGTTCTTCGCCGGGGCGTACGCGGCGACGTCGACGCTGTCCGCGCCCGAGCCGCTCGCCGCCGCGCTCGGCGACGCGCTGCATCCGCGCAGCGTGCTTGCGACGCGCGGCGCGCTCGTTCCCGCGAGCTTCCTCGGCTTGCCGCTCGCGCTCGGCGTCGCGGCGAAGGCGTTCGGCGCCCGGGCGATCCCGTACGTGCCGATCCTGCTCTCCGCGCTCGGCGTGCTCGCGTGGGCGGCCGTCTTCGGGCGCCTGTTCGGCCGGCGCGCGGGATGGATCGCGGGCGCGCTGCTCGCGCTGCAGCCGGCGTGGTGGTTCTACACGGCCCGCTCGCTCATGCCCAATGTGCCGTTCCTCGCATGCGTGGGCTTCGCCTTCTGGTTTTTCCTCGCGCGGCCGTTTCAAAACGCTTCCACCACGTCCACCTCGCATACCCCCCGCCTGCCGCATGACGGCCAGCAGGCAGCCCCCCTTGGCAGGGGGGCAATCCTCGCGGGCGCTTCCCGTGCATCCGCGGGGCGCTGGCACCATGCGCTCGACGGTTTCGCCGCGGGCGCGCTGCTGGGGCTCGCGCTCTTCATCCGCGCGTCGGAAGCCGTGTGGTTGGTCGTTCCCGCGGCGGCCGCCTTCGCCTGGCAATGGCGGCAGCTGGATCGCCGCTTCGTCGCCGCCGGCGTGCTTGGGTTCCTCGTCGTCCTCTCGCCCATGCCGTTTTTGAACCAGCGTCTGTACGGTTCGCCGTGGACGACGGGCTACCAGGCGGCGGCGGACGCGTCCGGCGGCGATCTCGTCTCCGTGCCGGCCATAGCCGTGGCGCATACCCCCCCGCCGGCCGTCATGGAGTCAGCCGGCAGCCCCCCTCCTTCGACTTCGCTCAGGACAGGCTTGGCAGGGGGGGAATCATCCACGTCTGCGGCAGCGCTCGCCCCCGGAGCCTCCATGCCCGCGTGGCGGCGCGCCATGGAGCGAGCGCTCTCCTTCGTCTTTCCCTTCGGCATCCATCCGCGCCTGGCCTGGCGGCAGTTCGTCGCCTATGGCTTGAGGATGTTCTGGTGGGAGTTCGTCCTGGCGGCGCTCGGCATCATCTTGTTGGCCGTCCGCGTCTTGTCGAAGCGCCGTCGCGGTTCTTCCCCCAGCTGCCAGCTGCCAGCTGCCAGCTGCTTTTGGCCCTATCTCCTCGTCGCCCTCGTCGTGACGGTCTGGCTCGTGCTGATGTACGGCAGCTGGACGTTCACGGACAATCCGGATCCGACGCAGATCACCGTCGGCAATTCGCACGTGCGGTACTGGCTGCCGATCTTCGTCGCCTGGGTGCCGCTCGCGGCCGTGGCGCTCGACGAGCTTGCCGCGCGTGCGAAGCGCCTCGGCTCCGTCGTGCTCGTCGTCGGCTGGGTCGCCTGGGCGGCGCTCGGGTTCCGCACGGCGTTCCTGACCCCGGAGGACGGCTTGTTCGCTGAGGCGCAGGTGTTGGCGCAAGAGCGCGCCGTGCATGACGCCGTGATGCGCCTGACGCCGGCGGACGCCGTCATCGTCGTTGACCGCGACGACAAAATCTTCTTTCCGGATCGCGCCGTGCGCTATCCGCTGCGCGATCCGCGGACCTATGCGCTGCTGCCCGCGCTCGTCGCGCACGCGCCGACGTACTACTTCGGCATCACGCTGCCGGCGCAAGATCTGAACTATCTCAACACGGACAAACTGAAGGCCGACGGCCTTACGTTCGTGCCGGTGCAGACGTTCGGGATCGAGACGCTGTATGTCATTGCAAGCCATTAGCCGTCAGCCGTCAGGCGAGAGACACATGCTAAAGGCTAACGGCTAATGGCTAAACGCTTCCCATGTCCCCACGTCCGTTCCAAATCCTGATCATCGCCGTGCCGATCGCGATCTTCGGCTGGTTGGGCTGGCAATTCCTCGTGCCGACGGGAACGTTCCGCGTCTCCTGGGAGCCGGGAGAACGCAGCGCCTTCGTCGATCCGCTGCGGCCGGACCAGCGCGTTCAGGCACCGACCCCCCTTGCCCAGCCGGGCCGGGCGTTCCCCCCTTGGCAGGGGGGAAATCTTGCGGCGCAGGCCGTCGTCGGCGATCCGGTATACACGTTCGTGCATCCGCTGCGCCGCTTCGACGCGGTCACGGTCAACGTGTGGTTCAAGGATGCCGGCGTGCCGATCGTCGAGGCGGGCGCATTGACGAAGCCAGGACCGGACGAGCAGTATGATTTGCAACCGCTGGAAAACACCCTGATCGACGATTCGCCGTGGCATCGGCTGGATGCGGACGGCCTCGTGCTGCTGCAGCGCACGCCGACGTACGCGTCGATCGCGGATTTCCTCGCGCATCCGCCGGCGGGGAGCCGCATGGCGCAGTACCGCTACGACGGCTTGCTGCCCGCCGGCGCGTCGCGCCTGCTGCCGAGCTTGGATCTGGACGCGGCGGGAATCGATTTCGTGATCGCGCGCTACGCGACGCCGCGGACGGTGGACGGCTGGACGGTTGCGACGTTCACCGTGAACCCGAAGACGGCCCTGCGGCAGAACGGCGCATGGAAGATCGTCCTGTCGGTGCCCGGCGTGGCGAATCCCCCCCTGCCCCCAATTTCCTTCGTCATCCACCGCATGGACGTGACGATGACGCGGCCGAATCTTGCCGACACGCTGAAAACGCTCCTGCACGTATGACCTTGCACCTTGATAGCCCTGCCCAGCAAGCCGTCGCCCGCACCGGGTTTTACGCGTCGATCGTTTCATACGCGGTCTTCTGGGCCTGCGACGCGATCCGCGCCGGCTTCGTCTCGGATTATTTTTCCGTGCATTGGTTTTTGCTCGCCGCGATCGTCTTTGCCTCGTGGTGGGGGGCTCTTCACGAAGAGCCCGTCCCTGTGTCATCCTGAGCGCAGCGAGCCGAAGGCGAGCGAAGTCGAAGGATCACGCGATATAGGAAACCTATGCCCTCTGATTGTCTCTTCTGCAAAATCATCGCCAGGGAAATTCCAGCCGAAATCGTATACGAGGATGACGGCACGCTGGCCTTTCTCGACATTCATCCGATCAATCCCGGCCACACGCTGATCATCCCGAAACGCCACAGCGATTCCTTCGCCGTGACGCCGCCGGAGGACGTGGCGGCGGTGATGCGCGCGGCGCAGACGCTCTCGCCGGCCATTCTGAAGGCCGTCGGCGCCGATGCGTTCAACTTCACGGCCAACAACGGCCGCGCGGCGGGGCAGCTCGTCTTCCACACGCATTTCCATTTCATGCCGCGTTTCGCCGCCGACGGATACAAGATGTGGCACGGGCCGGAAGGGGATCATCATTTATCCGACGTCGCCGCGAAGATCCGCGCCGCGCTCGCGTGAACGCCGATTGACGGCGGCCGGATTTTTCTCTAGGGTGTTCCGATCAGCCCGCCATGACGGCCGGCTGTCGGCAAACGAGGGACGCCATGATCGCCACGCACGTTCTGCCGGGAGGGAGAGACCTGCCGCGCGACGCCACGCTCGACGAGCGCAAAGCCGAGGCGCGCCGCCGCCGCTTGACGGCTCTCCATGCGGCCCAGACGTTTGGTCGGGCCGTCGAGAGCGCCCAACAGGAAGGCCGCGCGCATGCCGACGTGTTCCGCCTCATCGAGACCGTCGATTTCCGATTCCCGGACGGGACGCTGATCGACGACGAGGATGCGTTCGACCCGTCGTGGATCTTCGACGCCGCTGCCCGCATTCGGCTCGCGGCGGCGCAGCTCTTCGGGGCCGTGGAGTTCGTCGACGAAGGAGCGACGCCGATCGGACGCTGTTTCACCGTCCGCATCGTCTTCTACCAGGAGCCTTGACCGTCCTTCGGGCGGTTTTTTCTTGACGTCTTTTTACGTCTGCGGCACGATGCCGTCCGCCGGTTTCCAGACGATCCGGAAGGAGGAAGACATGATCGCGACGAAAGGCACGCCCGTCCCGGGGACGCCGTACGGGAGCACGGCCAAGGAACGCATCGAAAACGCGCGGCATCGCTTCGCCGTTCTCAGCTCCTTTCTTGCGCGGCTGGACGCGCAGGTCCAGAAACGCGTGGACGGGGGCGGCAATGACGTGGCGCTCGACCACGTGCTGAGGGAAAACACCGACTTCGTCTTTCCGCCCGGCGTGACGTTCGACGCGCACCAGGAGTTCCATCTCGCCTGGCTCGTCGGCGACGCGGCCGTGCGGCTCGCCGCCGCCGTCCTGTACGGCCGCCTCAAGCTCGCCGATGCCACGCCGCCCGCGCCGCCGCCGGAATCCGGCGCGGATCCAGCGCCGAAGCGGTGGGAGTTTGCCGTGCGCCTGGTGCTCTTCGATCCCTAGCCGCTCGTTCCCTCTGGATGGGCGGCGTTTTTTTGACGGATGCCGGCCCGCTGGTTTAAGGTTGGACTCTCCTTTCTTCCTATGCCCATGAAACCCGCGTTCAAAACCAAGGAGCGGATGGCGTTCTGGAACGGCCGGCGCGCGTTCGTGACCGGCGCCTTCGGGCTGCTGGGCTCCACCATCACGGAGTTCCTCGTCGAGTGCGGCGCCGCCGTCGTCGTGCTGCAGCGCGACCACGTCCCGACCAGCCGCCTGTTCGAGACGGGCGCGCACGGCGAGGTCGCCGTCGTGCGCGGCGACTTCGAGGATTTCGATCTCGTCCTGCGCACGCTCGCGGACTACGAGATCGAGACGGTCTTCCACGTGGGCGCGCAGGCCATCGCCCCGATCGCCAACCGCGCGCCGCTGCCGACGCTGCGCACGAACATCCTGGGCACGGCCCACGTACTGGAAGCCGCGCGCCTGGCGCCGACGGTGAAGCGCGTGCTCGTCGCTTCCTCCGACAAGGCCTACGGCGACCAGCCGGTGCTGCCGTACACGGAGGACGCGCCGCTGCAGGGGCGGCATCCGTACGACGTCTCCAAGTCCTGCGCCGATCTGTTGGCGCAGGCGTACGTCAAAACTTACAAGCTGCCCGTGTGCGTCACGCGCTGCGGCAATCTTTACGGCCCTGGCGACCTGAATTTCAGCCGCGTGGTGCCCGAGACGATCAAGCACGCGCTCGCCGGCGAGGCGCCGGTCATTCGTTCCGACGGCACCTTCGTGCGCGACTATTTCTTCATGCGCGACGCGGCGCTCGGCTATCTCACGATCGCCGAGAACATGGATCGTCCGGAAATCGCCGGCCAGGCGTTCAATTTGTCCACGGGCAACGGGATGAAGGTGACGGAGATCGTCGGCGCCGTCCTGCGCGCCGTCGGCCGTTCGGACTTGCAGCCCGTCATCCTGAACCAGGCCAAGGCGGAAATCCACGACCAGACGCTCTCCAGCGAGAAGGCCGGCCGGCTGCTCGGTTGGAAGCCGTCGTATACGCTGGAGGAAGGATTGGCCGAGACGGTCGAGTGGTACAAGAATTATTTCCGCGCGCAGGACCACGCGGCGGTCGCGAGCCCGGACGCGCTGATGTCGTAGAAAAAGCCATTAGCCATTAGCCTTTGGCTTTGGGGGGCTGCGCGTCCTTTTTCCTAACGGCTAACGGCTAACGGCGAACTTCTATGTCCTCCATTCCCGGCGTCCTGCTGACGCCCCTCAAGATCGTCCGCGACGAGCGGGGAAGCGTGATGCATTTCCTGCGCGAGGGGCGCGCGCCGTTCACGCGCTTCGGCGAGGTGTATTTTTCGACCGTGAACCCGGGCGTGACGAAAGGATGGAAACGGCACGCCCGTTCCACGTCCAACATGGCGGTCGTCTCCGGCGCGATGCGCTTCTGGATCCGCGACGAGCGCGACGGTTCGCCGGCCAGGGGCGCGGCGGAGACGTACGAGCTGGCGCCGGCGGAAGGGAAGTCCTTCCTGCTGACGATCCCGCCGGGCGTGGCCTATGCGTGGCGCTGCGCCGGCGAAGGCGCCGCGATCGTCTGCAACGGGGCGACCGTCGCCTGGGAGCCGGACGAAAGCGTGAACCTGCCGCTGGAAACCTGGCCGCTGGAATGACAAAACACCGCCTCTCCCTGTGACACGGAAGAGAGGCGGTGTTGTTTTACTCCGTCCACGTTTTCCACTTCGGCCCGCTTTCCCACTGCGCGTTGAGCTCCTTCATGTCCTGGTACGTGTCCATGCAGTGCCAATAGCCGTCATGGTTGTACAGGGCGAGCTTGCCGTCCGCCGCCATGCGCATCAGCGCGTCCTCGACCATCTCGCCCTCCTTGAGGTACGGCAGGATGCCCGCCTTCTCGAACACCATGAAGCCGCCGTTGGTGTATTCCTTCATCACCGGATATTGGCGGAACTCGCGGATGACGCCGCGCTCGTCCGTCTGCACCAGGCCGTACTTGGAGCGCGGATGCACGCCCGTGACGATGCCGACGGTGCCGTATGTCGTGCGCTGCGCCTCGTGGTGCGCGAGCAGGACATTGATGTCCAAGTCCGTCACGCCGTCGCCGTACGTCGCCATGAAGCGGTCGCCCGGGATGTATTTCATCACCTTGAGCAGGCGCTCGCCGGTCAGCGTCTCCTCGCCGGTGTCGGCGAAGGTGATCTGGAAATCATCCCGCGCCGACCCGTGCGGCAGCGTCACGAAGCCGTTGCCGGTTTCCAGGTGAAAATCCGACGCCAGCAGCCGGTGGTTCAGGAAATATTCCTTGATCATCTGGCCCTTGTACCCGAGCGCCAGGATGAACCGGTTGTGCCCGTGGCGGGCGAAGCCCTTCATGATGTGCCAGAGGACGGGCCGGCCGCCGATCGTGACCATCGGCTTCGGGCGGAAATCGGTTTCTTCCTTCAGGCGCGAGCCTTTGCCGCCGCAGAAAATGACGACGGGCACGGGTTGACGGACGGCGGCTGTTTCCATAGGATTCGGACGATAACAGGCTTATCCTAGACGCCAAACACCTTTGTGGTCAAGGACATTTCGATCGTCATCGTGAGCTGGAACGTCCGGGAGCATTTGCGCGAAAACCTGGCCCGGTTGTTTGCGCACCCGCCGCGGCATTCCTTTGAGGTTTTCGTGGTGGACAACGCGTCCGCCGACGGGACGGGGAAGATGGTGCGCGAGGAATTTCCGCAGGTAAAGTACGTCCAAAACGATTGGGGGAGCGGATTTTCGCACGCGAACAACCAGGCGTTGCGGTTGGCTCAAGGCGAGGTCGTCATCCTGCTGAACCCCGACATGATCGTGGGCGACGGCGCCGTGGATGCGGCGTACGAGACGCTGACGGCCGCGCGCGACATCGGCGTGCTCGGCGTGCGGCTCAACGACGCGGAAGGCAAGCCGCTGAAGTCGGTCCGCCGTTTTCCCGGCTTCGCCGACCAGCTCGTCACGCTGCTCAAGATCCCGCATCTGTTTCCGCACGCGCTGGATCGCTACATCCCGGCGGATTTCGACTACGCGAAATCGCAGGACGTCGACGCGGTGCGCGGCTCGTTCTTCGCCTTCCGGCGCGAGATGCTGAACCGCGTCGGCTATCTCGACCAAGGCTACTTCATTTGGTTCGAGGAAGTGGACTATTGCCGGCGCGCGAAGGAAGCGGGGCTGCGCGTCCGTTATCTGGCGGACGTGTCCTGCCACGACTTGGTCGGCCGCGGCACGTCCAAGATGCCGCGCGCGGAAACCCAGGCGATCTTCACCGCCAGCATGGTCCACTACTTTGCGAAGTGGCATCCGTGGTGGCAGGCGGCCGTCTTCGCCGCGCTGCGATGGCCGATGATCTTGGGCGCCTGCGTCGTGGACGAGCTCGGCCTGAAGGGAAAGGCGAGAGCGTAAAATGCGGCAACCACCCCTTGACCCCTTCCTTCGACTCGCTCCGCTCGCTCAGGACAGGCTCTTGGAAAAGAGGGGACGCGGAAAAACGCGCCCCCCCAAGGGGAGGCTGCCTGCTGGCCGACCATCGGCAGGCGGAGGGGTTGCCAGCGATCTATGTCCAAACTCGCCATCCAACTTTCCTGCTACGACGGCGCGCGGTACCTGCCGCATATTTTGGCGTCCCTGCGCGCGCAGACGTTCCGCGATTGGACGCTGTACGTGACGGACAATGCGTCGGATCCCGTGCAGGCCGAGGCGGTGCGCGCGTTCGCGCGGGAACTCGGCGACCGCGCCGTGTACGTGGACGTCGGGCCGCGCAACGTCGACTTTGCCGGCGCGCATAACCTGCTGTTCTCCAAGCATCAGGCGGCGTACGTGATGCTGCACAACGACGATGCGATCCTGGAACCGGCGTATCTCGAGCGGCTCGTCGCCGCGCTGGACGCGGACGCGCGGCTCGGGTCCGTCGCCGGGCGCGTGTATCGATGGGATTTCGATCGGGCGGCGTGTGTCGTCCCCCCCTGCCAAGGGGGGACGGCCCAGCTCAGCTGGGCAGAGGGGTCCGGCGGGCGCACGGACGTGATCGACAGTTTCGGCTTGGCGATGTCGGCAACGGGCGCCGTGCGCGACATCGGAGCAGGGGAGCGTGTTTCGACGGCGCAGCTGCATGAGGGCGTGCACGAGGCGTTCGGGGTGTCGGGCTGCCTGCCGATGTATCGCCGTGCGGCGGTAGAGGCGGCGTCGTTGGACGGGAATTTGTTTGACCCGTCGTTCGTCTCGTACAAGGAAGACGTCGAGCTTGCGTGGAGATTGCGCCGCGCGGGCTTCGCCTCCGGCGTCGTGTCCGACGCCGTCGCGTACCATCGCCGCAGCTTCGGCACGGCCAGGATTGCCCCCCTGCCAAGGGGGGCTGCCTGCTGGCCGCATTTTGGCAGGCGGGGGGTATGCGAGGCAGGCAGGGGGGGAATCGGCCGCACCGCGCAAACCTGGCGGCCGGTGTTCCACTCGTACCGCAACCATCTTTGGACGCTGGCGATGCACTTCCCCCTCTTTTCAAGAGGGAGCCAGGGGGAGTTCCGTTCGGCGCCGGCGCGCGCATGGGCCGTGCTTCCGTATGAGGCGGCGAAGGCGGCATATTGGCTCGTCATGCGGCCGCGCGTGTGCACCGAGGCGTGGCGGGAAACGTGGGAGCATCGGCATGAGCTGATCACGAAGCGGCGCGCGTACGCCGCGCGGTTCGGCGCGGTTCGCGCCGTGCCGTCGCCCGCGGACGCGGCGCGCGCGCAGGCCCCGCTCCCGTTTTCTCCCCCAGCCGCCAGCCCCCAGCCGCCAGCTACTTACCTCGACATCGCCGTCGTCATCGTCTCGCACGACGATTTGAGCGCCGCGTGTCTGCGTTCGCTCGATCGCGCGCGCAAGGCGTCCGGCCTGCGCGTCGGCGTCGTCGTCGTGGACAACGCGTCGACGGCGTACGATGCCGCGGCCGTGCTGTGGGACGCGATTCCCGACGGCGTGGTCGTCCAGCGCAACTGGGACGCCGGCTACGGCAGCTCCGTGAACCGCGGCGCCGCCGAGCTCGACGCCGAGTTCCTCTTCGTGCTGAACCCGGATACGGAACTCGTCGACGATCGGCTCTTCGCCAAGCTCGTCGCGTTCATGCGCGCGCATCCGCGCGCCGGCATCGCCGCGCCCAAGATCGTCTATCCCGACGGACAGGCGCAGGAAACCGTGCGCCGCTTCCCGTCGTGGCCGCTGCCGCTCGTCCAGCGCACGACGCTCGGCGGCACGGCCTTCGGCCGCCGCTACCTCCATCGTTTCCTGATGCGCGACACGCCGCCAGGCGAAACGCGCATGGTGGATTGGGCGCAGGGCTCCGCGCTGTTCCTGCCGATGGAGCACTGGCGCGCGCTGGGCGGCTTCGACGAGCGCTTCTGGATGTACTTCGAGGACGTGGATCTGTGCCGCCGCTCGTGGGCGATGCACCGGCCGGTGTACTATGTGGCCGATGCGGCGCTGCAGCATGCCTACGGCAAGGGATCGGTGCGCCAGGGCAGCCTGCTGCGCACGCTGCTCGTCAACCGGATGGCCCGCGCGCACTCGATCAGCTTCCTCAAGTATTTCGCCAAGTGGCCGGACGAGCTGTTCCGGACGCGCGTGCGGTGATATGCCTCCCAAGGTCGCCGTCATCTACCTTTCGTACTACACGCCGAGCTCGCCGGAGGAAATCGGGCGATGTTTGGCGTCGCTCGAGCATGTCGATTACCCAAAGGAATGTTGGCGCATCATCGACGTGGAGAATCCGTCGCCGCACGGGGCGTCCATCCCATTCCTCACGAGCGACTGGCTGCCCAAAGCAGGGAAGACGTTGCCGGAGATGGAGCTGCATCCGAACGTGCGCGACCTCGGCTACGCCGGCGCGAACGTCGTCGGCGTGGAGCACGCGCGTGCCTGGGGCGCCGAGTACGTCTATCTGCTCAACCAGGATACGGCGGTGGATCCTGGGTTTCTGCGCGAGGCTGTCGCGTACGCGGAAATGCATCCCCAGGACGCCGTCATCCAGTCGCGTCTCATGCTGCTGCAGGATCCGGAGAAGCTCAACTCGATCGGCAACGCGCTGCAGATCCTGGGCTACGGCTATGCGCTTGGCGAAAACCTGACGCCCGAGGCGGCGGCGAAGATCAAAGACCTGCCTGCCGGCAGGCAGGCGCCCGTATTCTACGCGTCCGGCGCCGCGGTGCTGGTGCGGATGTCCGCGCTCGAAAAGATCGGCGGGATTTTCGACGCGCGCTACTACATGTACCACGAGGACACGGACCTCTCGTGGCGCGCGCGGCTTGCGGGGCTCGGCATCGGCTATGCGGACCGGTCGGTCGTGTCCCATCACTACGAGTTCAACCGCAGCATGAAGAAGTTCTATTGGATGGAGCGCAACCGCTGGGTGTGCGCGCTGTCCAATCTCAAGGCGAAGACGCTCGCCGTGCTGCTGCTGCCGATGCTCGCGGCGGACGCCGTGACGTTTCTCTTCGCGCTGCGTTCCGGCTGGGCGGGCAAGAAACTGCGGGCGTGGGCGTTCTTTTGGAAGCCGAGTACGTGGGCGTGGATCGCCGAGCGTCGGGCGCTGGCCGCGCAGATCCGCACCGTGCCTGACCGCGATCTCCTGCGCCTGATGGCGTCGACGGTGGAATCCGCGCAAGTGTCGCCCGCCTGGAAGCGCGCGCTGGTCGATCCGCTGCTGGCGGCCTTCAAGGCGCTGGTGCTGGCGATCGTAAGGTGGTGAACACCGGCAGCGGCAGGCCGAAGCGACACCGAAGCGACGCGGATTGACAGGGCCGCCGCCTTTTTCTACGGTATGGCCAGGCGGTCGGCGCGTCGTCCGACAGCCGAAGGATTCGACCGCCATCCGGCGGTCTGGAGGCCGTCATGCGAGCGTTCTTTTGGAAGGTCAGGATTTTCTGGGCGCTCTTCTTCGAGAAGAGGTTCACCAAGAGCCTCGTTACGGCCATGATGGAGGTGTGGCGAAGGGAAGGAAACCTCGACAGCGCCGTCGATGTTCTGCGCTGGCGCGTCTTCCTTACGGCGCACAGAACGGGCGAAAGGCTCGAGTGCGACGAGGTAAGCCTGCCGGTGAACGTGAACGATGCTCATGCCATGGATGTCGAAGCCGTCGATCTTCCAGACATGGGCGGCGACAGGGGCGATCCGCAGAGGACGACCGAGCAGCTCTTGGAGGACGGCACGCGCGTGCTTTACCTCAGCAGGGAGTACGCGTCGTGGCGAGATCAACGGCCGATCAACGGACACGCGGAAGGATGGTTCGCCTGTCGGTGGCGTTACGGGGCCCCGCCGTTTCTCCTTTTCGGCGAAAGTCCCGACGAAGTGTACGAAAAGCTGTGGAGGCTTTGCCCCCGCACGGCCAAGCTGTTCGCGGTGTGCAGCCTGAACGTCCCGCCGCCCGTGGAGCACCCGACGTCGGAGGAACTGCATGTCGAAGCCGTCGATCTGCCGGAACAGGGCGCCGACGACGGCGATCCGGAGAAGACGGTCGAACAGCTCTCGGAGCATGATGGACGGAAGGCACACTGGGACAGTTACTGTTACACGAGTTGGCGGCGTCATCAGCCGGTTCACGGGCATACGACGGGTATCATCGCCTGCCGCTGGCGCTACGGCGCTCCGCCGTACCTCCTCTTCCGTGAGGGTGAGGATGTGTGCGCATTGATCAGTGATCTGTGGAAGCGCTGTCCCCGTACAGCGGAACTGTTCGAGGTGCAGCGTCTCGAGGTTCGGTCCGCGGACGAAAAAATCGCCGGCTGACTCGTCGATGAACCTCCCCGCGTCTCAATCGTCAGAGACGCGGTTTTTATGTTTTCTTCGCCGGCATCTTCAGGCCGAAACGGTCCAGGATTTCTTTCATGCCGGGGACGTCCTCGGGAGCGGGGTAGCGGTAATCGTTCGCGTCAAAGCCGGTGGTGCCGAGCGCCACGGACAAGGAAGGCCCGGTGCCGAGCGCGAAGACGGCGTGATACACGCCGGCGGGGATGCGCAGGCGCGCGAGCGATCCTTCGCCTTCGAACGTGTGGCAGGGAAGCCCGTGCGCGTCCGCCGGCTTCTTCCATCCTATGATGCACGCGGCGGTCTTCCCCTTGGTCGGGGAATCGTCTCGGAAATCGGAAACGATCCACAACGACGTGCCGGACACCGTTTCAAACAGCTCGTTTAGGACGGGATGATAATGCCCGCCGCGCGACGTACCGGGCGTGCTGAAGCAGGCGTAGACGTCGAGAATCGGTCCGCCGAACCATTGCGGGTTTTTCTCGCCGCCGGAAAGAATGTGCTGCACGCCGCCGGTCGCGTCGCCGAACAGCGGCTGGGGTTCCAGCCGGCAGCCGGCGATGCCGAGTTCGATGGGAGGAAGAATGGGCATAATCCTTTGTCATTCTGAGCAAAGCGAAGAATCTAGCGGATCCCTCGGTCGCTGTGCTCCCTCGGGATGACAACAAAGATACTCCTCAAGCGCTTCGCGCCACGGACGCATGGGCGGAATCTTCGTCGAGCGCAGCGCGGAAAACGCCGGACGCTTGGCCGGCCGCGCCGTCGGCGCGCGCGGCACGATCTCGTTGGGCAACCCCTTCAGCTCGATGATCGCCTTGGCCCACTCGTACCATGTGGCGCCGCCTTGATTGGCCATGTGGTAGAGGCCGGGGGAAAGGGGTCTTGGGTCGTGGGTAGTGGGTAGAAGGGACGAGGGCTGCAGGATGTACTGGTCCAAATGCCGCGCGACGTCATCCACCCACGTCGGCGCGGAAACTTCCGCGTCGTTCACCTCGAAGCGCGCTTCGCGCGAGGCCTGGTCCAGGATGATTTCCACGAAGCTGCGCTTCGCGCCCGGGAACGTCCCAGGCTCGCCGTAGAGACGCGAGAGGCGGACGACGTACGCGCGCGGATTTTTTCCGAGCGCGCGTTTCGTCCCTTCCGCTTTCGTGCGGCCGTAGACGCTGAGCGGATGCGGTTCGTCACTCTCGACATAGCCGTCGCGCTTCGTCCCGTCGAACTCGTAGTCCGTCGAGAAGTGGACGAACGGCATGTCGTGCGCGGCCGCGGCTTCCGCGAGCAGGCCGGGAAGGTCGGCGTTGAGCCGCTGCGCCGGCGCCGGATCCGTCTCCGCATCGTCCACGCGGTTGTCCGCGATCGCGTTCACGAGCACGTCCGCGGGATGCGCCGCAAGATACGCGTCGACCGCCGCGCGGTCGAGGACGTCGAGCGCCTCGCGTGTCGGCGCGATCCACGCATACTGCGGCAGCACGCGCCGCAGCGCCGTGCCGAGCCGCCCGTCGGCGCCGAGAAGGATGATGCGCATAGCCCGGCCATGCTAACAATGCTCTCGCATCCTGTCCATTGACGGATTCGGCGTGCTTGCTAAAGTACCGCCTCGGTTTTGCCCTGAGTGGCAGGCCGAGTCCTGACATGGGGTCCGGATGGAACGGGAGGAACGATGACGGAAGCAATCAAGGCAGTTCGCGGCAATGCGTTCTTCGACAAGCCTGAGTGGGTGCTGTGTCCTGAGGGGGTGGACTCCGCTCTGCTCCTGCTGAAGCCCGCCGTGCCGGTGGGGTATCTCGGTTTGGACTTCGTGGACGTCGGTGCCGACGGCGTGGAGCGCCACAAGTACAGGCACCTCATGCGGCTCGAGGCCGGCGGCGGCGCGACCCTCGTCGTCAAACTCATCGACCAGGCCGACGTGCGAGCGGGCGGCCTGCTCGGCCTGCAGAAGCGCGTGCGCTACCAGATCAAGCCCGAGCGCGAGGAAGACGTGCGCGCGGCTTGGGCGCGTTTCAAGCGCGAGCTGGCCGATTTCGCGATGGCCGGAGGGTTTTCCTCCTTCGCCAAGGCGTTCGCTGCGGATTCGCAGAACGGAGCGTACGCCGCCGGCGCGTTTCGACGGGCGTTCGACGGCCTGTTCGTCGGCGACGTGCTCGGCCGCGAGGTCTGGGAAATCCCGCGCGGCTACGCCAAGGCGGGCGAGGCCGGTACGGACGCGGCCGTCCGCGAGGCGCAGGAGGAGATGGGGACGGCCGTGCGCGTCGTCGGTTCGCTCGGCCAGGTCTGCGACAACACCGGCCAGTCGGTCCACCTCGTGGACTTGATGGCGGCCGTCGTCGATCCGTCCCGCACGCTGCCGCCGGACATGACCGACCCCAACGAGGCCATCCTGCGTGTGCAGTACTTCACGCAGGCGCAGGCGGACGAACTCGAGGAGCGCGGCGCGTTCTACGACGGCTTCACGCTCGCGGCTCTGCACCGCTACACGCGCGCCGTCGCGCGGCAGCCCGACGTGTTCCCGCCGCTCGTCTAGACCGGCGCTCCAACGCAAAGCCCCGCTTCCTCACGACGAGGAGGCGGGGCGATTTTTTGTGAGGCGTTGGGCTTTAGGTTTCAGGTTCTAGGTTTCAGCCGGCGGCATTCGGCATTCGGCAGGTGTTAGGCTTTAGCCCGCGTGTCTCGCCCTGACTACGAACTACATGCTCCTGGCTACTCCTCCGCCCTGACTTCTGACTTCTGACTTCTGACTCCATCACTCCAGCCCCCGGCTGATCAGCCCGCTCGTCTTTCCGCCGTCCAAGCTTCCGAACGTGAATGCCGTCTTTCCCGACGGGTCCGTCCACAGGCTTTGGAAGCCGTTGCCTTGCGCCAGCGTCGCCGTTTCGCGCCCGTCGCGCCGGTCGAACTCGATCGAAACGAGCTGCGCCCCTTGCGCGTACAAGGCGGCGTCAAGCCCGACGCGCCAGGCGATGCCGGTGATGGGATCCGAGACGCGGGTCAAGGTCTCGTCTCCGCCGCCGAGCGGATCGAACAGGTGCAACTCATGTCCGTCGGTGTACAGCAGGCGGCGTCCCTTCGGCTCCCACTGCCATTGCGACGCATTCGCCGTCAGCACGGCGGCCCCCGATCCGTTTCCGTCCAGGACGATGAGCGATTGGCGGTCGGCGTCGTCCAGCGCAAGCCAGCCGTCCGGCGCCGGCGCGAACCGGTAATTCCCCATCGGGACATAGCCGACCAGCGAAACGCCGTTCGCCTGCCGATGGACGACGGCAAGGCGCTCGCCTTCCGCCGCCACGATGGCATAGGAGCCGTCCGCGGACGTTTCGAGCGCCAGGGCGGGCGACGGCGCGATGGAAACCACGTCGCCGTCCACGTCCGCGCTCGAGATCCCGTCCTTCGCCGAAAGAAGATACGCCGCGCCCGTGCCCGCATCCCAGCCGGCGGGCGTTCCCGATTTGGCGGGAAGGTCGAAGCGCCGTCCGTCGTCCACGTTGACCAGCGAGACGGAACGCGACGGGCCGGAACCCGTTGAAATCGCCAGCGTGGTGCCGTCCGGCGACCAGGCGAGCGCCGGCATGCCGTCGGAAGACGGCCGCCGCGCGACCAAACGGTCGCCGCCGTCCTGCGGCTGATAGGACCAGATCTCATTCCAGACCTTGCCCTGCCGCACGTACGCGGCGTTTCCCGTCGCGCGGGCGAACGCGCCCGCGCCGGCCGAAGCCGCGCGTTGCAGCACGGCCGGCTTGTCCGCGTTCAGGACGGCGTTCTGCACGAACGTCGTCCGCTGGCTTTCGATCGGCAGCGTCTTGCTCCACGGCAGATAGCCGTCCTTGCGCAGCTCGACGCGGTGGGATCCCGGCAGCAGATTCTTGACGAGCGCCGACGTCGTGCCGGACAAAACGCCGTCCACCAGCACCCGCGCGCCGGACGGGACGCTGCTGATGGAAAGGATGCCGGTCTGCACGAGGCGGCCGGACGGGAGGTTGAGCCGGTACCCGGCCGTGTACAGGACGACAACCGGGGCGCTGATGAGGAACAGGATGACAAACGCCCAAGCCAGGCCGCGGCGCATCCCCGTGGACATACCGAGGCAGTGTAACGCGCCGGCGGGAAGAAGAGAAGTTTTTGACGGAAGCGCGTCCGTTCCGGTATGCTGTGGCCCATGCCCGACTCCGCCTTCCTTCCACGCCCGCGCCCGCCGTTCCCGCGCGCGCTCCTCGCCCTGATCGTCCTTTTTGCCGTCGGGCTTTCATTCGCAAGCGGCATGGTCGTCGGCCGCGGGGAAGCGCCCCCCGCCTCCGCCCGCCCGTCGGACGTCGCGAATCAGGGCGCATCGGCTCCGGCCTCCCTGCATCTCGGCAAAGACGTCGATTTCAACCAGTTTTGGGAGGTGTGGGGCATCCTGAAACAGCGGTTCTACAAACCGCTCGATGACAAGAACCTGTACGACAGCGCCGTCAAGGGGCTGGTGGCAGGCGCCGGCGACCCCTACACGCTGTTCATGACGCCGGACGAAGCGAAGCAGTTCACGGACGATCTGGACGGCGCCTTCGACGGCATCGGCGCCGAGATCGGCGTCAAGAACGGCCAGCTGCAGATCATCGCCCCGCTGCCGGACACGCCGGCGATGCGCGCCGGCCTGGCGGCCGGGGACGCCATCCTGGCCATCGACAAGGCGTCCACGCAGGGCATGTCCGTCGACGAGGCGGTGAGCAAGATCCGCGGCCAGGCCGGGACGCAGGTGACCCTGACGGTGCGCCATGGCAAGGAGGCGCCGAAGGACGTCGCGATCACCCGCGCCACGATCACGGTGGACAGCGTGACGTCGAACGTGGATCACGGGATCGCCACCATCACCATTTCCATCTTCGGGCCGGATACGCCATCGCTGTTTTCCAAAGCGGTGACCGACGCCCTGGCCCAGGGAGCGAAGGGCGTCATCCTCGACGTGCGCGGCAATCCGGGTGGCTTGCTCACGGACGCCATCGACGTGGCGTCCGCTTGGGTGGGCGACCGGACCGTCGTGCGCGAGAAGGGGCCGAACGACGACCAGACATACGACGGCCACGGGCCGGCGCGCCTGGCAGGGTTGCCGACCGTCGTCCTGGTGGACGGCGGATCCGCATCCGCGTCCGAAATCGTCGCCGGCGCCCTGCAGGATGACGGCTTCGCGACCCTGGTGGGCACGCAGACCTTCGGCAAGGGCTCCGTGCAGGATCTCATCGACCTTTCCGACGGCTCGGCGGTGAAAGTCACCATCGCCGCGTGGCACACGCCGAAAGACCGCAGCATCAACGGCACGGGCATCACGCCGGACGTCGTCGTCGCCCTCACGGACAAGGACATTCATGACAAGCGGGATGTACAAAAGGAAAAAGCCGTTGCGATCATCCAGGCCGCCCTTGCCGGGAAGCGTTGATCGTTCCTTGTCCGGCCGCCCGTCCGGCGGCCGGCAGGCGGGCGAGCGGGCGGTGCAGGAAGTGTCGGCAGGCGGCGTCGTCTTCAAGCGCACTTCCCGCGGCGTGTTTTTCGCCGTGATGCTCGACTCCTACGGCAAGTGGGCCTTCCCGAAGGGCCGCGTGGAAAACGGGGAGACGCTGGAGGAGGCCGCGGCGCGCGAGACCTTGGAAGAGCTCGGCCTCGAGCAGATACGCCTGCTGGAATACCTGGGCAAGATTGACATCTGGTTCAGGGATCGCTTCGAGAAGCACGGCGCCCTTGTCCACAAGGACATTCATTATTATCTGTTCGAGGCTCCGGAACAGGCGGCCTTGCATCCGGATCCGACCCAGCATGCGTACGAAGCGCGATGGGTCAATGCCAAGCGGGTTCTGCAGGCCTCCAGTTATTCGGACATGATCCCGATCCTGCGCAAGGGCATGGAATACGTCTTCGGGCATCGGAAGGCCGTTCCCTCGAGATCCTCTTGACGGCGTTTCTGGCCCGTTTTCAGAGGCCTTGCTATACTATTTGCGTAAAATTAATCTTATCCACAGCCTTTATGGCCAAGATGACGAAGAGTCAGGTGATGAGCGCTCTCGCGGACGCGTCCGGCATGTCGAAAAAAGACGTGGCGATGTTCATGGAGAAGCTCGTCAACCTGGCGTACAAGGAAGTGAAGTCTTCCGGCGAGTTCGCCCTGCCTGGCATTGGCAAGCTGGTGAAGGTCCATCGCGCCGCGCGCCAGGGCCGCAACCCGGCCACGGGCGCCACGATCCAGATCCCGGCCAAGACGGTGGTGAAGTTCCGCGTCGCGAAGGCCGCCAAGGACGCGCTGCTGTAAACGTCGACAGAAAAATCCCCGCGCATGCGGGGATTTTTGATGGACGCGATTCTTGACGCAGGTTCACGGTCGTGATACGACGTTGGTGCCGTATTCAACAAACGGGTACGCCACCTCGACGGGAATGCGTCTCGTCCGTGGTACGCCGACGGCATGCGCAAAGGAAGAGAGGTACGCCATGACGGCACGCCTGCTCGACAGGCCCTTCGGCGAAGGGCTCGAAACGGTTGTGCAGCTCGTGCACGACTTCCGTTTCACGGCCGCGCTTGGCCGTGAGATCCGCCGGAGGAATGGCGTGGAACGCGCGCTCGCCGCGCTTCAGCGCGAGTTCTTTCCCAGGTGGCGGCTCGCGGATGCGGAGACGGTGGAAGTCGATCTGAATTGTCCGCAGTGGTTCGACGAAACCGTCGTCGGTTCGCCGCATCCGCCGGATGAGCCAGTGAAAGAGCCGCACTGGGTCGCCGTTCAATCCATCGGGCCAGGCAAAACTGGCGTGAGCATCGACGGCAAGGCGTATTGGCCCCGCAACCCCTTCGACGATGCGAAGGGACTCCGTCGGTTCGACTTGGACGTCTTCGTGAAGGCGCTGCGCTCGCCGCGCTGCCTGCCTTCCAACGTCCTGCGGGCGCTGTTCGAGAGCGAGATGTTCCCGAGGGGACTCGAACCGGTCGATCGGAGCTGTGATTACTTCGCTCCCGGTTTCCAAGGCCCGCGCGGGAACGTGTACGCCCACTGCCTGATTGTTTTGCGGACTGGGCATCGGTTGTACGGGCTCGCCGACATGGACGACTGCCGGTCTCTGGCCGAGACAGTCCGCGTCTTCATGGCTGATTAAACGACGGCTCCGTTCTCGTCTCTCACCGGACAAGGACGGAGCGTTTTTTGTTTGGCACTGCTCGCGCGGGGATTTTTGATGGGCGCGGACGCGAGT
Organism: bacterium; assembly: GCA_021789915.1. Taxonomy (GTDB): domain Bacteria; phylum Patescibacteriota; class Patescibacteriia; order UBA9934; family GWF2-40-263; genus JAJYIV01. The sequence continues at coordinate 42,590 of JAJYIV010000002.1, read as the reverse complement.
TTGTCGGAACATGCTGCGTCGGGTACCTTTGTGCAGGCACGTATCCGCGTCTAGAAAGGAGGCGAAGCACGGGCAAGACGAAGCAGACGTTTTTCGTCCCGCGGGAAACCGTCGTCCGTCGGCGAGACGGAGGCGTAACCCACTTCCTCGATTACTTGGGGCATCCGGACCTGCCGTCGGCGTCAGTCCCCGTCGTGGCCGAGGACGATCGTACGATGGCCGAAGAGCTGACGGCGCTTTTGAACGCGCAGGCACGGGAACGGCGTCGAGCGTTCGGCAGATGACGCAAACCGCCGCGACGACGTCCACGCCCCGGCGGTTGAGCGAACCGCCGGGCTTTTTTCGTTTGACGCCCGTCAATCTTTTTGAAACGCTGTCTCCGCATGGCCGACCGTCTCCTCAAAACCATTCTCGTCGATCTGATCCCGCCGCGGCTCACGAAGGCGGAGAGTTTGGATCGGCTGCAGGAATTGGAAGAACTCGTGCGCACGTACGGCGGCATCGTCGTCGTGAAGACGCATCAGCGCCGCGCGGCGCCGCATCCGGCGACATTCCTCGGTACGGGAAAGATCGAGCAGCTGGCCGAGGAAGGGAAGCGGCTCGGGGCGGCGCTCGTGGTCATCAACGACCGGCTCAAGCCGCGGCAAGTCTATCTTCTCTCGGAAGCGCTGCGCCCGGCCGGCCTCCAGGTGTGGGACCGCCTCGATCTCATCTTGAAGATCTTCGCCAAGCACGCGCGCACGACGGAGGCGCGGCTGGAGATCGAGTTGGCCGGCATCCGGCACATGGGCCCGCGCATCTACGGCATGGGCCTGGAATTGTCGCGCCAGGGCGGCGGCACCGGTACGCGCGGCAAGGGCGAGACGAACACGGAGATCATGCGCCGGCACCTGCGCGAGCGCGCCGAAGCGGTCGGGGAGAAGCTCGCGCGGTATCAGACGATGCGTCGCGCGCGCCAGGAACGGCGTCGGCGGCAGGGCCTGCCCACGGCGGCGCTCGTCGGCTACACGAACGCCGGCAAGACGTCGCTGCTGAACCGGCTCACGCGCCGGCGCGAGTATGCGGCCGACGAGCTCTTCGCCACGCTCGACACGCGCGTTGGCTCGCTGTACGTCGCAAGGAAAGAGAACGAGCCGCCGCGCCAGGTGCTCGTCTCCGACACGATCGGCTTCATCCAAAATCTGCCGCCCGAGCTCTTGAACGCGTTCGCATCGACGCTCTCGGAGGCGGCGGACGCCGACGTGCTCGTGCAGGTCGTGGATGCCGCCGACGCGCATGCGGCGGACCATCTGCGCGTGGTGGACGAGATCCTGAAGCGCTTGGGCGCCGCGGAAACGCCGCGCGTGCTCGCGGTGAACAAGATCGACGCCGCCGGCGCCGATTGGCGGCGACGCCTTGGCCCGGCGTTCGACGCGGGGGCCTTCGCGGCCGTGGCGCCGGTGTCCGCGGCGACGGGGCAGGGGATGGAAGCGCTCGCCGCCGCGATCGCGCGTCCCCTCGTCTCCTGAGAGCCTGTCTCACATCTCTGCTCCCCTTGCCAAGTTTTTTCCTTCTTGTTATCCTTCCGCCATCTCATTCGCGAACATCCCCGTTCCCCGTCCCGCCGTTCTACGCTCTACGTTCCACGTTTATGACCAAATCCTGCGTCGTCACCGGCAAGAAAGTCACCACGGGCTTCAACGTGAGCCATAGCAACCGCCACACAAAGCGCCGCTTGTATCCGAATTTGCAGCAGCGGAGATTGCGCAATCCGGCCACCGGCCGGATGGTCCGCGTGTTCATTACGTCCCGCGGATTGCGCACGCTCAAAAAGTGGGACGCGGAGGGAAAGACATACGACCTGGCAAAGATGGCCAAGGCTTGAGGCCGCCGACCCCGCCGGAGACGGCGGGGTTTTGGTCCGTCCTTGACGGATCCGGATGTTTCCTCGACCATGCGTCGGCATGCGCGACGCCCGCGAGTTCGAAGCGTTTTATCGCCGCCACATGGACCGCGTGTATCGGTTCCTGTTTTTCCGCTGCGGGCAGGACCGGGCCATAGCCGAGGATTTGACCTCCGACGTTTTCTTGAAGGCCCTGGATCATTTCGACGCCTATGATCCGTCCATCAGCCGCAGCGCCTGGATCATGACGATCGCGCGCAACCATCTCATCAATTTTTGGCGCGCGCGCAAGGAGACCTTGTCCCTGGTTGAGGAAAAGACGGACGGGGAAGAGGCGATCCTGGAGGCCGACCGGCTTTTGCTGGCCCGCAGCCTGCTGCACCAGTCCCGCGACGTGGCCGTCCGCGAACTCGCCTGGCTGCTGGGCCTCCTGCCCGCGAAAGACCGCGAACTTGTAACGATGCACTATCTGGACGGGTATGGATACAAGGACGTCGCCGCCGCCGTCGGCATGACGGAGACGGCCGTCAAAGTCGCCGTCCACCGCGCCTTGAAGCGCCTTCGGTCTTCCGTATGAACTCCTGGCTGTTCCGCGCGCGCCTCCGGCTCGCCCGCCGCCGCGCCGTCCCGTCCCGCCCGTTCCGCCGCCGTCTGTGGGGGCGTCTTTCGGCGACCCTGCAGGCGCGGCGCGTGCCGTCGTCCGTCTGGTACCGCACGCGCGGCTTCCGCCTGGCCATATCCTCGTTTTCCTCGCTGGCCGTCTGCGCGAGCTTTGCCACGGGCGCATACGCCTATGCCAGTCCGACGGTCGGGCCCGATTCCATCCTGTATCCGGTCAAACGCCAGATCGAAACCGTCGAGGAGCGTCTGCAGCGCACGCCGAATGCCAAGGCGGAATTCTATTTGAAGACGATACGGAAGCGCGAATCGGAGGCCGTCGTGGAACGGATCGAACATAAATCGACGCGCATGACGGAAGCCGAGATCAAATCCCTCAAGACGCGATTGCGCACGGTTTCCGCGAAGCTTGACCGGGACGACCCGGCGACGGCCGATCTCGAAGTGCGCATCCGGCGCCGTCTTGAGAAGCCGGATCGCGGGCCTCGGCCCGACGCCACGCTGTTGAAAAGTTCCTCCGTTCCGAAAGATCGGAACCGACGGTAGAGGTCTCAGTAACGTTTTGGCGGCGGGACGGGTATCATATGGCATACGCCCGTTTCGGGCCGTTTCCATCTTTCTATGAAGAAGCTCCTTGCTTCCATCGTGACGGTTTCGTCCGTGCTGTCGCTCGCCGTTCCCGCCTTTGCGGCCCCGCCCGGGCGCGCGCCATCCAGGGTTCCGGCCGCCTGTCCGTCGGCTCTGATGAATCGCGAACATGCGCTTGACGCCGCCCGCGCGGACGCCGACGCCAAGCTCGCGTCGCGGCGCGCGGACATCGACGCGAGGATCGCGTCGGCGCGTGAAGCCGCGGACGCGCGTTCGGCGGATGCGCCCGCGAAGCTGGCGCAACGCCTGACGGCGGCGTGGCAGAAACGGGAGACGTCGAAGGCGCCGGCCTCCGTCGGAGAGGCCGTGTCCGCCTTTCAGGCGGCCGTCCAGTCGGCGGCGCAGACGCGCGAGGCAGCCGTGAAGACGGCCGTCGACGCGTTCCGCGCGGCGCAGGACGCCGCGGTCAGCGCCCGCCGAGATGCCGTGGATGCGGCTTTGAAGGCCCGCCGAGATGCCGTGGACGCCGCGCTCGCCGCCTGGCAGAGCGCCTGCGCCGGAACGGACGCGTCCGCTCAAACGACGGCGCGCCAGGCCTATCTCGCCGCGGTGAAGGCGGCGCAGACGGCTTTCCAACAGGCCGTCGCCAAAGCCCAAAGCGACGAGCAGGCCGCGCTCGCCTCCGCCCGTACGGCCCGCGGCGCCGCGCTGAAGGCCGCGCAGGACGCCTATGACGCCGCCGTCGCTTCCGCGAAGCAGGCGCTGCAGGCGGCCGTGGCTTCCGCAAAGACGGCCGCTGCCGCCGCCGTCCAAGCTCGCAAAGCCGCGCTTCAGGCGGCGCACGGCGCCTTCGAAAAGGCGGTCGCCGCGGCCGTGAGCGCTCGTCGCAGCGCCGACGCCTCCGCTCTTTCGGCCCGACAGCAGGCCTTCGCATCCGCCCGCACGGCCCTGGCCGCCGCGCGCGCATCCGCGAAGGACGCCGCTTCCCGGAAGGCCGCCCTCCAGGCCTATCTCGCCGCCGTGAGGTCGGCGCAGGCGTCGTATCGCCAGGCCTTGGCCAAGGCATACGGCGATGAGCAAGCCGCCCTCGCCTCCGCGCGCTCGACGCGCGACGCCGCCGTGAAAGCCGCGGCCGCGCCACGATCCTAGCCTGTCAAAGGCACCCTCTCGTGCGAGAGGGTGCCTTTCGTTATCTGAAAACCGCCGGTCCGGAAGAGGCGGCGGAAGAGAAGAGAAGGGCGGCGGGTCGATCCCGTACGGCCCATGGCAGCTTCGCGGGCCGGCGCATCGGCGCGCATAGGGCAAGCCTTCGGTCTTGCGCGTCCGTAAGAGCCTGTTCAACATCTCCTCTCCCGGCTCCATTTGGCGCCGTTTTGGCTGCAACATGCGCTGGCCTCCTCACCGTAGCGTTGGCTACGCTTCGTCAGCCATCACATGTTTCGCACAAAACGTCATCCGAATGTCCCTGGAAGAAAGATGCTGGACAGGCTCTAAAAAAGCCCGTGCACATGGCACGGGCGGAAGGGAGAACAGGCTCTACGCGTCGTTGCCCACCGGCACGCCGGCTTTGCCGAGCCAGCCTTCGTCGGCGGGATTTTCCGTGCCGTCGAAACCGGCGATGTCGCGGAAGGCATGCGGTCCGACGTAGTACAGGATGAGGCAGGCGTCGGGCGCTTCCCTCCAAAAGTCGAGCCGGTGTTCGTCCGGCCTGACACCCTGATCGACGACGGCGCCGGCGGCTACCTCGAGCGCTTCGTTCCGTTCGGCAATCCCGAGGTGCCGACGGTGACTGGCGGACGATTCGAGTCGGACGCCGCCGAATTCGCCTCCGAATGAAAAGGGCGAACCCTTGAACGCGTACGGCGTGCGGTATGCGACGGGCGGCGCCTTGGACTTCGCGGAGCGAAACAGCGCGACGCCGAACGCGTCCACGGCGTCGTCGCCGATCACGGCGCGCGCGACGCCGCGATTCCGCTCCGCGGTGAAGACGAATTCGCGCGTGTTCCCGTCGGGGCCGCGAAAGCCGTCGCGCCAGAAGAGGCCGCGGCCGACCGACGTGGTCGAGAAGTAGTTCTGGGGCGCCCAGCCGAAGTTGCAGGTCGGGCAGAACTTCGTTTCCGTCCCCACGCGCGTGAACGGCACGGCGTGCACGGGACACTGGTGCGCGTACTGCTCCAATCGCGGCGGCGGGGTCAGGCGCTGGCCCGTGAGAGCGTTGACGCCCCGGGCCGAGACAAGCGCGGCCACCTCGTGGGGACCATCGGCATTCGGGTTGAGGTCGAACCACACCATGTGGCCTTCCTCGGCGACGAAGAAGAAGCGGGCCTTCCTGCCGTCATCGGCGTGCGCCAGGTCGGCGCGACCATCCCGTGGGCGGCGCTCGTCGGAACCGGCGCGCCGCCGAGGCCGTCCGTTGGCCGTTCGCGCCGCGACGCCTTCGGCGAGGAGGGCGTCCCGCCGCGCGGTCCGAAGTTCTAGGCGCTTCACGCCGCGACGCTTCTTGCGTCGGGTTCCCGCAAGGGTTCCCGGCGCTTTTTCTTTTCCCGGCGCACGGCATAGGGTCGGGGCGCTTCGTCATCGTGCGGAGCAAGGAGGATCGACGAACGCTCCGGAAAAGCCGGTGGACGTCCTGCACGATACGTCCGCGGCTGCTTGCGAGGCGTCGCCGGCCTGCCGGACGCTTTGTTCATCTGTGTCCAGGCGGATGCGCTCGCCGGTCTGATCTTGGCCGCGCCGTATCTCGACGGACGTCTCGCCTGGTTTTTCCGGGCGTTTTTCATCCCTCGACGCCGCCGTATCGCAAGGTAGAATGGTTCCGCCGCTTCATCCGGCGTTCATGCCGTTTCGGTTCGATGTTCCCATCATCTTCTCGCCTATGTCTGCCTCTTTGCCCACCGCTTTCGTCGTATTCGGCGCCACCGGCGACCTCATGGCCAGAAAAATCGCCCCCGCCTTGTTCCAGCTCCACGCGGAACATCGCCTGCCGGCGGATTTCCGGCTGATCGGTTTCGCCCGCCGCGACTGGTCGGACGAGGATTTCCGCGTCCACGTGCGCGGCATCCTCCGCGGCCATGCGCCCCGGGCGGATGCGGAAAGCGTCGATGCGTTCCTGGGGCGGTGCGCGTATGTCCGCGGGCATTTTGAAGCGCCGGAGGGATATGACCGCCTGCGGCGGGACATCCAGGGGCAGAACGCGCTGCTGTACCTGTCCGTCCCGACGGCGTCCGTGCCGCCGATCCTGTCCCAGTTCTCCCGCTTGTGCATCGGGCGGCGGCCGGGCGCATGGACGCGCGTCATGCTGGAGAAGCCGATCGGCTGGGACGGCGAGAGCGCCCGCGCCCTCGACGCCGCGCTCGCCGGCTGCTTCGCGGAGGAGCAGATTTACCGCGTCGACCACTATCTGGCCAAGGACGCCCTGCGCGCGCTCGCCGGCTTCCGTTTCGCGGACGGCCCTGGCGAGCCGCGCTGGAATGCGGAGCGCGTCGCGCGCATCCGCGTGCGCCTGTGGGAGACGCTCGGCGTGGAGAAGCGCGGCGCCTTCTACGACCGCCTCGGCGCGCTGCGCGACGTCGGCCAGAACCATCTGCTGGAAATGCTGGCGTACGCGACGATGGAAAAGCCCGCGTCCTTCGACGCGGCCCCCGTCCGCGCGCGGCGCGTGGAACTGCTGCGCGGCCTCGTCCCGCCGCAGCCGGCCGAGACGTTCCGCGCGCAGTACGAAGGCTACCGCGCCATCGTCGGCGTCGACCCGGCCTCGGACACGGAAACGTATTTCCGCGCGAAGACCTGGCTGTCGCCGCGCCGCTGGCAGGGCGTCGAGATCATCCTGGAAGCCGGCAAGCGCATGCCGGAGACCAGAAAGGACGTCGTCGTCACCTTCAAGGACGGCTCGTCCAAGACCTTCGACTTCGACTATTCCAGGCAGGCGCGGGCGCAATACGTCGTTGAGTACGAATCCCTGTTCCTCGCCGCCTTCGCGGGCGACCAGACGCCGTTCCTGAGCGTGGAGGAAATCGACGCATTGTGGGCATGGACGGATCCGATCGAGCGCGCGTGGAGGAATAACGAAACGCCGCTGGGGACGTATGCGCCCGGAACGGAACCGGTGTGAGAGAGACGTAAACCTCTTGGACCGACAGGTCCTGTCAGAACCTATGCGCAAAGAACTTGGCATCATCGGCCTCGGAAAGATGGGAGCGAACCTCGCGCGGCATTGGATGGAACGGGGCTGGCGCGTTATCGGATGGAACCGCACGTTCACGGTCGCCGAAGGCATGGCGGCGGAAGGGCTCGTCCCCGCGCGTACGCCGCAGGATCTCGTCGCCGCTCTGGGAGCGCCGCGCACCGTCTGGCTCATGCTGCCCGCGGGCGCCCCGACGGACGAGGCGGTCGCGGAACTGGCGGAGCTGCTCGCGCCCGGCGACACGGTGGTCGACGGCGGCAACACGCATTACGCCGATGACGCGGGCCATGCCGCGGCGCTTGCGGCCGAAGGCATACGCTTTCTGGATTGCGGCACGTCGGGCGGCCCCGGCGGCGCGCGCGCCGGCGCCTGTCTCATGATCGGCGGCGACCGCGCGGCGTTCGCGGAACTCGAACCGTTGTTCAAGGACGCGGCCGTGCCGGACGGCTATCGATTCTTCGGCGGGGCCGGCGCCGGGCATTTCGTGAAGATGGTCCACAACGGCATCGAGTACGGCATGATGCAGGCCATCGCCGAAGGCTTCGCCGTCATGAAAGCCGCGCCGTTCCAGCTCGACTTGGCCCGCGTCGCCGACGTGTACCAGCACCGCAGCGTCGTCGAGTCGCGCCTCGTTGGCTGGATGAAGTCCGCTTTTGAAACCTACGGACCGGACATGGAAGGCGTCACGGGCTCCGTCGCGCACACGGGCGAAGGCGCATGGACGGTCGAGGCGGCAAGGCATCTTGGCGTGCCCGTGCCCGTCATTGCGGACGCCCTGCAATTCCGCAAGGATTCCGCCGCCGCGCCGAGCTATGCCGGCCGGCTGCTCTCCGCGCTGCGCGGCCAATTCGGCGGGCACGCGACCAAGGCGTGACGGAAGACCGCCGTGCGCCGCCGTTTGCGTCTTTTCCATTGCGAAGTCCGCGCGGCTGTTTTACCATACGGGCATTCTTAACGTTTCCCGACAATGTGCCAGTTTAATCTTAATGGAAACTTATTCACTCTCTCATTTTATGACCGAACAAACGAGCACGGAAAACCAAAACATCATTGCTTTGCTCGGAATTGAGGCCTTGCCAGATGAGAAGAAAGTCGCTCTTTTGGATCAGATGGCCGATCTCGTCCTTAAGCGGGTGATGCTGGACGTCATGACCCAGCTCGATGGGGCGGACGCCAAAAAAGCCGAGGATCTGTCGGATGATTCGGATAAGCTCATGGCATTTTTAAGCGAAAGGTTCGACATGCCAAGACTCCTGTCCGAAGAAACCGAAAAGGTCAAGGCCGAACTGGTGGAAAACGCCGAACATCATCCGGCCGTCTGAGAGCAGACCTTACTTTTTAATGTTCTTGTCCTATGGCAGGGTACGAGGGACCGAACATGGGGATGGCCCCGGATTTGGAGCCCGGAAGGAAATTCGGGGATCCGCGGGAGTTGAACGGCGTGGAAGCGCCGGATCTTAAGGCGGACGAAGCGGAAAGGCCGAAGGATTCGACAGACGCCATCAAGGCGAAAATGGATGCATTGAACAAGCGGCGACAGGAGATCTACGGACACACGGAACTGTTCAAGGACGTGCTGAGCTATGAAATTGCGCTTGCCAAAATCGATGATGAGATTGCCACGGCGCGGGAAAAGTCGGCGTTGAAACAAGATGAACCTACGCCGCCAGGCGGAGGCGGAGAGACAGAGCCGCCAACCATTGTCGAGCCGCAAGGCGGAGGTGGAGAGACGACCCCTGGAGGTGGGCGCGATCCGCATCCGCCTGGATATGTGGACGTCATTGAGGGAGAACCCCCCAAGCCGTCGCGTGAAAGTCTTTCCAACGCTCGCGACCGCTATGCGACGTTGCTTGCCCAGATGGAAAAGACATACGGCGGCGTAACCGGCGGCGTGCGCCGAGGCATTTTCTCAGAGACGAAAAAGGGATACGTTCAGGCGCAAGCGGAGCTCGAGGCGGCGCGCCAGGAATATCTCGGCATGCGCTCGGAAGCGATTGGCGCCGATGCCAAAAAGTTTACCGAAGAACTGCGCGAACTCGCGGATGTCCGTGCCGGGAAATTGAGCAAGGACAAAGGATTCGGCCGCAAATTCTACGAGGGCTATCGCAAGCTCGGTGCGTTCAATATTTCGAATTTGTTTGGAAAGAGACAGAAGGAACTGTACGAGGAGAGCATGCGGAACGTGCGGGCGGATATCAGGGAAAAGAGCTGGTTCAATCCGCTCATGTACGCGCAAGCGCTTCGATACGGCATCACGAAAATCAGTGAGAAGGCCTTGAACGCGCGCACGGCAATTACCTACGGACTCATGGGCGCTGCTGCCGTGAGCGGCGCCGGACTTGCGGTAACGGGAGGCATCATGGCCATGAACCGCGCCGCTTCCGGGCTCGGCATGGGCTACGGCAGCATGGACGCCGTCCGCAGAGCGGGCGAAAATCGCGACGCCGAGAAGTTTACCGATGCGGATATCTCAAAGATGAGCGCCGAGGACATCATGACGCGGCTCACGCGGATGAACGAGCGCGCGGTTTTCGACGGTGTAAGTCTTGGGGAACCAAAAGAAGGCCTTGAAGGCAAAGTCGATGCAACCCAGGAACATTTCCGCGCCCAGTACAGGAAACTCGAACAAGCGCTCGCGGAAAAAACATTCCAGGGCACCGAAAGACAGATGACCGAGGCGATGAACAGAACCGACGGGCAGATGGCGGATTTGCGTGAAAAGAACAACGTCAACGAACGCCGCGCCAAGCTCTTCGGCACCATGATGGGCCTCTTCGTCGGCGGCGGCGTTTTGGGCGACACGCTTCATCGTCTGCTGGGTCACACCCGCGAGGCGGGTGCGGCGGCCGGTGCGCCGGCGCATCATGCCGCGGAGGCCGGCGCGGCCGCGGCGGGCGCGCATGTCGAGGCGGGCGCCCAGGGCTTCGTCATGGTGCACAAGGGCGACAGCTTGAGCGGCATCATCGAGCGCCTGCATCCGACGGACATCGACGCGGCGCAGCACGCGCACGACGTCGTCGAAGCGGCCGGCGCGTGGGGCAAAGGCGGCGTGCCGGACCTGTTTCTCACGAGCAAGGCGATCGGCAATTTCCAAGTCGGCGAAGTCGGCGGCAAGCTGGTGCTGGAATCGGCCAAGGGCGTCCGCATGAGCGTCGCCGAAGCGGTCAAGGAAGGATTCCTGGCGCCGGGGAAGACCCTGGCGGAACTCCAAGGCCACGCGGCCGAAGCGGCGGCGGCCGTCGGAACGCACGCGCAGGCAGCCGTGGAGACGGCGGCGAAAACAGCAACGGCCACGCATGCAGCCGTAGAGACGGCGGCGCCCGTGCCGCACGCGGCCATTGACCAGGCTGCGGAAGCCGCGCAGCTCGCGCAGCACCACGCGGAAGTGCTGGCGCAGGTCGCCGCGCACGAGCATGCCGCGGGCGAGGCGATGCTGGGGAAGAACGCGTTCGAGCATCTGTCCGCCGCGGATCAGGCCGCCTTCGGAAAACAGCTCATGGAGGTCCGCGAAACGCTGGAGCAGGCCACTGCCGCCGCGCCTGGTCAAAGGGAACCGTTGGTCGATGCCTTGACGCAGCAAGTCCTCGCGCTGCAACATGGGCCGTTCGGCCGTCTGCTTCCGCAAGGATGGCAGGACAGGCTGGCGCGCATTCCCGCCGTCGCGCCGTTCCACGAACAGGCGGCCGCCGCGGTCGCGGCGCGCGCGCAGACCGCCGCGGAGACGGTTGCCGCCGCGCATCCTGTCGCCGAAACCGCGGCCGCGCACACAGCAGCTGGACATGCCGCCAGCTCTTCATTCTTCGAACGCCCAACGGCTGTGTCACGCGTGTCAGGCGACAAGGTCGTCGAGACGCAGACGTCAAGCGGTGCGGAACAGGCCATGGGGGTTACCGACATCACTCAGCGCACCGGCGAAGACATCTCCGCATGGACGGTGCCGCATCTCCAACAGGCATTGGAGACGGCCCATCAGCAATTGGCTCAAGCGCAACGATCCCTGGCATCCGCTCCATTCACCCTGAAGGCCGACTGGCAAAACCTGGTGGACATGAACGAACGGAACATCCGTACGCTTTCGCAGGCGTTGGAAAGCCGCAATGTCAGGCCGTGAGCGCGCAGGACGAAGAAGAACGGATTCCCAAGGCGCCGGAGCGATCCGGCGTCTTGTTTTTGGCCGCCCGCCGGCCTAGAATGGGCGCATTCATTATGAAGTTCTCCTTCCTCAAGCGTTGGTGGTTTTGGATGCTCGTCGTCCTTGTCGCCGGCGGCGGCATCGCCGCTTGGGCGCGCCGCGGAAAGGCGCCGAAGCTGCAGACGGCCGCCGTGACGCGGCAGGATTTGCGCGCGACGGTTCTCGCCACCGGACAGGTGACGAGCACGGTTGATTTGTCGCTGGCGTTTCAGACGAGCGGCCTGGTGCGGGAGGTCGACGTGGCCGAAGGCGACCGCGTGAAAAAGGGACAGACGCTCGCCGTGATCGACCAGGCGTCCGCGCACGCGGCGCTGACCACGGCGCAAGGCGCGCTCGCCCAGGCCCAGGCGAACGAAGAGAAGGTGCGGCAAGGCAGTACGAGCGAGCAGATCGCCGTGGCGCAGAAAGCCGTCGATGCGGCCAACGTGACGCTGCAAAACGCGCAGGACAATCTGGCGGCCGTCCAGGCGCAGCAGGACACGGCCGTCGCCAACGCGCAAGCCGCGCTGATGAACACGACGTTCACCGCCGTGCCGGGCACGGCCAATGCGGACGGCGCGGCCATCACCGTGAGCGGCACGTACGCCGGTACCGCGCAGGGGACGTACGACGTCGTCCTGTACCAGACCGGCAACGGCATCCAATTCAACGCGACCGGCCTCGAGACGGCCAACGGATTCGTCAGCACGCAGCCGGTGGCGCTCGGCACGCACGGGCTGTTCATCAAATTCAGCACGTCGTCGCCTTCCTCGAACGATACCTGGACCATCGCCGTGCCGAACACGACGGACGCCTCGTACGTGACGAACAGGAACGCGTATGACGCGGCGCAGAAGACGCGCGACACGCAGGTCGCCGCGGCGCAGGCGAGCGTGAACGCCGCCCAGGCGTCGCGCGCGCAGGCGCAGGCGTCGCTCGCGCAGGCGCAGGCGGCGCCGACGCAGGCGGATCTCGCCGCGGCCGCCGCCGCCGTGCTGTCGGCCCAGGGCCAGGTGGAGACGGCGCAATCCGCGCTCGACAACACGGTGCTGGCCTCGCCGGCGGACGGCACGATCACGTCGGTCAGCGTGAAGGCGGGCGAGCAGGCGACGGCGCTGCAGGAGGCGATGGTGCTGCAGGACGTGGGCGACCTGTACGCCGAAGCGCAGGTCAGCGAGGCCGACATCGCGTCGCTTGCGGTCGGCCAGAGCGTCGACGACACGTTCGACGCGCTCGGCCCGGACCGGCACTTCTCCGGCGTCGTCACGTCCATCAATCCCGCTTCGACCGTGATCGCGGGCGTGGTGGACTACAAGGTGAAGGCGTCCATCGAGGGTGCGCCGGACATCAAGCCGGGCATGACCGCCAACCTGACGGTGCTCACGGCCGAGCGTTCGCAGGTTCTGGCCGTGCCGTCGGCGGCGGTGATCGACCGCAACGGCTCCCAGGTCGTGCGCGTCGTGGACGATGCCGCGCGCGGCGCCTACCACGAGGTGCCGGTGACGGTCGGCTTGATGGCCGACGACGGTCTGGACGAGATTGTCCGCGGCCTGTCGGAAGGGCAGACGGTCGTGGTGGCGATTGACTGACTCCCCCCATGCTCATCCGCGTCGAAAACCTGCGCAAGGACTACGTCAACGGGGACGTCGTGACGCCCGTGCTCCACGGCGTCAGCTTCACCGTGGAGCCGGGCGAATTTCTCGCCGTCATGGGACCGTCCGGTTCTGGAAAATCCACGCTGATGCACATCCTCGGGTTCCTGGACCGCCCGACGGCGGGCGCGTATTTCTTCGAAGGCCGCGACACGCGCACGTTCACGGACGCCGAGCTGGCCCGCTTGCGCAACGAGCGGGTCGGTTTCGTGTTCCAGGCGTTCAACCTGCTGCCGCGCACGACCGTGCTCGACAACGTGCGCCTGCCGCTGCTGTACGGGACGAAGAGGAACCAAGACGCGCTGGCGCGCCGGGCGCTGGAGGCGGTCGGGCTGACGCATCGGCTGGGCCATCTCTCCAACCAGCTCTCCGGCGGCGAGAAGCAGCGCGTGGCGATCGCCCGCGCGCTCGTGGGCGATCCGGCCGTGATCTTCGCCGACGAGCCGACGGGCAATCTGGACTCCAAATCCGGCAACGTCGTGATGGACATCCTGCAGACGCTGAACGACCAGGGACGCACGATCATCCTGGTGACGCACGAGACGGACACCGCCAACCACGCCAAGCGCATCATCCGCCTCAAGGACGGCCTCGTCGTTTCGGACGTCGTCGTGAAAAAGCGCACGCGGGCAGGGGACCGAGGGGAGTTGGGAAAATAGTTGACTCCTGTCTATGAACGTCCGCGACACGTTCGGCCTCGTCTCCCGCACCCTGTTGGCGCGCAAGGGGCGGTCCTTGCTGACCATGCTCGGCATCGTGATCGGCGTCTCCGGCGTCATCGTGATTTTGGCATTGGGCGCCGGCGCGCAGTCTCTCATCCTGGGGCAGGTGACCAAGCTTGGGAGCGACTTGCTCAGCGTGCAGCCGGGCAAGAGCAACGAGAAGGGCCCGCCCGTCCAGCTCTTCGGCATCGTCGTCACGACGCTGACGAACGCGGACGCGGACGCCTTGCGCCGCGTGCCTCACATCAAGGCGGCGGATGCGATGGTGCTCGGGACGGCCACGGTGACGTGGGGCAATCAGAGCATCGACACCAACTTTTTCGGCACGGACGGCTATCATCCGGACGTGCTGACGTTCACCATGCGCGAAGGGACGTATTTCAGCGTCGCCCAGGCGGACGCAGGCGCCAACGTCGCCGTGCTCGGCTCCACCGTGGCCGACGAATTGTTCGGCAGCCGCGGCGTGGATCCGGTGGGGCAGGTCATCAAGGTGCGCAACGCGGCGCAGGCGCAAGCCGGCGGCGTGCCGCTGCGCGTCGTCGGCGTGATCAATCCGCGCGGCAACATCGCCGTGGTGAACATGGACGACCAGGTCTTCCTCCCGCTGCCGATCGGCCAGCAGCAGCTGCTCGGCATCCGCCATCTGCAGCTCATCGACCTGAAGGTCGACGCCGCCGCGCACGTGCCGCAGGCCATCGCGGACGTCACGCGGGTGATGGACGAACGCCATCACGTGCGGACGCAGGACCAGGAGGATTTCACGGTGCGCAGCCAGGCCGACATCATGAACATCCTGTCATCCATCACGTCGGCTCTCAGCCTGTTCCTTGCCGCGATGGCGGCCATCTCGCTGGTGGTCGGCGGCGTCGGCATCCTGAACATCATGCTGGTGACGGTGGCCGAGCGCACGCGCGAGATCGGGCTGCGCAAGGCCGTCGGCGCCACCAACGGCGCCATCGCACGGCAATTCCTGCTGGAGGCCGCGGCGCTCACGGGCGCAGGCGGGCTCGTCGGCGTCGCGCTCGGGGCCGCGATCGCGCTCGCAGCCGCTCTCGTCATGCACGCGCTGGGCTATGAGTGGGCGTATGTCGTCTCGCCGTTTTCCGTCGTCCTGGCGCTGGTCATCTCCGTCCTGACCGGCGTCGGCTTCGGATTGTATCCGGCGCTCAAGGCCGCGCGGCTGGATCCGATCGAGGCGCTGAGATATGAATGATCGAGGCTTTTGGCCATTAGCCATTGGCTACTGGCCGGATGGGAACTATTTCGGCTAACAGCTAAAAGCTAAAAGCCTACAGCCATCTATGTTCCCCGCCTTTCGCCAATCCCTCCGCGGCCTCGCGTCCAATCCCGTCCGGACGGTCTTGACGACCCTCGGCATCGTCATCGGCATTTCGACGGTGATCTTGGTGCTGTCCGCGGGCGCGGGCTTCCGCAGCCTCGTCACGTCGCAGGTGAACGCCCTGGGCAGCAACACGCTGTTCGTCAGCACGCGCGTGCCGCCGACGACGAAGAGCCGCGCGCAGAAGTTCTCGGCCGGCGTGGGCGGCGGCGTGACGGGCATCGTCATCAACACGTTCAAGACGCGCGATTTGGACGATATCCGCCGTTTGCCGAATGTCGTGGACGCCTACGGCATGGTGACGGGCCAGGCGGAGGCCAGCGAGGGCAACCATCAGAAAAGCGTCATCTACTACGGCGCCGGGGCCGAGCGCTTCCGCATCGACCAGCACACGCTGCAGGAAGGGCGTTTCTACACGCCCGCGGAGGATGCGGGCGCGGCGCAGGTCATCATCCTCGGCAGCGACCTGGCCAAGGATCTCTTCGGCCAGAACGAGCCGGTCGGCCGGCTGGTGCGTCTGGGCACGCTGAATTTCCAGGTGATCGGCGTGTACGCCCCGCAGGGCGGGCTGGCGTTCGGCGGAACGGCGGACAGCTCCGCCTACATCCCGCTCGCCACGGCGCAGAAGAAGATGCTCGGCATCGACTATCTCTCGGTCGGCATCGTGCAGATGCGCGACACGTCGCTCGGCGACGCGACGGCGGCGGAAATCCGGAGCACGCTGGAGCGCAATCACCGGATCACGGATCCGGCGAAGGACGATTTCGAGGTGCAGACGCAGACGCAGGCGCTTGATACGTTCAACGTGATCTTCAGTGGCATCACGGCCCTGCTGATCGCGATCGCCGCCATCTCGCTGCTGGTGGGCGGGGTGGGCATCATGAACATCATGTACGTCGTCGTGACGGAACGGACGGCGGAGATCGGCCTCAAGAAGGCCGTCGGTGCCACGCGCGGCGCCATCCTGCGCGAGTTCCTGCTGGAAGCCGTGCTGCTGACCGTGCTCGGCGGCTCTTTGGGCATCGCCTGGGGCGCCCTGCTCGGGTGGATCGTGGCCGCCGTGGCGCGCGCCAACCAGTTGGCATGGACCTTCGCCGTCCCGCCTTCCGCCATCCTGCTCGGCGTCGGCGTCTCCGCCGCCATCGGCATCGTGTTCGGCGTCCTGCCCGCGCGCAACGCCGCGCGCCTGGATCCCGTCGAGGCGCTGCGGTATGAATAAATCTTTTTTCGCCGGAGGCCTCCGGCGACGCGCGCCATCCTTCTTGTGTCGTCCCGACCCCGCCTGCATGCAGGCGGGGCGAGGGATCACGAGACCCTCTTAAGCCGGAAGCCTCCGGCGGTCCGGTTTCTTGGCCGATCCCAAGAAACCGGAGAAAGAAAGATCTTGGCACCAGGCCCCGCTTGGCCGGACGGTCTCCGTCATCGCGAGCCGGGCCGATGCGGCTCTGAACGGCTCGCTTGTGCCGGGCCCGTTCCGTCCGCGGGGCAATGGTGCCGCGGGACTGAATGATACGGCGGACGGAGCATGGCGCCGAAGGGATCTCTCGATTCAAAATAAAGAAGCGCCCGCGGCGGCCGTGAGCGTTGGGCTCACGAACCGCGCGGACGCGCGTGCGTCAGGGGACGTAGATGATGTGCGGCGCCGAGTTCGCCAGCTGTTCCTTGGTCATGATGGGCAGCAGGCTGTACTGGAGCGGCCCGTCTTTTCGTTTGAGGAACACGGCGACATCGGTGCCCCTCTTCGACGTCTCGCAAATGGCCGGGAGTCCGCCGAAGACGCAGGCCTTCGGCTTGAGGTCGATGTTGATGAACTTGGCCACGAGCTTACGGCAGGTTGCGCTGTCCTCGCCGCCCCAGTTGGCCGGGGTCACGTGCGCGCACACGACGTCGGTCTCGGCGCGTACCTTCACGTCCTGTTCGTGGAAGTACCCGACGATGGGCTTTGCGAGGTAGAGAACACCGACGGCGACGACTGTTCCAATCACGATTCTGTGGATCACGGCTTTCTCCTTCTGTGTGAGGCCCCCGCAGGGCCGGAAGGTGGCTTGTTCGTCCCGAACGCCGAGCGTGGGACGCATAAACATGGCCCCTTCCCAGTCATTTGTCAACCTCCGCCCGCCATTTTGTCCACACGCGACGATTGACAAATACGGAAATATCTGTTTTACTTGAGTCACTCAGGTGAGCATACGGCTTGCTCCTGGTGCTAGAAGAATCCCCCATGGTCCGAAAGGGCCTGAGGGATTTTTCGTTATCCAATGACCCGGGGAAGGGATAGGGGCCTGTGGAGGAAACGGTAACCTCGCCTGAGTTAGCACCATAAGATGTGGGTTCGACTCCCATCAGGTCCACCACGACCCGGGACCAACCGCCCCGCCTGCAGGCCAGGCGGGGTTTGGTTTGCAAAGAATCGAGACCTCTGCAAAACGGCGTCTTTTCGTTTCATGGGCGCCCGCCGACCCCGCTCTCCCTACGTTTCAGTAGGGTTCGCGGGGCTCGGCAGCCCATTTCAGCCAGAGGCTGATCAGCCTTTGGCTGACAACGAAAATCCATCAGTTTTTCAGAGGTCTCAATCTTTCTTTAGCTCCAAAGAAAGCGATACCCGCCGCGGTGGCGATCCCGTTGGAGCTTTTTCGAACCCGAAAAGAAAAACGCCTCGCGGAGAGGCGTCGAGAACGGCTATTGGGCCGTGAGTCTTGCGTGCAGGATGGGCGGAACGGCGCCGTAGATGTCGAGCTCGCACTTCGCGAGCGCCGTAGGTTCGAGCCGCTTCGGATCCGTCGCCATCGCATTGAACGCCGCGTCGAGCTGACCATCGACGTCCGCGACGCGCGCGTCGAGCTGAGCGCTCGACACGCCGGCCAAGCCGAGGACGGCCTGCACCCGCGCCCGCTCGCGCGCCTCGAGCGCTTTTGTGAGCTCGTCCAAGCGTCTCATCATCTCCTCGCGCAGCGCGCGCAGCGCCTGCGCGGTCTCGGCTCCGTCGTCCCATCCGATGGCCTTCAGGATTTCCTCCTGCCGTTCGCGCTGGCCGCGGTCGTCGAGTTTCAAGTCCGCCAGGAGCGAGCGGCGCGCGAAGAGCTTCGCGGCCACCGCCGCCGTTTCGGTCGGCACGGGGAGCACGCCGATGGCGTAATCCATCATGCTCGTCGGATCGCCGCCGAAGGCGGGGTGGCGCTTCGTCGTCCAGGCGAGGACGATGCCGAACGCGTTTCCGTCCGTCGGTTCCGAGAACTTGATGACGTTCGCGAGGACGGCGTGACGGTGCCACGTATCCGTCGAGATTCCCGGCAGGGACGAGAGGAACGCATCGAGATCCGTCGCGGCGAACAAGCGCTCGACCGTCTCCCGGTCGAGCAGGATGCCGTCGTCGTTGGGTCGTGGCAGAATGCTGCGATAGTCGTTCGCGCAGACGTTCCGGCCGGGCTGTTCCTCTATCGTTACGTGCGTGACGATCTCGATCTTCGTCTCGGAAATCATGGTTCCCTCCGTGCGGCTTGCGGCCGCGATGAACCGCGGGTACCTTCGGTCTTTTTTCGCACCTTGTCAATCGCCGCCTGCCATCCGCGGCTCGCGCCGATCGGGGCGCCGTGGTACAAAGACGGCCGTCTCCTTCCTATGCGCCACATCCAGCCGCCCGATTCCTTCGCCGACGCCGCGTCCCCCGTCGTCTTCCTCGCCGGCAGCATCGAGATGGGGGCCGCCGAACCCTGGCAGGCGAAAGCGGTCGCCGCGCTCGCGGACACCGACGCGACCGTGCTGAATCCGCGGCGTGCCGCATGGGACGCCTCCTGGAAGCAATCCATGGCGAACCCCGAGTTCAACCGGCAGGTCACGTGGGAGATGGACGGACTCGACCGGGCGGACGTCGTCGCGTTTTATTTCGATCCGGCGACCAAGAGTCCGATCAGCCTGCTCGAGCTCGGCTTGGTGAAGGACAAGCACGTCCTGGTGTGCTGCCCGGACGGATTCTGGCGCAAGGGAAACGTCGAGATGGTTTGCGACCGGTTCCGGTTGCCGCTGTTCGCGCGGTTGGAAGATTTGCTGGCGGCGGTTCGCGACGAAGTGACATGAGGCAAAAAAGAAACCTGGCGGGGTTTGGTTTACAAAAAAGATCGCGCCCGCGGCGGCCGTGAGCGTCGGGCTCACGAACCGCGCGGACGCGCGTGCGTCAGTGGACGTAGACGATGTGCGGCGCGGCGAGGACCGTTGTCTTCCCGCGGAGTCGGAAGCTGACAGAATTCTCCCGACCGTTCGCTAACGGGTAGGGGAGGGTGACGACCATGCCGTCCTTCTCGGATGTACAGAAGGCGGGAAGACCGGCGAACACGCAGATGTCAAACGGAAATAGAACTGTCCCCGTCCGCGTTATCCACCGCCCGCGATTTCCCGCTGACGCCGCGCGGGCGTATACTGCCGCCGTGCTATGGATGTCATTCTCGTGAAGGCCGTCAAAGGATTGGGTCGGGCCGGGGACATGGTGACGGTCTCCGACGGCCAGGCGCGCAACCAGCTGCTCCCCTCGGGCGCGGCCGTGCCGGCATCGGCGGACGCGCGGCGCCGACTCAAGGAAAAGAAGGACGCCGAAGCCCGCCGGGCAAAGCAGGCGACGGGGACCGTGCAGCAGACGGCGCGGCGGCTGAACGGGTTCCGCCTCGTCCTCAAGGAATCCGCCACCGAAACCGGACATCTCTACGCTGCCGTCACGCCGCGCACGGTCGCGGAGGCGCTCGCGAAAGCCGGGTTCGCCGTTCCCGAGCACGCGCTCGCCGGGTTCAAGCCCGTGAAGAACGCCGGTACCTCGAAGATCGTCGCACGCCTCGCCCCGACGGCGGAAGCCTCATTCACCCTCATTGTCGAACCGTCTCCTTGACCACCTGCGCTCGCCGCAGGTGTTTCCGTTTCTCGTCAACAGTTAGAAGCTAACGGCTAACAGCTAATGGCTAACCGCTTCCCCCTATGCCCACCAAGTACGTGTTCGTCTCCGGCGGCGTCATCTCCGGCCTCGGCAAAGGCATCACCGCCGCGTCGTTGTCGGCGCTCTTGGAAGCGCGCGGCTACCGCGTCGCGCCGATGAAGGTGGACATGTACCTGAACCAGGACGCCGGCACCATACGCCCTTCGGAACACGGGGAAGTGTTCGTCACGGAAGACGGGTTGGAAACCGACCAGGACCTGGGCAACTACGAGCGCTTCATCGGCCGGCCGCTGCATCGCGCGCAGTACGCGACGACGGGCCAGGTGTACGCGGAAGTGCTGCGCCGCGAGCGCGCGTTTGCCTACGAAGGCGAAGATGTCGAGGCGATTCCGCACGTCACCGACGAGATCATCCGCCGCTTCAAGCTGGGCGGGCAGGGCGCCGACATCTGCGTCGTCGAGCTGGGCGGCACCGTCGGCGAGTACCAGAACGGCATCTTCTTCGAGGCGGCGCGCCTGCTCGGCCGCCGCGAGCCGAAGAACGTCGCGCACGTGCATGTCGCGTACCTGCCGATTCCCGGCGCGCTGGGCGAGATGAAGACGAAGCCGGTGCAGCAGAGCGTCCGCATGCTGAACGGCATGGGCATCGAGCCGGATTTCGTCGTCGGCCGCTCGTCGCAGGCGATGGACGGCCGCCGCAAGGAGCGCATCGCGCTGTTCTGCAACGTCGCCAAGGAGGACGTCATCAGCAACCCGGATTGCGGATCGATCTACGAGGTGCCGCTCATCCTGGAAGACCAGCGCTTCGCGCAGCGGCTGCTCGCGCGGCTCGGCCTCAAGCCGAAGCGCGCCGATTTGAAGCCGTGGCGCGACGTCGTCGACGCGATCCGGCGCGCAAAGAGGGACGTGAAGATCGCCATCGTCGGCAAGTATTTCGCCGTCGGCGATTTCATGCTTTCCGACGTGTACATCTCCGTCATCGAAGCGGTGAAGCACGCCGCGTGGGCCATCAGCCGCAAGCCGGCGATCACGTGGATCGACGCGGCGGACATCGAAAAGCACGGAGCGGAGAAAATCCTTGCGGGCTATGACGGCGTCCTGGTGCCGGGCGGCTTCGGTTCGCGCGGCATCGAAGGCGTGATCGCGGCGATCCGTTACGCGCGGGAGAAAAAAGTTCCGTACTTCGGCCTCTGCTACGGCATGCAGCTGGCCGCCGTCGAATTCGCCCGCGACGCGTGCGAACTGAAGGGCGCGCATACGACGGAAATCGATCCGCAGGCGCCGCACGCCGTCGTCCACATCATGCCTGATCAGGAAAAAAAGCTGTTGAACCGCGAATACGGCGCGACGATGCGCCTGGGCAGCTGGGACTGCGCGCTGAAGCCCGGGACGGTGAGCCGCCACGCCTACGGGACGGCGGCGATCCGCGAACGCCACCGCCACCGCTACGAGTTCAACAACGCGTACCGCGAGACGCTGACGAAGGCGGGGCTGGTGGTCGCCGGCACGTCTCCGGACGGTCAGCTCGTGGAGATCATCGAGCTGAAGGATCATCCGTTTTTCGTCGGCGTGCAATTCCATCCCGAGTTCCAGTCTTCGCCCCTGAAGCCGCATCCGCTGTTCAGGGCGTTCCTGAAGGCGGTCGCGAAATAGAATGCGCAATAGAAAAATTCATATGGCCCTCTCCGACTATCACAAAAAGTATGCGGCGCTGTCCGATGCGGAAATTCAACGCCGAGCAGACATCAAGGAACGGGAATTGAAAACTATCTTTTCGGTTGTTCCTTGTCATCCTGCGCATGAACACGTTCGCATCTTCGTCGTCGGATGCGGGGACAGGCGCTTCATCGATCACCATCGTCGCATCTTTTCGTCATTGTTGGGTCGAGACGTCGATCTCACGACCTCGGACATTGCTATCGAGCATCTTGCTGGGGCGCCTGGCGTCATTCGACATGACGCGACAAAACCTTTCCCCGGCGGGCCGTACGACATCACGTACGCGCACGTCTTCTTGAAGTTCATCGAGACGGAAAAGCAGTGGGACGTCCTGATGAATTCATGGAATGCGTTACGGGAAGGCGGCATCGCCATTCACGTGATGGACCTGGAAGAAATCGATGCGCCTGCCGCCGCTTTAGACGGCGGACTGCATGCGGTGCCGCTCACTCGATGGAAGAAGCAATTGGAAGGGGAAGGCATTCATTTCAAGGAGGCGGCGTGGAAGATCGAAGGCATTCTTAAGAATCCGTTGTCTGGACGGGCGCTTATCTTGTTGAAGGAGCGGAAGATATCCACACACGACGATTGACGAAACCCGTTTTTTCCGCTTAAATGCACACAGAGACAAAAGATCCCCTGTCTGAAACAGACGCGGGATCTTTTCGTTTGAAGCGATTTAATTCAGGACGTATACTTCGAAGCGATATATGAGTGAGGAACACCTGACGACAAATCAGCTGGCGCAGAAGTTCGATGGCCTTGAACGGAAGGTCGAAGGTTTAACGTCGGAAATGCACGAATTCATCGGTTTCGTAAAGGAGAATGTGGCAATGAAGGCCGATTTCGACCGTTTTGCCACGAAAGACGATCTGCAGAACTTTGCCACGAAAGACGATCTGCAGAACTTTGCCACGAAAGACGATCTGCAGAACTTTGCCACGAAAGACGATTTCGACCGTTTCGCGACAAAGGAGGATCTTCAAGACGTTCGTCAGGAAGTCCTTGCCGTGAGCGACCAGGTGGCGCGGCTGCAGCTGACGATCGAGCAGGAGCTGGTCGCGCCGACCTTGCGGATGGATCGCTTCGAGGGGCGTTTGCAGGTCGTCGAGGCAAAGCTCGGGCTGGCGTCGTAAGCGGACGGCTTTTGATTGACACGCGGCGGTTTTATTGTTATGGTCCGCCGTCTTCCTTCGGCCGCCTGCGCATCCGATTCCCGGGTGCCCAGGCTTCCTCGGAGGAAGACAGATGGGTGAGACCCTTCAAAACCAGACGGAAGCTCTCGCGCGTCCGGCGGGCGTGCCGGTTTCGATCGTTCGGCTCGACACGCCGCAAGGCTTGGCGGCCGTCGCGTCGCTGCCGGCCGTGCAGGTCGCCGCCGCGCTCCTGACGCTGCCGACGCGCAGCGCGCGCAGCGCCGTCATCGCCGCGCTTGCGACCGGGCAGGTGCCAGAGGTGTTGCGGCGCGATGCGCACGTGTTCGATCCGGTCTTCGGCCGGTTTGGCGACGAGCTGGCGGACGGCGGGTACTTCGAGCTGTCGGCGGCGGAGTACGCGGCGCTCAAGGCGCGCGGGCTCGTGAAGACGCTGGGGAACCGGCTCGTCCCGCTCCACTTCAATCCAGTCGGGACGTCCGTGACGCTGTGGGGCGTCCGCAACTTTCCGTGCCAGGTGCGCGCGAGCGAGGCGTACGAGCGTCTCGTCGCCGTCCTGGACAGCGGCAACGACGCCGCGTGGAAGCGCGCGGCGCTCGAGGCGATGCCTGCCGAGTACTGGGCGCTCGCCTTGCTGGACGCGGAAGACGCGGAAGAGCGGGTGACGCAGATCGCCGCCGCGGCGTTCAATGCCGCTTCCGCCGTGGTCTACTGGATGAACACCGGCGATCGGCAGACGCTCGCGTTGCACGTGCTCGAAGAGCGGTTCGACTGGCTCGACGCGCACCCGGCGACGGTCGAGGTGACCGAGGGCGCCGCCGCGCTGCTGCGCCGGACGCAGGAGGAAGCGAAGACGCGCACGAGCGCCGTCAGTGCGAAGTCGCTCATCGAGCGGCTGCGTGCGCAGGCGGTCGTCGCGGAGAAGGAGCGGCCGTGAACACGGCGATTGTTCAAGCGGGAGGCGCGCTCGCGCGGTCGTTCCGCGCGCCGAGCGCCGAATGCCGAGAGCCGGGCACCGCCTCCGCGTTCTTCCGCGCCGCGTACGCGCGGGCCCGGCAGGACGCGGAGCTCGCCGCGCGCGACGCGGATGCGGACGCCGTGCAGGCCTGCCTTGTTCAGGCGGCGGCCGAGCGGAAGCTCGATCTCCTGCAGCCGGACGGCCGGCGCGCCGCCATGGAACGCGTCGGCGCGTGCCTGTCGCTCGGCCTCGAAGAAGCGGCGGAGGGCGACGCGGACGCCGCGGTCGTGATGCTGCGTGCCGCGTCGCTGTTCGAGATGTACGGTGTCGGCGCCGCGCTCCTTTCGGAGCTCGCCGTGCGCGCCGCGTCCCTGTCGCGGCGGAACGTCGTCGTACTCAGCGGCTCGGCCTTCGGGCTTCTGAGCGTCGGGCGCGAGCAGGCGCTGGCCTCGCTCGCGCGCGGCGCGTCCGCGCCGTCCGATCGCGCCGCGTACCTGGCCGCTGTCGCTTCGTGCGACGAGAACGAACGGCTGCTGCGCCGGGCGGCGGAGCAGTTCCCGATCCGAGGCTGGTTCAGCGGCGACGACATCATCAACGTGTACGTCCGCCGGCTGTTCCGGCGTCCGGCTGTCGACGCGCCGTGCCCGCACGGCGGCTTGCTGGACCTGTTCGTCCGCAGCTACTTCGTCCGGGCGCTCACGCTTCCGGATGCGTTGTTCCTCCCGGTGTCGGGCGGGCTCGGCACGTCCCTCGACCGCTTCATGGATTTGAACTTCCAGGTCGAGCCGCTGGCGCTCAAGGATCTGGTCGAGCGGACGTTCTTCGAGCCGCAGGCCGTGGCGCGCCGATTGCCGGCGGCCGTCGACGCGCTGCGCCGATGGCTGCGGCTGTCGACCGTGTGCATGGAACCGGAGCGCATCTTTGACAAGGTTCCGTTGGACGATTCGCGCGACGAAGACGCGTTCGTCGCGTTCGCCAGGGAGTCGTTCCTCGCGTTCGTGGACGCCGTGAAGGCGCGGTTTCTCGCGAGCGACGACATCGACGTGGGCGAAGAGGAAGTGCTGCGCACGTGGTCGGCCTGGATCTTCGTCCACGGCGTCGGCGCGTCGCGCACGATCGCCGACCTGGTCGTCGCGACGGCGGACGCGAACGTGCTGCTGCGACTGCCGCCCAAGCTGCTGCGCCAATACCTCGGCGGGGCCGAACGATGGCCGTCGGACGTGAAGCGGCGCATGCGAGACGAGTATCCGTGGGCGGCGGTCATCGCGAGCGATCTGCCGCCGTCGGATGTGCACGCGTGCCTCAACGTGGCGGTGCGTCATCTCGGTCCGGAAATTCTGCGGCCCGACAACAAGCGCCTCGATCTCGGGTTCTGGATGCACGCGTGGGAAGCCGGCGAACAACCGCTGCGCGACGGCATCCTCGCGCTGTTCGCGTCCGGCGCGTTCGACGGATCTCTGACGCCGCACCGACTTGTACAGGCCGTCGGTCCGGGATTCGGCGTCCGGTGGGGCGGGGACTTCCGCTTCCTGGCGTGGCTGCTCGCGTTCCTTACCCGCGACCAGCCGGACGATTTCGTGAAGGGCGTCGGCCTCGACGGATGGAAGGATCTCTTCTGGGGACTCGCCGCCGAGCCCGAAGCGGCGCGCCTGCTGTGGCAGCGCGTGCCGTCCGCCTTCCGCAGGAAGCTGCAGCCGATGCTGCCGGATCACTGCCGGCACAACATCGGGAACGCCACTTGAAAGACTCTCCCTCGTCCAGCGCTGGACGAGGGCTTTTTCTTGGCGCGGCCTTCTCCTCGACAAGACGGCGGCGTTCTGTCATACTCGCTTTCTTCTCGCGCATCTATCTTCACGAATTTCCTATGTACCCCGTCCTGAAGCTCAAAGAAGGGAAGGAGGCCAATGTCGGCTTCCGCCATCCGTGGATTTTTTCGCGCGCGCTGGCCGACGGTCAGAAGAAACCCGAGCATGGCGCCCTCGTGCACGTCGCGGACCGCCAGGGGCGCATCATCGGCACGGGGACGTACTCCGCCAGCTCGTCCATCGCCGTGCGCGTGTTTGCGTTCAAAGAGGCCGTCATCGACCGCGCCTGGCTGGCGGCCAAGATCGCGGATGCGCACCAGAAACGGGTTTTGATGGGATACGGCCCTCGACCCCCTCTGGAGCAGAGTCTCCCCCTTGAAAAGGGGGAGAAGTTCACGACCGGCTACCGCTGCGTGTTCGGCGAGTCCGACGGGATTCCGGGCTTGGTCGTCGACCGCTACGGCGACGTGCTCGTATGCCAGATCGCAACCGCCGGTCTCGACGCGCTGCGTGACGACGTCGTCGCCGCGCTGGAAGAGACGTTCAAGCCGCGCGCGATCGTCGAGCGCAGCGACATGCCGAGCCGGCGCGAGGAGAACCTGGAGGCGGTCGTCAGAATTCACACGCCGGCAACACCTCCGCCTGCTGAAAAGCGGCCAGCAGGCAGCCTCCCCTTGGAAAGGGGAGGACGCGCATTGGGTCAAGTCGAATTTCTCGAGCACGGCCGGCGTTGCGTCGCCGATCCTCTTCACGGACAAAAGACGGGATTCTTCCTCGACCAGAAGGACCTGCGCGACCGGGTCGCCGCGCTCGCGCAAGGGAAGACGGTTCTGAATCTCTTTTCATACACCGGTGCCACGTCCTTCGCCGCTTTCGCCGGCGGGGCGAAATCCGTCCTGAACGTCGACGGATCCGAGGAAGCGCTGGCATCGCTGCGCGCGCAGGCGGCGGCGGCCGGCTTGTCCGACGAGGTCTGCGCGACGGAGAAAGCGGACGTCTTCCAGTGGCTCGCCAACCCGCACCATCTCCCCCTTGCCAAGGGGGAGTCTGAGGGGGTTGCCGGCGCTTTCGACGTCGTCGTTATGGATCCGCCGGCGCTCATCAAGTCGATGAAGGACGCCGAGGAAGGGAAGAAGGCCTATCATTTCCTGAACCGCGCCGCGCTCAAGCTCGTGAAGGACGGCGGCATCTTCATCACGTCCAGCTGTTCGCATTTCCTGCCGGAGGAGGACTTGGTCTTCCTGCTGCGCCGCGCGTCGGTGCAGGCGGGCGTCGACCTGCAGGTGCTCGAGGTCGTGCGTCAGAGCCCGGATCATCCGTTGTCCGTGTATTTCCCCGAGGCGGCGTATTTGAAGAGCTTCGTCTGCCGGATGAACAGGCTCTAAGGTTGTGCTCTAAGGTTGTGCCTTGACGTCCGGCCGTCCTTCCTCTACACTGCCCGCATTCGCTTGCCAGTCTGTCGGTTTTTCCGGCTCATGGCTAAAGGCTAATGGCTAAAAGCTTTCCTTTATGGCTCACAAAAAAGCGACAGGTTCCACAACCCTTGGCCGCGATTCCCATGGTCAGCGCCTGGGCGTGAAGATTGCCGACGGACAGGTCACCAAGGCCGGCCAGATCGTGGTGCGCCAGCGCGGCACCAAGATCCATCCCGGCGCCAACATGCGCCAAGGCGGCGACGACACGCTGTATGCGGCCGTCGACGGCATCGTGAAGTTCGCCAAGAAGCGCATGCCGAATTTCGCCGGCAAGCTGCAGACGCGCACCTTCGCCCGCGTCGAAACGAAGTAAGAAAAACGCGCCCCGCCTGCATGCAGACGGGGCGTTTTGATTGCGCCAAAGACCCGCCTCGGGCTATACTCTGCACGCCTATGCGCGAACGAATCGAGGAAATCTTGAAACGGGTGCGGCCGGCGCTCCGCATGGACGGCGGCGACATCGAACTGGTCGATTTCGACGAATCCACGGGCGTCGTGCGCGTCCGCCTGCAGGGCGCTTGCCACGGCTGCCCGATGTCGGCGATCACGCTCAGGATGGGCGTTGAGATGGCGCTGCAGGAAGCGTTGCCGTGGGTGAAGGAAGTGACGGCGTCGGCCACGGCGGAAGACGTCGGCATCCCGGGCCCTGCCGGGCGAAAAATCCCTGCGGCCGAGTAGTATGCGCGCGCTCCGTCACGCGTCGGGGGCCGCTGCCGCCTCTCTCCGCGATCTGTTCGCCCGTTCGCGCGCCTACCGGTGGTTGACCGCCGTCTCTCTCCTGCTTGTCGCGCTCACGGCCTTCCTGCCGTTTTGGAAAGTCTTTCCGCGCGCGACGCCGGGCATGTACGTGCCGCTGCACGGCACGGTTTATTTCGGCGTGGACCAGTTCGGGCCGTGGTGGCGGCTCTTCACGCCGGCCGCCTTCGGCTTGGCCGTCCTTGCGGTGAATGTCGCCGTGGGCGCCTGGGCCTTCCGCCGCGAGCGCCTCATCGCCTTGTTTTTTCTCGGCCTGACCGTGTTCGTCGAAACCGTCTTGCTCATCGCGTCCACCTTCATGGTGCTGCTTAACCTGTGAGACCTCTGCAAAATCGCGCCTGTTCGTCTCGCGGGTTCCGCAGTCCATTTCCGGCAGAGCCGGATCCGCCTCCGGCGGACAACGAACACCCATCGGTTTTTCAGGGGTCTCAGCGTGTATGACTCTCCCTCTCGCGTCTTTCCAGCTGATCCGCCTTCTGGTCATCGCCTCGCTTACGTTCCTGCTGGCGTTCCTGTGGGCGCCGGCGCTGCTGCATTGGCTGGAATCGCACAAGATGGGCAAATCGATCCGTCTGGCGGAAGAGACGCCGGTCTATGCCAGGCTGCATGCCAGGAAGGCGGGCACGCCCACCATGGGCGGGCTGCTCGTGTGGGGAACGGTGCTCGCCGTGATCCTCCTGTGCGCGCTGCTCGGCTGGCTGCTGCCGGATTCGGCGTTCGCGCGGCTGTCTTTCCTGACGCGCGCGCAGACGCTGCTGCCGCTCGGCGCCCTCGTCGCCTCGGCGCTGGTCGGCCTGGTGGACGATTATTTCAACATCCGCCGCATCGGCGCGCATGGCGGCGGATTGCGCGCCCGCCACCGCCTGCTCATTTACGCGGCCATCGCCGCCGTCGGCGCCTGGTGGTTCACGGTCAAGCTCGATTGGCGCATCCTGCACGTGCCGTTCTTCGGCACCTTCGACATCGGCTGGTGGTACGTGCCGGTCTTCATGGCCGTCCTCATCGCGACGGCCTTCTCCGTCAATGAGACGGACGGCCTGGACGGCCTGGCCGGCGGCGTCCTGTTTCCCGCCTATGCCGCCTACGCCTTGATCGCGTTCGCGCAGGGCAAATACGATTTGGCCGTCTTCTGCGCCGCCGTCATCGGCGGCCTGCTCGCCTTCCTGTGGTTCAACATCCACCCGGCGCGTTTCTTCATGGGCGATACGGGATCCATGTCGCTCGGCATCACGCTGGGCGTCATCGCCATGCTGACGAACGCCGCCCTGCTGTTGCCGGTGATCGGATTCGTGTTCGTGCTGGAATCGCTGTCCGTGCTGCTCCAGCTTGCCTGGCGGCGCCTGTTCAAGCGCAAGCTCTTCCTGTCCGCGCCGTTCCACCATCATTTGGAAGCGCGCGGCTGGCCGGAGCCGCAAATCGTCATGCGCCTGTGGGTCGTCGCGTATGTCGCCGCGGCGCTGGGCGTCGCCCTTGCCCTGCTGGACGCGCTGATTTGAAAAAGTCATGAGCCGTTCGCCATTAGCCAACGCCCAAGAGCCTGTTCAGCATCTTTCCGTTCTCATGCCGCTGAAAGATCCTCATCGCGTCGATTATGTCCTGCTCGCCCTGGTCGCGGCGCTCCTTCTTTTCGGATTGCTGATGCTCGCGTCGGCGGGCACGGGCATGGGGCTCGACCAGTTCGGCGACGCGTCCTATTACGTCAAGCACCAGTTCGTGTTCGGCCTGCTGCCGGGGCTGATCGGCCTGTATGCGTGCAGCCGCGTGCCGTACACGTTCTGGCGCCGGCACGCCATGAAGATCTTCGCGGCTTCGCTCGGACTCCTCGTGCTCGTCTTCGTCCCGGGTATTTCCTCCGGCAACATCAACGGCGCGCACAGCTGGATTTCCATCGGTCCGTGGTTTTCCTTCCAGCCGTCGGAAATCGTCAAGCTGACCTTTCTGTTTTATCTCGCCGCCTGGCTCGAGCGCCGCGGCGCCGACGGCATGCGCCGTTTTTCCACGGGCCTCGTCCCCTTCCTCGTCGCGCTCGGCGCCGTCCTTCTCCTGCTGATCGCGCAACCGGCCATCGGGACGATGTCCGTCGTCGTCGTGCAGGCCCTGGCGGTGTATTTCGTCGCCGGCGCGCCGCTGCCGTATATCGCGGGGCTGGTGGTTTCCGGCGCCTCCGGCCTGGCGCTGCTCATAAAGATCGCGCCGTACCGCGCCGCGCGCCTGATGACGTTCCTGAACCCGCAGCTCGATCCGCAGGGCATCGGCTATCACGTCAACCAGGCGCTCTTGGCCATCGGTTCCGGAGGCGTCTTCGGGCTCGGCTACGGCCATTCGCGCCAGAAATTCCAGTACCTGCCGGAAGCCGTCAGCGACTCGATCTTCGCCGTCATCGGCGAGGAGCTCGGCCTGATCGGCTGCGCGGTCCTGATCGGCCTGTTCCTCCTGCTGTTCCAGCGCCTGCTGACGGTGGCGAAGCGCGCGCCGGACGCGTTTTCGAAATACGTTGTGGTCGGCATCGCCGCGTGGATCATCGTGCAGGCCTTCGTGAACGTCGGTTCCATGCTCGCCATCATGCCGATGACGGGCATTACGCTGCCGTTCGTCTCCTACGGCGGCACGTCGCTGGCGGTGCTGCTCTCGGCGATCGGCGTCGTGCTGAACATTTCGAAGCATCGGAAGATAGCGTGATGGGGCGGGCCGTCAGCCGTCAGCCATCAGCCATCAGGCACGAGCGTCTCGCGTATTTGACGCCAACCATGCGAACCAATATGTCGACAGGACCATACGAAGATCTCATTGTCTGGCAAAAAGCCATGGATCTTTCCCTTGAGATTTACCTCTTGACCGACTCTTTCCCGACGGACGAACGATTCGGTTTAACAAGCCAAATGAGACGAGCAGCGGTTTCCATTCCATCGAATATCGCGGAAGGGAAGATGCGCGGCTACGACAATGAGTTTGCCAGGTTCCTCTCGATCGCTTACGGTTCGGCGGCCGAGCTTCAGACGCAACTCTCGATCGCTCGGCGGCTTCCGAGAACCGGTTCACTCGATTACGATCGAGCCGACTGTCTCTTGCATGAAGTTTTGCGTATGTTGAACGTCTTGTGTTCTTCGAGGCCGAAGGCCAATCCCTGACGGCTGACGGCTGTTGGCTTACCGCTATGAAAATCCTCTTTGCCGGCGGAGGAACGCTTGGTCCCGTCACGCCGCTGCTCGCCGTCGCCGAAGCGTTGCGCCTGCCTGCCGACAGGCATGGCGCGTCCGATCCGGACGCGTCGTTCGCGTGGGCGGGAACGGCGCGCGGGCCGGAGCGCGCGCTGGTGGAGCAGGCGGGCATTCCGTTCCACGCCGTGCCCGTGGCGCGCCTGACGCGCTACGCGTCCGCCGAGTGGCTGGTGTTCCCGTTCAAAGCCGCCGCGGCGCTGTTCGCCGCGTGGCGCCTGCTCCGCCGCGAACGGCCGGACGTCGTCGCCTCGGCCGGCGGCTTCACCGGCGTGCCGTTCGTCCTGCTGGCTCGCCGGTTCAAGATTCCGTCGTGGATCCATCAGCCCGACGTGCGGCCGGTCTTGTCCAACCGCCTGTGTGCGGGCGCCGCGTCGCTCATCACCGTCGCGTGGCCCGAGACGGCCGCGGCGTTCCCGAAGGACAAAACGCTCGTCGTCGGCCAGCCCGTGCGGCCGTCGATCCTGCGCGGCGATGCGTCGGCCGCCCGCGCGCGCTACGGCTTTTCCGGCGCGCGTCCGGTGGCGCTCGTGCTGGGCGGCGGGGGCGGATCGGCGTGGATCAACCGGGCGTTTGAGGCGGGGATGGAGCGCATGCGCGCCGTCGCCGACGTCATCCACGTGACGGGCCGCGGGAAAGTCACCGAGGGCCTGCGCGCGGCCGGGCCCGGCTACGCCGCCGTGGAGCTGCTCCTTGGCCGCGATTTGGCCGACGCCTTGGCGGCTGCCGACGTCGTGGTCGCGCGCGCCGGCATGGGCACGCTTGCGGAGCTCTCGGCGCTGCGCAAGCCGTGCGTGCTCGTGCCGCTGCCGCGCTCGCCGCAGGAGGAAAACGCGCGCGCCGTCCTGCGCCGCGGGGCGGCGGTGGCCGTGGAGCAGGCGCGCGGCGGGACCGCGCTCGTCGCGCAGGTCGCGGCGCTTGTCGGAGACAAAGAAAAACAGCGCCGCCTGTCCGAACGGATCGGGGCGCTGTTCCCGGGAGGCGCCGCGGAACGCCTGGCGGAACGCGTGCGCGCCCTGGCCGGACGCTAGGCGCTCTCTTCTTCGTCGCCCATGTCGGGGCCGCGCTCCGTGTGTCCCTGCGCGCTGCAGTCCGGACACAGGCCGTTCTCGTCAAGCTCCTGATCTTCCGCACCGCAGTTTTCGCACGTCCCGAAATCGTTCATAGGATGAAAGGATGATTGAGTATCCCTTCATTATAAAGGACGTTGAACGGGAGGGAAGGGAGCGTCAAGCGCCGCGTCAAGCGTTCGATCAGAGACCGTTGCAAAACTCGTCATTGCGAGCGAAAGCCGGAGGCCGGAGCGAAGCAATCCTTCCGTTCTCGAAGGAAACTGCAGGATTGCTTCGTCGCCACGACTGGGACCAGCTCCTCGCAATGACGAGAAAAGGAGATTTACAACACTCTCCGATCCCCGCCGAAGAAAAAGAAATACCGGCGTTTGTTGAAACGAACGCCGGTAGTGTCCCGAAAAGGGACAAGACGGAAAGAACGGAAAGAGTAACAAAGGAACTGAGGGACGAGGACTCTACTCCGGGGAGAAGGCCGACGCAGACCCGCAGAAGTCGTAGTAGCTGCCGACACCGAACGCGTCGAACTCGAGCCCGTCAACGTCGAAGTAGAAGTACGGCGCGTTGACGAATTGGTCGTCAGCCCCCGGAGCGTACTCGTCTCCGGCACAGTCGATCCAGAGATCGTCGTAGTGCTGCAGACGCTCCGGGTGGGTGAGGAGCATGATCCCGGAAGCGAACGCCCCGAGACCGAACTCCTGCGCCGTGAAGACCACACGAGAGCGGCGGACGGAACGAGAGATCCCGTCGCGCTTGCCGAACTGAGCGGGAACGACGAGGATGTCGTAGCCCTTCTGCGCGTCGGCGAGCCGCTTCCAGAACGCGACGGAGCGGGCGCTCTGCCGGAGGTGCAGGGGTCCGAGCTGGCCTTCGCGGTAGCTGTAGAACTTGCCGCCGCGCTGGGCCCTCAGGAGATCCTGCACCTTCTGGACGGCCTCGCCGTAGGTCGGGGCGACCGTCTCCCACTTCGGGATGGCGAAGAAGCCTTCCGCGAGCTTCGGCAGAGGGAGCTCCGCCAACTTCTCGTCCGCGAACCCGACGCCTCGGATCAGCTCACGCAGGCGGTTGGTCTGCTCGGTGATCCCTTTCGGCTGCTTGTAGCCGGAGAGATAGCCGTAGTTCGAGGCGACTTCCTCGTCGGCGAACTGGTCGGAGACGGAGAGACGGGTGAGCAGCTCGCGAACCTTCTCGCGCACGGCGGCGGCGAATTCGTCGCCGTTCATCTCTATGACCCACTGTGCGCCTTCCTTGTCGAGTCCCATCTCCTCGATGACCTTCTCGGTCGCTTCGGAGACGAGGGCTGCGATCTTGCGCTTCTGAGGTGACGTGATCGGCGTGGCCGGCATCGTCATTCTCCTTTTGTTTCGCAGTCGGGGGACTCCCGGTGCGGCTGACTCATTTCCATGAGACAAGCGGCTTGCCGGCCTTCGAAAAGATCGGAAAAACGCTTGCCTCATGGCTCAATCAAACGTTGAAAACATAAAAAGAGCAAGGACGAAAGATACCAGGAATGAGGATTCCGTCAAGCTTCTGCACTGAGACCGTTGCAAGACTCGACCATTCTCCGGCTTCCGGTTCGATCCCATCTTAAAAACCGCCTAAAGCAGATGAGATATCGGTGAAGGCCGAAGCGGGCGCAGCGAGCCGTACTGATATGTACGGTGAGCGAGCACGCGAGGCCTGAGCCGATAGATCGCTGCTTTAGGCGGTTTTCTGGTGGGTCAGGTGGGGATCGAACCCACGACCGCGGGCTTAAAAGGCCCTGGCTCTACCACTGAGCTACTGACCCAAGGAGTGAGCGGTGCGACCAATGCGTTCTAAACGCATTAGTCGTGCCCGAACGACGAGAGGTCAGTATGTATATACTGACCCGTCTTGAGCGCGGGCACCATATCAAGAAACGTCCGGTCGGACAAGGGCCGTTTGAGAGATCTGACCATTCTTCTTGACGCCCGTCTATGTGTTTTTCGTTTCCCGGCGGCAGGGGTCTGATGGGCGCGTGACGCGCATCAGGACCCGAACGGCCGGGAAACCCCCCGGCCGTTTTTGATCCTTCCAAGGAGGAACCATGCGCGCTGCGCGCACGTACGTGACGTTCGCATTCTTGAGCACGTTCGGCATTGCCATGTCCATGGCGGACTACGTGCCGTTCCTGCGATCCATCGGCCTGACCTTGGGCCAGGTGGCGCTCATCAACGGTTTCTTCAGTGCGGCCGTGATTGCCATGGACGTTCCGACGAGTCTCGCGGCGGATCGTTTCGGGCGCGCGCGAACGCTAGCCGTGGGTGCTGTCATCCGGTTCGCCGGCGCGCTCGCGTACCTGCTGGCGCGCGGGCTCGGTTCGGCGCTGACGGCGGAGATCGTCCTAGGCGCCGGTCTCGCGTTCGAGTCGGGCGCGCTGCAGGCATGGCTCGTAGATACGCTGCATGCCGAAGGCCATGGAGAAAATATCGGCGGCGTTCTTGGCCGCGCGTCCGCGGCGCGCGGCCTGGCCATGATGGCCGGTGGCGCGTTTGGCGGCTGGCTGGGCGCATGGCATCTACGGGCGATCTGGGTTCCCGAACTCTTGTGCGCGCCCGTACTCGTCGCGTTCGTGCGCACGCGCATGCGCGGACGTGGCGATCCGGCGCATCGCCTGCCATGCACGGAGGCGTTCGCACGCGCGATCGGCGCCCTGCGCGCGCAGCGCGCGCTGCGATGGATCGCCGCCTGCCTGTTCGCGTTTGGCCTCGTGGCCGGGATCAATTATTTTTGGGCGCCGTATGCCGAACGGCTGTTCGGCCGCGCGCGCCTGGGCCTGGTCTTTGCGGGAATGTGCCTCGCCTCTTCCATCGGCGGCCTGTTGATGCCGCGGTTGGCCGACGCCGGCATGCACGACGCGGCCGCGACGGCGGTATCGATGGGCGTCGCAGGGCTGGCAATGCTGGCCTTGCCGCTCTCCGGCGGCCGCGTCGGCTTCCTGGCGCTGCTCGCGCTGCACGAGCTGCCGCGCGGATCCTTCCAACCGCTTACGGACCGCTTCATCCACCGTCGCGTGGAAAGCGCCTACCGCGCCACCGCCGGATCGCTTCATTCATTCGCCGCGAAAGCCGGTTTCACCGTCGTGCCGCTTGTCTTGTGGCTTGCCGACCGCCGCTTTCTCGACGGGCCGGACACGATCCGATTGACATGGACGGTTTGCGGCGCGCTGCTCGCGGCTGTCGCCGCCGTCCTGTGGCTGTTGCGCCCGCGCGGCGAACCATAGCGTTTCTGCGGCCGCCGCCCTCCGCCGACTGACGCTGCCGCCCGTTCCCCTCTTGGAACAGGCGGCGTTTTTTGCGCCCCCCATCCCGTTTACAAGCAAAAATCCCCGACCAAGTCGGGGATTTTTGGAGCAGGTAGCGGGAATCGGACCCGCGACTACTGCTTGGGAAGCAGTCGTTTTGCCACTAAACTATACCTGCGCGATGGCGTGCGCTATAATAGCCGACGTTCCGACCAATCGCAAGACGGCATGATCCGCTTCAAGAACGTCACCAAAATCTACCATCCGAACGTCGCGGCCGTGCGCGACGTCTCGTTGCATATCAAGGCCGGGGAATTCGTTTCCATCGTGGGCCAAAGCGGCACGGGCAAGACGACGCTCGCCAAGCTCATGTTCGCGGAGGAGCATCCGACGGAAGGTCAGGTGGTGGTCGGCGGCTGGGACATCACCCGCATCCGCGAGCGCGACGTTCCGCTCCTGCGCCGGCAGATCGGCGTCGTGTTCCAGGATTTCAAGCTCCTCCAGCGCAAAACGGTGGCGGAGAACATCGCGTTCGCGCTGGAAGTCTCCGGATTGCCGCTGGAGCGCGTGCGCGACATCGTCCCGCAGGTCCTGCGCATCGTGAACCTTCAGGACAAGGCCGACCGTTTCCCCAGGCAGCTGTCCGGCGGCGAACAGCAGCGCATCGCGATCGCCCGCGCGCTCGTCCACCGCCCCAAAATCCTGCTGGCCGACGAGCCCACCGGCAACCTGGACACCATCAACACGCGCGAAATCATGGAGCTGCTGCGCAAGATCAACGAGTTCGGCACCACGGTCGTGCTGGTGACGCATAATCGCGAAGTCGTGAACGGCCTCAAAAAGCGCGTGATCGCCCTCGACGGCGGCCGGATCGTCTCGGACGTCGAAGAGGGAAAATACCGACTATGACGGCGCCCCTCCTGCGCGTGCTGAAATTCGCGTTCCAGAACTTTTGGCGCAATTTCTGGCTGTCCGTCGTCACCGTCAGCATGCTTGCCCTGACGCTTCTGTCAGTGAACATCCTCGTCGTCCTGAACCACGTGGCGCAGAAAGCCATCCAGGCGGTCGAGGACCGCGTCGAAGTGTCCGTATACTTCAAGCCGGAGGTGACGACGGACCAGTTGACGGCCGCCGCCGGGCAGCTGCGCAACCTGCCGCAGGTGCGGGACGTGGAGACGGTCACGGCGGATCAGGCCCTGGCCCAGTTCAAGGCGCGGCACGCCGGCGAGGACGCCATCATGAAATCGCTCGCGGAAGTGGGCGGCAATCCGTTCGGGCCGTCGCTCATCGTCAAGGCGCGCGCGGCGGACGATTTTC
The DNA here is from genome assembly GCA_021789915.1 of bacterium. Taxonomy (GTDB): domain Bacteria; phylum Patescibacteriota; class Patescibacteriia; order UBA9934; family GWF2-40-263; genus JAJYIV01. Next base: position 5,784 of record JAJYIV010000002.1, on the reverse strand, counting down.
CGGTGATCCTCCAGGCGCTGCAGGATCCGCAATTCCAGGACCAGATCCGCGAGAAGGACTTCGGCAATTATTCCCAGCTCATCGACCGCATCCGCTTCCTGACGGACCGGGCGCGCGCGCTGGGCATCGGCATCGCCGCGTTGTTCCTCGCGATCGCCGTCCTCATCGTGTTCAACACGGTGCGCATGGGCATTTTCATCCACCGCGAGGAAATCGGCATCATGAAGCTGGTAGGCGCCACCGATCGCTTCGTCAAGGGGCCGTTCCTGGCCGAGGCCGTGTTCTACAGCCTGCTCGCGACGCTCGTGGTCGTCGCCATCGTGCTGCCGACCGTGGCCGTGATGGAGCCGAAGCTCGACGTGTTCCTCGGCGCCGGCTACCAGACGGGGCTCGTCGCGTATTTCCAGCAGAACTGGCTGCTCATCTTCGGCGGGCAATTCGCCGCGCTCGCCATCCTGAACCTGATCGCGACGTCGCTTGCCATGCGGCGGTACCTGCGGGTGTGAAAGGCAACAAAAACGGATCCGCGCGCGGATCCGTTTTTGTCAGCGGCGAATCGTAATCGAGAGATCGGGATGCGCCGCCAGGATGCGGCTGCGGATCTCTTCCAGCGGCGGCATTTCCCCCTTCGGGAGGTTCGGATCGTACGTGATGCCGTAGCGCACCGGCTGCCAGGCCCACGACGTTCCCGGCGCAAGCTCCACGGCCATGCGTTCAAGGTCTTCCGCCGTGTGGAAGGCGGGGACGACGGTCGTGCGGAACTCGTGCGGAACGCCGCTTTGCTGCAGCAGGGAAAACGTCCGGCGGATGTGTTCGACGGCCGGCGCCGCGGCCTTCGTAAGCCCCGCGTAGGCGCTCCACCGGTGTTTGAAATCCATGGCGACGTAGTCGACCAGACGGTCGGAGAGCAGGCGGGCGACCATGCGCGGGTGCACGCCGTTGGTGTCAAGCTTCACGGCGAAGCCGCGCAGCTTGAGCAGGCGCAAAAAGGCCGGAAGGTCCGGCTGCACGGTCGGCTCGCCGCCGGTGACGCAGACGGCGGCGACGGTGTTCGCGTGGCGTTCCAGCTCGGAAAGGACCTCGTCCGCGCGCATCTTCCCCGGGCCGTTCGGGATGAGCCCCGGATTATGGCAGAACGGGCAGCGCAAGGGGCACCCTTGCGTGAAGACGACGGCGCAGGGGCGTTCGGGGAAATCGAGCAGGGACAGCGGCTGGAACCCAGCGATCCTCATACGCAGGTCTCGCACGCGTTCGGCACCGCGTATTCCTTGCGTTCGGCATACTCGCCTTTCTTGCCGCGGTTCCACTGGTCGACAGGGCGGAAATAGCCGACGATGCGCGACCAGATTTCGCAGGTGGCTCCGCAGGTGGGGCAGCACTGGTGTTCGCCGGATTGGTAGCCGTGCGACGGACAGACGCTGAACGTCGGCGTGATCGTGAAATACGGCAGGCGGTAGCCGTAGGCGACGCTCTTCACGAATGCGCGGCACGTCTTCCAATCCTGCACGCGTTCGCCGAGGAACAGGTGCAGCACGGTGCCGCCGGTGTACATCGTCTGCAGGCTGTCCTGGTGGTCCAGCGCTTCCAGCGGATTGTCCGTGTGCGTCACGGGCAGGTGCGTCGAATTGGTGTAGTACGGATTCTCCGTCGTGCCGGCCTGGATGATGTCGGGGAAGCGCTTCTGGTCCTCCTTGGCGAAGCGGTACGTCGTGCCCTCCGCCGGCGTGGCCTCGAGATTGTAGAAGTGCCCCGTCTCTTCCTGGAAATCGGCCAAGCGCTTGCGCATGAAGTCCAGGATGTCCGCGGCGAACTGCTTGCCTTCCGGCGAAGCGATGTCCGTGTCGCCGCCGAAGAAATTCCGGCACGCCTCGTTTACGCCGTTCAAGCCGATCGTCGAAAAATGATTGTGCAGCGACGGCAGGTAGCGGCGCGTGAACGGCAGCAGGCCGCGTCGGACATTGTCCTCCACCGTCTCGCGCTTGAGCTCCAGCGATTCTTTCGCCAGCTTCATCAGCCGGTCCAGCCGCGTGAAGAACTCCTCTTTCGACTTGGAAACGTGGCCCAGGCGCGCCATGTTGATGGTGACGACGCCGACGGAGCCCGTCATCTCCGCCGAGCCGAAGAGGCCGCCGCCGCGCTGCCGCAGCTGGCGCAGGTCGAGCTGCAGGCGGCAGCACATGCTGCGCACATCGCTCGGATTGAGCGGGGAATTGATGAAGTTCTGGAAGTACGGCGTGCCGTATTTGGCCGTCATTTCAAACAGGCCCTGGACATTCGGGTTTTCCCAGTCGAAATCGCGCGTGATGTTGTAGGTCGGGATGGGGAAGGTGAAGATGCGGCCCTTGGCGTCGCCTGCGATCATGACTTCGATGAAGGCCTTGTTGATGGCGTCCATCTCCTTTTGGCAATCGCCGTACGTGAACGGCTGCTCTTCGCCGCCGACCAGCGGATGGCGCTCGCGCATGTCCTCCGGGCACACCCAGTCCAGCGTGATGTTGGTGAACGGCGTCTGCGTGCCCCAGCGCGACGGGACGTTGAGGTTGAAGACGAATTGCTGGATGCACTGCTTCACGCCCTCGTAGGTCATCTGGTCTTTCTTCACGAAGGGCGCCAGGTACGTGTCGAACGAGGAGAACGCCTGGGCGCCCGCCCATTCGTTCTGCAGCGTGCCGAAGAAGTTCACCATCTGCGCCACGGCCGTCTCCAAGTGCTTGGGCGGCAGCGATTCCACCTTGCCCGGCACGCCGTTGAAGCCCTCCTCCAGCAGCTGGCGCAGGCTCCACCCCGCGCAGTAGCCGGCGAACACGTCCAAATCGTGGATGTAAAAATCCCCCTGGACATGCGCGTCGCGTATGTCCTTGGTGTAAATCTTGTTAAGCCAGTAATTCGCCACCACCTTGCCGACGGTGTTCAGGATCATGCCGCCCAGCGAATACCCCTGGTTGGCGTTCGCGTTGACCCGCCAGTCGGCCTGGTGGATATACTCGTCAATGGTCGAGATCGGGTCGATGGAGCAGACGACGGGGTCTTGATGGACGAGGGTCTGGGTGGACATACGATGAATAAACGCGGAAAAAAGGGGAATCGGCGGCGCAAAAAAACCGCCAGAGGAACAAGGGGAACCTTCGCGGTGCCTCCCTGGGCGATTTCAAGCCAACGCTCCGCGGCGTTCCTCGGCGGGAAACACGCATGAGCGGCAGCGGCCATCGGACGACGGGGCGTCATCGCATCGAACACTCTTTAGGATACCGCCGCGCGTGCAACCTCTCAACGTGCCGTCAATGCTTGAAAAACGGACGGTCGGCGACCTTATCCACAAGCCGCATTTTTCCCGTCGGCGCGAGATATCAACAGGCGACGAAAACATCCGGCCGGTTGTCCGGTCGGATGCGTTCCTGCTCTACGTTCGGGGGCGTGGAATCGAACCACGATTCACAGCTTCAAAGGCTGCTGTCCTGCCGTTAGACGACCCCCGAACGCAAGGCGGGAACGGACGGAAATGTAGCCGGAAAAAGGGCGATTGGCAAGACTGACGTGGGCAAAAAGAAAAACCGGCCCACGCGCGCGTTGCACGCACGTGAGCCGGCAGAGAGTGTCCGCGGCAGAACCTCCCCTGCCAAGGGGAGGATGCCTGCTGGCTTCCTTTTTGGCAGGCGGAGGGGTTCGCGCCTTAGAAGACGATCGTTCCGCCCGTCATCGGAAGATTGTTGACGAGCGTCCCGTCGAGGCTTTGCGCTTCGATATCATCTTCCCACCGGATCGATGTCTGCGGCGTCGCGAGCTGGTCGAGCTCGCTCTGGGCCGGGATGTCGATGCGGATGATGTCGTTGTCCGCGGAGTTCGCGCCCGTCGTGTCCATCTTCAGCGAGAAGGTGGACGTCATGCCGGCGGAGACTTGTACTTCGCCCGGGTCGAAGACGAACGTGACGTAGGTCACAACGTCATTCGGCCCCGCCACCGCACCGGTGGAGTTGTGCAGCCACACGGCCGCGCCGATTGCTGCCGACGGATCCGCCATGTCGTACAACTGGAACTTGCCCTCAAGCCGGGCGTCCGTGTTCCAGCCGCTGCCAGCCATGTCCGTCGACGTGAGCTTGAACGTGATCATGTCGAGGCCGACGAAGCCGGTCGACGCCGCCGACACGTTGTACCGAAGCACCTCGGAGAACCCGGGCACTCCGGCGCCGCTCGGGGAACCCGAGGCGAGCGTCACGGTCGGCTTGGTCTTGCGCAACGTCATCGGACTGGCGACCGCTTGTGCGTCGCCGGCGGCCGTGAACGTCGCCTGGATCGGCGTCCCGTCGTCCGTTGCGACGGCATCGAAGTCCGTCGCGACGAGGTTCAGCTGGAACTTCGTGCCGGACGGCACGCCGTTCACGGACGAAACAAGGCCGGCGTCCACCGTCACCGTCAGCAGCGTGTGCACGTCGACGTTCGCCGGCATGTCGAGCCCGACGAACGTCACCTTGCCGAACTGCAGGAACCCCGTTTTGGTTACGGAATTCCCGTCCGCTCCGAAGTAGTGCAGATACACGGCCTCGACGGCCGCGTCGTCCTCGTGGCTTTCGTTTGCGCCGCTGCAGTCGTCTTTCGGTTCCGGCTGCATGCCGACGCAGTTGAACAGCGTCAGACCGCGGATCGTCGCGTTCTTGTTCGTCGCTTCCAAAGCGTACACGGCGGCGGGAACGCTCGTGCTGCCGCCGAGCACGATGGACGACTTCGGCGACGTTCCGTCCGTCGTGACGGTGAGCTTCCCCGTCCCCGTCGTTTCCGACGGGGCGGGCTGGCAGCTTCCCATCGTGTCGTCGCCGACGATCGTCGGCGCGTTGCACCAGAGCGACGGATCATGACAATCCGCGTCCCGATGGCACGGGACGACGCAGTGGCCATTCACGTTGCAGCGCTCGCCGGCGCTGCAGTCCGCGTCCGCATGGCAGTCGTTCGGCGGCAGCGGTTCGCAGTCGCCAGCGTAATCCAGCGTCTGCCCTTCGGGGCAGACTTTCACGCACGCGCCGGTCGATTCGTCGAGCGCGTACCCGCCGCGGCAGACGTGCTCGCACGCGGACGGGTCGTCGACCGTCTGACCGTTCGTGCAGACGTACTTCGTCTGCGCCGCCGAGCCGGCCGGGCAGTTCGCCGGATCCTTCACCTGCGTGCGCGCGGCGTCCGTGCACACGTAGACGGTTTTCTCGACGTTCTTCACGTTCTGTGCCACGGGAGCCGAGCCCCCGCAGCCGAAGGAGTTTACCGCGAGCAGGATTGCCGCGGCGACGAACATCGAGCGCTTCATCGCGTGTCCTTTGCCCGTCTCCGGGCGAGTGACGCCCTTGCAGGCGTGGTTTCGGCCCTCCTTTCAAAGGGCCTGGTTTTGAACGACCGCGCTCTTCTCCCCGTGAGAAAAGCCCGCATTCGACGAGATCGACTCTGAAATTTCAGCAAATGCGGGCCTTTCTCGGAGCAAAAGCAAGACGTCAAGATACCAGATTTTTGGCCTTTTGTCAACAGGCGTGTCGTCCGTGGCGGAAAACTTTTGTCCCGCCGCCCGTTGTTTGTTATGCTGTCCGCGTATGGCAAGCCTTCCTGTCAAAGTCAGCCGCCGTTCCGGCACGCTCACCGTCAAAATCGACCGTTCAAAATTCGAACGGGTGGCTGCGCTATTCGGCTTTTTCAATCCGGCATTCGAAACGAGCGTGCGGCGCGCGGAAGAAGACGTAGAAAAAGGCCGCGTCCGCCGTGTTCGGTCCCTTGCCATGACGAGAAGAATTTGACGGTCGGACATCATCA
>JAJYIV010000026.1 GCA_021789915.1 bacterium | reverse complement strand
TCCTCCGACACTTCGGGACGAAAATCACATGGTATTTGCAGTCCCATTTCGAATGGGATAGGCTTTGGTAGAGATCGGACACAGGTTCAAGTTGTGAACGTGCGGGCTCACCAAGCCACGCTTCACATCCTAACCTGTGTCCGTCTTTTGTTCTTTGGGGAACGGCCAAGCCTGTTTGAGTCCACTGGTCGAACCAGTGGCTTACCGTGGAGGATCAGTTAGAAACATAAACGACGGGCCACTCGGCCCTGCAAAAGTGAGTGCAAGGGCTTTGTGGCCCGTAGGAACAAGATGAGAGCAACCTTTGCAGGTGCAGGGTTTTGGGGAAGATGCCTTCCACAAAACTCTGCACCCACGAACGGCATGGCCCGTCTCATCTTAGTAAGATGACACGCCTTCTCTACCGCGTCATTGGTCTTGTCCGCGGACGCTCTATAAAGAGCGCTATGGTGCGGACGGGCCTAGTCGCGAATTTCTGCAACTGACCAGTAGAGAAGCGGGATATTCCTCCAAGGCGTGGGGAGCCTTTGAGGAAATTCTCTTGGTGTCTGTAGAAAGAACGAGTTTTCCGCACCTTCAGGTACAAAACAAGTATATCCATTTTTTTTCTTTTTGTCAATCGACGTTTCATCGCTTTCCTTGAAGGAAAATCTTCTGATCCGTATTTTTTGTATTCAATACGTCTTTCTTTGATTATCTGTTTATCCACAGTTCATATAACTTATGAACAAGTTATCAACAGTTAAAAACAAAGCTGAATATTTGTTGATAACGCTCCATTATACGCGGAGAAGTGTTCAAAGTTCTCTGTCAAAATACGCGCGGTATTCGGTTGCTCATGCTGCATGGTCTCTGACGAAACTTTAAACAAATTTTTCATGTCAATGAATATGGCCCCTTGTGTTTGGCAACTGCTCTGGAGAAACGGCCCTTGAGAATTACCACGCAACCAGTCTGTGACCAGACTTTCCCGGTTGCTTAAGGTATAGAAGGGCCCGTTTTCAGCGAAAAACCAAGATTTTCCAGGTTTTGACTGTCCTTCCAGGACTTTCGTTCCGAGAATTGTACGCTCCTCGATGGACACAGAGGATGGATCAACGATCAACTCCTGCGCTTTTGTCTGATCCGGAAGCGTCCATAGTCTCGTGGAGGGCATTTCCAATGCGTCTGCCGCCGTGAGGAGACGTTTTCCATCCATTTTTGAAATCGATGAAGAAGGACCGGCTAATAGCACACCTAATCCTTGGTTGTCGTTTTGTAAAACCAAAAAACCCTGTTGGTGCACCCATGCATCTGCCAATGTCTGTATGGAAGGAACATCCATATGTTGCAAAAGTGCGTCCATGCGCAGGGTTACTCCACTTAGGTCAATCCCCGAGGCAGGTATTGGTGCCACGAGAATCGCCAGGGTTCCACTGGGAATGGACTTCCAGGGATTTTTTGTCAAAGAAAATTTTGGGAGGCGTAGAATCCATCCGTTTTTCTGCTCTTGAATATATCCAGATACCCATGAAGTCCCTTGTTTTTCGTAGAACGTCCCCAACGACGTCTCAAATGGGTCGTCCAACCAAGGGGCGGGATTCGGTAAGGAAATCCGCATGATGGGATATGATCGGTCGCCAAGCAATAGGAGGCCGTTGCCGGCATCCTGGACGGTGATCCCCTCGCTGTCGATCAAAGAATGGGGGATTTTCTTTGAAGACGTGCGAATGGCACTTTCCCAACTCCCGTTTTGGAAAAAATAAAGGGAAATATCGCCATGGGTGATACCAGCAAGATCGCGTAAGGTTATACCTTTATCAGATACGGCCGGCCAATCTCCTGCGACATTGAGCAGATCCGTCCAATGTCCATGGCCTGGCTGCAGATGCAGGATGGCGACCGTGCCGTCCGGGGCCGCCTGTCCGACATCGGATTGGGTGAACCACCAAGACCAGAAAATCCAGACGATAACGAGGATAAGGATGAGCAGCGAGGGCCAAACAACCCACCGATGCCGGCGGGTTGTGGTCGAATGACGAGACAAAGGGATACTGAGGTGCGGCATGCAGACTATGGCCGGCGCGGGCCCTGGTGCCGCGGTCCATGCGGTCTTGGGCCGCGATCCATTCCTGTGGGCCCTTGGCTTGTGTTGGCTGCCGTCTGTTCCGGATATACGTTTCCAGGAGCCTGTTTCATGGATAAATTAATGCGGCCCATGTCATCGATCTCTTTCACCTTGACTATCACTTCGTCGCCAATTTTCACGATATCACGCACGGCGTTGACACGCCATGGAGCCAATTCGCTGATATGCACCAACCCTTCCTGCTTTGGCAGGATCTCGACAAAGGCGCCGAACTCCATGAGGCGCGTGACCTTTCCCTTGAAGATTTCTCCTGAAACGACCTCGCGTGTCAGATTGTGTACCCATTCTTCAGCCTTTTTCGCTCCTTCCGCATTGGTCGATGTGATCAAGACGAGCCCGTCGTCTTCTATGTCAATCGCCTGCACGCCTGTTGTGGCAATGATTTCATTGATGGTCTTGCCACCCGGCCCGATCACATTGCCGATCAATTCCGGCTTGATGCGCATGGTGATGATGCGCGGGGCATAAGGCGATAGATCCGGACGCGCTGCAGGGATGGCTGCGTGCATGACCTCCAGGATTTTCAGGCGCGCTTCATGCGCCTGGGCGAATGTCCTCTCGATCATTTCCCTCGTGAGGCCGTGGGTTTTTGTGTCCATCTGGATGGCCGTAATGCCTTGCTTTGTTCCGGCAATCTTGAAGTCCATGCCCCCCGCCCCGTCTTCCAAATCCTGCAGGTCCGTGAAAATCTTCCAAGCGCCACGATCGTCCGTGGCGATGCCCATGGCGACCCCGGCCACCGGGGCCTTGATGGGAACGCCGGCATCCATGAGCGCCAATGTGGATCCGCAGGTTGAACCCATGGAGCTTGAACCGTTGCTGCCGAGCACTTCCGACACGACGCGCACCGTGTAGGGAAAGGTTTCTTTGTCCGGCATCATGGGGGCCAAGGCCTTCTCCGCCAAAGCCCCGTGGCCGATTTCACGCCGGCCCGGACCGCGCATAGGCTTCACCTCGCCTACCGAGAACGGCGGAAAGTTGTAGTGATGGAAGTAACGCTTGGTGCCGACGGTTTCCATGCCTTCGAGCGTCTGTTCGTCGCCCGGGGCGCCCAGCGTGGCTACTGAAAGGACTTGCGTTTCACCGCGCTTGAAGTGCCCGGATCCATGGACGCGAGGGAGGACGGCGACTTCCGCAAGCAGCGGGCGGATGTCGTCGATTCCGCGGCCGTCGACGCGCCGGTCATGGGAAAGAATTTCACGCGAGATGGTTTCTTCGACCACATCACCGACGATGGCCGTCCCGAGCTTGATTTCATCGGCGTTCAAGCCTTGTCCCGCCAGAAACGCCTCCGTCCGGCGCTTCACTTCGCGCTTCTGTTCCGCGCGCTCCACCTTGGTGGCACGCGGTGCGCCGAAAAACAATTCACGCGTGATTGCGCCGATAAAAGGGCGCGCCATCGTCTCAATCTCTTCGCGCCGCTTTTCAAACGCCGCAGCCTCCTCGGACTTCGGCGTAAAGAGATCACGTTTGGTCTTTCCGACGGCGGCGCGCACCTGCTCGATCAATTTGATGGGCTCCGCGAGATGATTTTGGCCGAACCAGAACGCGTCCAGCACCGTCTGTTCCGGCGCTTCGGAAGCCCCCGCTTCCACCATGATGACCGTGTCTTTCGTCCCGGCAAAAGAAAGGTCAAGCAGGGATTTTTCGCGCGCGGCATAGCTTGGGTTGATCACCCATTCGCCGCCGACCCGGCCGATGCGCACGTCCGCGATCGGCCCTTCCCACGGAATGTCGCTCATGTGCAGCGCGCAGGAAGCGGCAATGAGGCCTGGGATGTCCGGATCGTTTTCTCCGTCGAACGCAAGGCAGGAGACGACGACCTGGACTTCGTTGCGCTGCCGGTGGTCGAACAGCGGACGGATGGCGCGGTCGATGTAGCGCGCGACGAGGATCGCCTCGTCGCTCGGCCGTCCTTCCTTTTTCATGAAGCGGCTTCCCTTGATGCGTCCGGCCGCATAAAGCTTTTCCTCAAATTCGACGGTCAGCGGGAAAAAATCCAGGCCTTCTCGGGCGCTTTCGCTCATGACGGCCGTGGCAAGCACGACCGTGTCGCCGTAGCGGACAAGGCACGAGCCGTTGGCCTGGTTGGCGTACTTCCCCGTCTGTATCGTGAGCGTTTTTCCACCCCACGGCATCTCGAACGTTTGGATGTCCGGCATATGGCTGGCTGGCCTTCCGCCGAAGCCTCGGATTTCGAGAAGTTCGAAATCTTCCGGTCTCGGAAGAAGGCTTGAATAAATATGCAAGAAACCCCGGTCCCTCGCCTCTCGTGGAGGCGCGAGGCCGGGGCCCTTGCTGGAGCCTGTTCAACCTCTTTTCTCCCGGCTTCACTCGGTCCCGTTTTGGCTGCAAAAGCCTCAGGCCTCCTCACCGTAGCTTGGGCTACGCTTCGTCGGTCTTCGCTTTTTTCGCCTAAAACTTCATCCGCATGTCCCTAGAAGAAAGACGTTGAGCAGGCTCTTACTTCAGGTCGAGAGATTCCTTAAGTTTGGCGGCCGCTTTGGCATCCTCTCGCTCAAGGTACTTCAACAGACGCCGGCGCTCGTTCACTTTTTTGATAAGGCCCCGGCGGCTGGAAAAGTCCTTTTTGTGCATCTTGAGGTGTTCCGTCAAGTCGGCGACCTCGGCGGTGAGAATGGCGATCTGCACCTGCGGGGATCCCGTGTCGGATGCGTGCGTGCGGAACTTCTCGATGATCTTCTGCTTCTTTTTTGCGTCGAGCATAAGGGATAAATCGGGCGCGCGGCCGAGCGCCGGGGGCTCGAATCCCGGTCCAAGACGTGTGCCGTGAATGAAAGGACGCGGCCATGCTAGCGCGGCCGCGTCCCTCCGTCAATGTCATTGACTATTCGTTTGTGACCGTGGGAGGAGTCGCGTAGAAGAGATAGCTCATCTGGACGGTTGTTGAACCGTCCGTTTGCTCTTCAAGGGTCATGGTACCCATGTACCGCGCGTCCGCTTGCTTGGCGAAGAGGATGATGGATGACGTCTGAGAGCCGCTTGTCGTATTCGACGTGCGGGTGACGGTAAATCCGTTTTGCGGCAACTGGGTCTTGTAGTAGCCGAAAACGTCGCCGACGGACGCGTTTGTGTTCCAGGATCCTGACAGGGAGAAATCGGACGTGCCGGACGTGGTCATCTCCGTGTAGTTTTGGACATTCATGCCAGGCATGACGGGAAAGTTCTTTGGAAAATCATTTGGTGGCGCCTGGTCCGGCCCGCGGACGTCCGTCGTGATCGTCTGGCCGTTTGGACCGACCATGGTCGTCGTCCCCGTCGGGAGTTGTTCGCTGCCCATCTTGACGGATCCGCCCGTCGAGTGGACCGTCGCGGCCACGCCGTTCTGCGTCTGCGTATACGTTCCGGCCGGAAGGACGACGCCGTTCGCGGAAGGAGCGGCGGGCGCAGGGGCTTGCGCCGTTGTCCGTGTCCCGGCGCAGCCGGCGCCGGCCAGGGAAAGGGCGGCGAGCGCAGCAACGAGCGGAATGAAAAAGTTGGTGGTTCGCATAGGTGTGGATGATGCTGCCAGTGTATCCGATCCCCGCCGTCAGGAAAATACCCTGCGCGCGGCAAGCGAAACCGGCCGCGTGGGCGGCCGGTTTCCTCGCGGCTACTTATTGTTGATCTTCGCGAGGTCGGCGTCGATCATCGCCTTCACCGTCGCATACGGCTGTGCGCCCAGGATCGATTGGCTGCTGCCGTCCGGCGCGATCAGGAAGGAACCGGGAGTGCCGGTCACGCCCGCTGATTCACCGCCCTGCTCTTCCGACTGGATCAGGGAAGCGTATGTTCCGCCGGCGACGCAATCGTCGAACTTCTTCAAATTCGCGACTCCGGCCTGTCTGGCGAGGCCTTCCAGCATCTTCGTGTCCAGGCCCGTGTTCGTCCATTGGCCCTGCGTGTTGAAGAACGCATCCGCCATCTCCCAGAATCTTCCCTGGTCGCTTGCGCATTGCGCCGCCTCAGCCGATTTCTCGGCGTAAGGGTGGAGGGACGTCAGCGGGAAGTAACGGTAAACCCACTTCACCTTGCCGGCGTAATCCTTCATGACCTGCTGCATGACGGGATGGAAGCGCTGGCAGAACGGACACTGGAAGTCCGAGTATTCCACGATGGTGAGCGGGGCATTGGCGTCGCCGCTCACGTGGTCGGCGCTCGTGAGCGGCGGAACGGGGCCGGAAGGCGTCGGGTTCGTCGGCGCGGCATTCGTCGGCGCCGGGGCCGACGGAGCGGCCGCCGCTTGTTGTGCCGACGCTGATGGAGCGCCGCACTTTCCGGCCAGCAGGCATGAGCCGAGGCCGATGAACCCGATCGTTCCCAGGACAAGGATCGTCGTCAGGGAACCGGCGAAGAAAGCGGTCTTCGGAGGCAGCGAATCAATAAAGGATTTGTTGGAGGATTCCATAGGCTTGGGATAAGAAGCGTTTTTTCGTTCTCCCGCCATCCTTACGGATCCAGCACGGGGACGGCTCCGGGGCAGAACGCATCGCGCCAAAGGACGCCGCGCGGAAGCTCCATCTCCACATAGCGCCGGCGCCAGAGAAACCGCGCGCGGATGCCTTGCGGCATTGGGTCGCGGCCCGCGGCGGCACACGCAAGGGCGAAGACGGCGATGATGATCTTGAACGGGGTTGGAACGGATGCCGCTCCCATGCCTGGGACGGACGGGACGGACAAGCGTTCAATGGGACAGAACGGGACGGCGGAATGCCCGCATCCCCCCTGGGGCGGCAGTGCCAAGGCAAAGGCGGCCACCAGCGCCAAGAGGAGGCCGGCCGTGCGTTGTATCCAGGTGAACCTCATAGGTGCAGGCCTCATGGTAGCACATGCGCCGGGCAGACAGGCAATTCGCGCGTGCCGTATAATAGGTCCTGCCTGGAAGCGGTATTCATCGAACGGCCCGTTGGCTCGCTCGCGCGATGTATCCCTATGTCAGCCCGTCCGCTGCGGAAACTCATGACGGAATTCCTCGAATATCTCGAGGTCGAGCGCGGCCGCTCTGCACGGACGGTCCGCAATTATCATTTCTATCTCAGGCGTTTTGCCGATTGGGCCCACGATCCGGGCCCCGCGTATGTCACGCGCGATCTCGTCCATCGGTACCGCCTGTGGCTCAACCGTTCCGTCCCGGGCCGCGAAGAGGAGACGATAAAAAAAAGCACGCAGAACTACCATCTCATCGCCTTGCGCGCGTTTTTGAAGTACCTGGCCAGGCGCGACGTGAAGTCCCTGCCGCCCGAGCAGATCGAGCTCGTGAAGCAGTCCGCGCGTATCGTCGATTTCCTCGAGCCGGACGAGCTCGCGCGGCTGCGCGCCGCGCCGCGAAAGATGGCGGACGGGCTTGTGGCGCTGCGCGACCGCGCGATCCTTGAGCTGCTTTTTTCAACGGGCCTGCGCGTGTCGGAGCTGGCGGGGCTCCCCATCGAGACGGTCAACGTGGATAAGGACGAGTTCACCGTGCGCGGCAAGGGCGGCAAGCCGCGCGTCGTGTTCCTCTCCGACGACGCGAAGCGGGCCGTGGCGGCCTACGTCGCCGCGCGCCGCGACCTCTCGCCGTACCTCTTCGTGTCGCACGACCGCGCCAAGCGCGAGCGCGGCGAGACGGGCCCGCTCACCGCGCGCTCGATCGAGCGCCTCGTCGCCGGGTACGCGCGCGCCTGCGGGATCGGCAAGCGCATCACGCCGCACACGCTGCGCCACACCTTCGCCACCGATTTGCTGCGCAACGGCGCGGATATCCGCTCCGTGCAGTCGCTCTTGGGCCACGCCTCGATCACGACGACGCAGGTGTACACGCACGTGACGGACAAGCAGCTGAAGGACGTGCATCGGAGGTTTCACGGGAAGGGGAAGCAGCCGGCCGATAGCCTTTAGCTTTTAGCCGGAGCAGTCGCCGTGTTTTCTAACGGCCAAAGGCTAACAGCTAAAAGCTCCCCGAAAAAAATCCGGCCGGCGCTCCGTGGGAGCGTCGGCCGTCGTGCGTTGCGGCAGGGCTAGGTGTTGTTCTTCGAGTTGGCGTGCCGGACGAACGATCGAAGAACGTCGCCGTCCTTCCCGTCCTCGTACATGTCATTTCCGCGCAGGTAGTCTTGCGCGACATCGGCGGCGGCCTCCCTGCTCAGCTGCTTCAATGCTTCGGCGACCATGTCCGGACTCATGCCGGATCGGATCATGCATGTAACGGCGGACTGTATCATGGCTCGCCGCATGGTGCCCATCTCGACTCCCGTCATGGATTCCTTCGTCGTGAAGAGCGTACTGGCGTCCGAGAAAACCTTACAGATCAGGAGGTAGGCGGCTTCCAGTCGCTGACGGCTTTCCTCTCCCGCTTCCACCGCCTGCACCGCCGTCTCCGTCTGTTCGTTCGAGTACGACCAGAGCGCCAGGATATAGAGGCCGACGATCACGATCCCGGACAACACCATCGTCCACCCCTTGTCAGGACTAAGGCTCGTATCGATACCGTAGTCGGTGAGCACGCCCTCGACGCCAACCGTGGTTATGACGACGCTCGTCACGAACAAGATCACCCTTCCCAACCACCTCTTCGATCCCGGCATCTTCCCTTTCGTCTCATTTCCCGCCATCGCTTCCTCCTTTTATCACCGACGCGCCTCCACGGCCCCTCGTCGGCGACGCAATCCGATCGGCACGGCGGCGCGGCAGCGCCCATGCGCGCGAGGAGCATCCGCCTGGATTTCCTCGTCCGCGCCCCGTCGGCCGTTCGGGATGGGGGCGAATCGATTCGACCTGGTCGAGTCGAGTCGTCCGCGTCTCGAAGTGGTAGACTGTAGCAGGTTTCGAGGCTTCTGTCAATCAATTGACGGATGCGTCCGAAGCCCGTAGATTGCGCCCCTTGCCCTGGTAGCTCAACGGATAGAGCAGCGCTCTTCTAAGGCGATGATGTTGGTTCGATTCCAACCCGGGGCACCAAAAATCGTCTAAAATCGTCCATGGCTGTGTCGACGCCTTGCGCGCCGGTCTCACCGTACGTTTTCGTGCGGCTGGCCGGTGCTCGGCATCTCCTTGCCCTGGACGATTTTAGACGGTTTTTCGATTCGCCATCGCGGCCCATGTTCTTCGGTCCCGTCGTCATTCCTCGATGCCGAATGAACGCGCGAGGATGGCGCGGTAGATCGAGCCGCGGTTCACGAGGCCGACGACTTCGCCGCCGTCGAGCACCGGCACGTGATGGATGCCGCTCGCGGCCATCAAAGCGCCCACTTGCAGTACGGGCGTCTCGGGCGTGGCGGTGATGACGCGCGTGCTCATGACATCGGCCACCGTGCGGCCCGCCAAGTCCGCCGCGTCCGGCTCGAACTCCTCGAACGAAAGGTACGCGTGCGGCGTCTCGATCCAGTCCCGGTACGACGGGAACATGCCGCGGAACAGGTCCTTTTCCGACAGGATGCCGATCAGTTTTCCGTTCGCGTCGACCACGGGTGCGCCGGCGGCATGATGCGCGTGCAGGAGGGCGGCGGCGTCCTCCCACGGCAGGCCGGGGGCGATCGTCACGAACTCCGTCATCATGAGGTCTTTGACGCGCATAGATGGAAGGATAAAGGGATTGCATCTTCATCGTACTCTTTCCGAAACGGTTGGAAAGACGCCCCCAAGCGCCCCTAAGCAGACTTGATGCCGGACGACGAAGGTGGTACATTCGCCTGCGCCACGCCGAAGTTTTCCGTCAAGACGGCGGCCATAGCTCAATGGGAGAGCACCGGATTGTGGCTCCGGCTACATGGGTTCGATTCCCATTGGTCGCCCCAGAACGCCCCCACGCGATGGGGGCGTTCTTTTTGACAGAACGGCCGCATTTGCGTAGTCTCCAGGCCAGACTCTGCCTATGAAATACTGGTTTGCGGCCGCTCTCGTTTTTCTCGTGACGGCAGGCGCCGGCTGTGCGGTTTTTTCGCGTTCT
This sequence comes from bacterium, assembly GCA_021789915.1. Classification (GTDB taxonomy): domain Bacteria; phylum Patescibacteriota; class Patescibacteriia; order UBA9934; family GWF2-40-263; genus JAJYIV01. The sequence goes on along the minus strand of JAJYIV010000026.1, from coordinate 5,220 downwards.
GCGAAACAAGAGGCTTCTCCGCCGTCGGTTTCCGCGACGGAACAAGTTTCGGGACTGGTCGGCGTCGTCGACGTCATCAACCCGACCGGCCGTGTTTTTTCCCTCGTGCTTCCGGACAGGAGCACGGAGAACGTCGGCTTCGGGGAGGTCGATTTGAGCGGATTGAAATCCGGCATGCTGGTAAGCGTCGACGGAACGCGCGATCGATCCACGCGCATGATCGCGCCGACTTCCATTACGGAAGCGCAGTCGTCCGGCATACGCGTTACGTCCCCGGGCATCGATTCCACGGTCACGTCCCCGCTCGTCGTGTTCGGCTTTGCGAAATCCGAGACGGGAACCATCCACTGGCGCGTGCGCGCGTCCAGTGGCGAGTTGCGGTCGGAGGGAGATGCGCCGGTGGTGGCGGCCGTCCCGGGCGGCTTCGGCGCCTTCCGGCTGGATTTGTTCCTGCCGGCCATGAAAGACCTTTCTTTCAGCCTGGAGCTTTCGCTGCGCGACCGCGCGGGAGCCGAGGCGCAGGTCGTCTCCGTTCCCTTGCATCTTCTGACGGACCGCGCGACGACGTTTAACGTGTATTTCTCCAATACATCCAAGGGATCCGGGCGCGACTGCTCCCTCGTCTTCCCCGTCCAGCGCACCGTCGCCGAAACGTCCGCCGTGGCACGCGCCGCGCTGACGGAGCTGCTGAACGGTCCGACGGCCTCGGAGCGCGGGCAGGGATACTCTTCCTTCCTGCCGAAGGATGCCGGCGTTCATACGTTGGTATTGGACGGACAGATCGCTTCGGCGGATTTCAACCAGCCGCTTGCCGTTCCCGCGGGCGCGTGCGCTTCGGCCAATGTCCGGGCGGAAATTGCCCAAACGCTCGTCCAATTCCCGCCCGTATCCGTCATCCATGTGACCGTGGGCGGGAAAGCCGTCCCATCCCTCCAGCCATAGCGACGATCCAGCGGTAATGTTCCCGCCCTCGCCAGCAGGGCGGGTTTTGTTCGCATTACCGCGGTTGACCTGCTCCTTGCCGCAGCGTACGATCAGCCGGCGTTCCGCGGCGGAACGCCCGGCATTCCCGCCGGAACCTTCATCCGATGGCGCGTCTCGCGCTTCCACGGAGTTCGCAGCATGCACACGGCAACTGCCCGTTCTTCCGACGTCCGTTGTTTCCGTTCCGAACTGTTGTCAGACCATGCGACGGTGGTCCTGGCCGACCGCCGCGCCTTCTCCTTCGGCCTGTCGGCCGACGGCTTCCACCTGTGGTCGCTCGTCGGCGACGCGGACGACGCGGGCCGCGAAGATTTCGATACCAGAGGCGTGGCCTATGCGGGCGCCGTGAGCGTTCTCGGCCGCGGAAAGGACGCGATCGTGATCGGCGGCTTTGCCGGAGCGGTCCTGCCGCTGCCATCGGCGGGAATCTTCCTGCGCGCGCTGGCGACGGCCGACTCGCTCGACGTCTCGCCGCACGAACGCGGCCGGCTCTTCGCGGGTCCCGACCTTCCCCTTGCGTGGTACGCGGCCGCGCTCCGCGGATCCCAGGATGCGGTGGCGCTCGCCAGCAGTTTCGACGCGTCGCCGCACCTGCAGGCGTCGGCGCTCAACGGCCACCTGCTCGTGGAAGCCAGCGGTTCCGCCGTGCGCGCGATCTCCCGCCGCGACCTGGAAGCGGCAGTGGCCGCGTCCGCGCGCAGCAAGGGCCCCGTGTGCACGTGGGCGGGCAATCCAGCCGCCGCGCTTCCCGGACCGGTCGCGGGATTGTCGCAAGGCATCTGGCAAGGCAAGTTTGACGGGCGCGACCCGTCGAGCCTCACCGCGTTCGCGACGCTCGAAGACGGCCGCCTGGTGCCGATCTCGATCGGCCCGCGCCCCGCCCCGCGCGGAGGGCTGCCGCCGTTCTCGATCCGTCCGCCGCACGCGTCGCCCGATTCTTGCGGCACCCTGCAGCGCGTCACGAAGGACGGCTGCGTCTTCGCCCGTTCCCGCCGTGGCGTGCGCCAGCTCGTCTTTCAGGCGCGCGCCGTCGTCCCGGCGACGGACGCCTTCGTCCGCCGGTACGCCTGAACGCCGTCTCCGTCCTCGCCGCCCCCTCCGCTTCCTCGTCGGGAGTGCCGGCGGGCGGTGTTTTATTTCGCTTCCTCTGCTACCATCTCGGATACATGGCTTCCCCGAACGCGAAAACCCTCGTCCTGCTTGACGGCAATGCGCTGCTGCACCGCGCCTGGCACGCCATCCCGCCCCTCACGACCGTCAGCGGCCAGGTCGTGAATGCCGCCTACGGCTTTTCCATGATGCTCGAGAAAATCCTCGAGGCATACCGTCCAGGCGCCATGGCCGTGGCGTGGGACCTGCGCGGGAAGACGTTCCGCCACAAGGAATACGCGGCCTACAAGGCCACGCGCGAGAAGCAGCCGCAGGAGCTGTACGACCAGATCCCGCTCGTGCAGGACATGCTGAAGGATTTCGGCATCCCGTCCGTGTCGCTCGCCGGCTACGAGGCGGACGACGTGATCGGCACGCTGGCGGCGCGCGGCGAAGCGAAGGGCTATCGCGTGCTCATCGTCACGGGCGACATGGACGCGCTGCAGCTCGTGGACGAACGCACGCACGTCGTCGCCTTCGTAAAAGGCGTGTCGGAAACCAAAACGTACGATCCTTCCGCCGTGCGCGGGCGTTTCGGCCTCTCGCCGGCGCAGCTCATCGATTTCAAGGCGCTGCGCGGCGACCCGTCGGACAATCTGCCCGGCGTGCCGGGCGTGGGCGAGAAGACGGCGACGAAGCTCCTGCAGGCGTACGGAACGGCCGACGGGATTTTCGACGCCGTCAGGCGCGGCGCCGTGCCGGAGAAGTTCGCAAAAAAATTCGCGGGGCGCGAGAAGACGGCCGAAGAGATGCGCCACCTGGTGACGATCGTCCGCGACGCCCCGCTTCCCTTCGATTTGAAGGACGCCGCCCTCAAGCCGTTCGATTGGAACCGCATCCTCGACCGCTACCGCGCGCTTGAGTTCCGAAGCCTGATCCGCAAGCACGCGGCGGCCGTGGAGGCGCCGCCGCTTGGAACCTCCGCGCAGGGCGGCGCATCCGCGCCGCCCCCGGTTTCCAGGCGCGGGCCGGGAGGAACCGCCGGCGCCCCGAGGAAGGCCGTTCTCGCGGAGAGCCTCGCATCCCTGCAAAGCGCCCTGCACGCGCTAGGCGGCGAGACGATCGCCGTCCTCGCCTTGCCGCGCCCCGCCGACCTGTTCGGAGCCGCGCATATCGCCGTCGCCGTTTCCGACGGCGCGCGCACCGTCGTCGTTCCGGACGCGGATGCGCCGCGCCTGGAAGAGCTGTCGAAAAAGCTGCGCGCCGCCGCGCGCGTCGTCGCCCACGATCTGAAAGCGCTCATGCACGCCACGCGCTGGCGTTTCGAGCGCGTGACCTTCGACCTGATGATCGCCTCGTATCTGCTCCACGCCGGCACGCGCGCGCACGACGTGCCGTCCATCGCCGCCGAGTATCTCAAGGCCAAGCTGCCGGAAATCCCGTCGGCCGTTTCCGGCGAGAAGGACGCGCGCCTGCTTGGGACGGCCGCCGCGCTCTTCCCCGCCCTGGCCGGGAAGATGGGCGCGGCCTTGGCGGACCAGGGCATGACGAGGATTTTCGAAGAGATCGAAATGCCGTTGGTGCCGGTGCTTCATGACATGGAGGCGGCCGGCATCGAGCTGGATACGGGCGCCCTCGCCGCGTTCTCCAAAAAACTCGCCAAGCGTCTCGAGGCGCTGACGAAGGACGTCGCGAAGACGGCGGGCGTGGATTTCAACCTCAATTCCCCCTCGCAGCTCGCGGACGTGCTTTTCTCCAAGCTCGGGCTGCCGACCAAGGGCATCAAGCGCACGGCGACCGGATTTTCCACGGCCGCGTCCGAGCTCGACAAGCTGGAGGACGCGCATCCGATCATCCCGCTTCTGCGCGAGTACCGCGAACTGTCGAAACTGCAGTCGACCTACGTCGAGGCGCTGCCGAAGCTCGTCGCCAAGGACGGCCGCGTGCACACGACGTTCAACCAGGCCGTCGCTTCCACTGGCCGTCTCTCGTCGTCGGATCCGAATTTGCAAAACATCCCGATCCGCACGGAGCTTGGCAACGAAATCCGCAAGGCATTCGTGGCCGGGCGCGGCAAGAAGCTCGTCGCCGCGGACTTCTCGCAGATCGAGCTGCGGCTGATGGCCGACATCGCGCGCGACGAGCCGTTCATCCGCGCGTTCAACGACGGCGCGGACGTGCACACGCGCACGGCGGCGGAGGTCTGGGGCGTGGCGGAGAAGGACGTCACGAGCGAGCAGCGCCGCCGCGCCAAGGCGATCAACTTCGGGCTGCTCTACGGCATGGGCCCGCGCTCATTGGCGCGCTCCACGGGCATGTCGATGGAGGAAGCACAGGCGTTCGTCGCGAAGTATTTCGAGATCCATCGCGCCGTGCGCGCGTACATGGACGCCATGAAGGCGCAGGCACAGGCGCTGGGATATGTGGAGACTCCATTCGGTCGGCGCCGATCGTTCCCCGAAATCCACTCGGGCGTGCCGCAGCTGGTCGCCGCCGCGGAGCGCATGGCGATCAACATGCCGATCCAGGGCGCGGAGGCCGACATCGTGAAGATGGCGATGATCGCCGTGGACGGGTGGCTCAAAAAGAGCGGCTGGCCCGCGCGGCTGCTGCTGCAGGTGCACGACGAGCTGGTGATCGAGGCGGGCGCGGATTGCGCCGCGGCGGTCGCCAAGGGCGTGAAGGAGATCATGGAAAGCGTCGTGAAGATTTCCGTGCCGCTCGTGGTGGACGTGGAGATCGGGAAGAATTGGGGAACCATGCAGTCCGGCGCTTGACGGCGCCGGTTTTTTGTGCTAGCTTCCGTCTCTCGCATAGGGCGAGACGTCCTTTTCTCAACGGACAAAGGAGAAGCGAATGTTGGAGCTCATCACGAACGCCGCGCCGCAACTCTCCGCTCCGCGGGGAAGGCTGGAAGACGCAAGTTGGCGAGGCAGGGACGGGACACCGCGCATCGTCGTACCGCCGTCTGTCGTTTCTGCGACGCCTCCCCTGCCAAGGCCTGCCCTGAGCGAAGTCGAAGGGGGAGGCGGGGTGGGGTCTGCGCCGCGCATCGTTGCGCCGCGACATACGGTCGTATCGCTGAACCCGCCGGTGATCCGCGTCGACTTCGACGCGCCGCCCGACGTGCCGGACGGGATGACCCTC
>JAJYIV010000001.1 GCA_021789915.1 bacterium | reverse complement strand
GGCCACGCGCACGGCCTTGAATCCGAAATCGTAGGTTCGAGAATATGAAAACACGGGGTCCGTTCTCCAGCGGGCTCCGTGTTTTTCGTTTCTTGCCGGAACTCCCCCGGACCCCCTCTCCTTCGGCTTCGTCCCGCTGAGCGGGACTTCGCTCAGGACAGGCTTCGTAAGAGGGGGATGGCGCGGTCCGGAACACGTACCCCCTCTTTTCAAGAGGGGGTTAGGGGGAGTTCCGACTTGGCAAGGAGAGGCAAGGGGGAGTCCTGCGTGCGAGTTATCCACAGCGTTTTTTCACACGCCGAAACGGTTTTTGCTACAATGAATCATCATTAACTCTTTCATTCACTTGAAAGCATAAGCCTCGGGTGAGGCTGTCTCGCCTATGCCGTCCTTGCGCCGATCCATTCACGCCGCCGTCGCCGCGACCACGATCCTGTGGTCCGTCGGCCTCGGATCTTTCGTCGGCCCGCTGGCCGCTCGCGCCACGACGGGTCCGACGATCAACGTTTCGACGATGGGATTGCCGGACAACATTTCCGGCGCCATCATTCCGGCGCCATCGTCCGGCCCGATCGCGCTCTTGCGGATCGACGCGACAGCATCGACAACCGGGCAATCGCTTTCAAGCGTTACGGTGAACGTCGGCGGTTCAAGTTTCGCCACGACCGACCTTGCGGGTTTCGACGCGACCCATGCGACGTCCGGCATCGCGCTGTTTGAAGAAAGCGGCACGACCCCCGGTTTCGGCGCCGACGACATGCTTGTCCCGCTCAGTACGAGCGGATGGACGACCACGTCGCCGGCGGTCATCACGCTGGTGCCCTCCACGCCTCCCGCGTTGTCAAACGGCGTCATGACGACGTTCTACGTCGCCTTCAATACGTCTTCCGCCTTTTCGACCTCCGGCCATTCCATTGCCCCTTCCATTTCTGCGAACGGCGTCGTGACAAGCGGCGGGGACGGACCCGGATCCGGTTTTACCGCCAACAGCGTCGTCTACGGGACGCCGGCGATCACGTCGGTGACGGGATATGCAGGCGGCTCAACACTCACCGTGACCTTCAATGAGCCCGTTCGCGCCTCGGGCGGCGCCGCTCTTTCGGCTTCCAATTTCTCGTTTACGGACCATAGCGGCGGCGCCAAGACGATCGGTTCGGTTACGCAGCCGCAAGGACCCGCCTCCGCGACCCTTACCTTCGCCAGTGGTGCGACGCTCTCTTCGGGAGACCTTTCCCCTACGCCTTCAACGCTGGCCGCAGCATCGGGTTCGAATGCCATTTTCGACATGGGCGGCGCTTCTGTCGGCACGACGGCCGTGAACGTTACCGGTGGATCGCTCTCCATCACGACGACGACGATTCCGACGGCCGTCCTTGGGACGGATTATTCCTCCACGCCCCTTGTCACCTTCGGAGCCTCCGGAGGAACCGCACCATACGTTTTCAGCGGAGCGGGTTCCGCCGACACGACCCTCCTGTCGTCGGTCGGGATGGCGATCGACCCGACGCCTGGATCGACATCCACCCTGAAGACGACGGCATCGTGGACAAGCAGCCCGCCTGCCGCCGGCACCTATCCGCTCAATGTGAAAGTGACGGACAGCGTGTCCGCTACTTTCACGCGTGCGTTCACGCTCAACATCGCGCCTTCCGGCGGGGGCGGCATCCCGGCCATCCAATCCGTCATGCCCAATGGCGTCGCCACGACGACCGCGTCGCCGCAGACGGTGACCATCGCGGGATCCAACACGCATTTCAGCGCCTCCGGCACAGTCAGCACCGTCAGTTTCGCTTCCGGCGGCACGCCGGATACCACGATCGTCGCCACGCCGACTTCCGCCACCACTTCGACAAGCCTCGTCCTGTCCCTCTCCATCAATAACGGTGGATCGACGCCTGCCGGTTCGTATACCGTGAAAGTATCGACCGGCTCGGAAGTCGTCACGCTCCCGGGCGGCTTCAGTGTTTTCGCCTCGGGCTCGGGCAGCGGGTTGAACCTGCAGCTGCCGTCCTCCGGCGCCACCGGCGTGCAGACCACGCCCGGCTTCAATTTCTCGACCAGCGCGCTTTCGCCATCGAGCTATCGCGTCACGGTCAGCAACTCGTCGTCCTTCACGTCGGGTTCGACGATGTGGGATTACATCTTCCCGTCATACGGGCTGAATCCGTCGAGCCATTGCCAGGCTCCGCCGGGCAACTGCAACCTGGGATACGGCGCGGGGCAGTTCCGCACGATTACGCCGCCCATGCCATTGGCGGCGAACACGACGTATTACTGGGAAGTGCAAACCTATGCCGACGGCCCAGGCGCCTGGACGACGTCATCCTCGGCGCTTGAAACGACACCGGCCTCCGGCTTCACCACGACGGCGTCCGTCACCGACACGCAGCCGCCGGGCTTCCAGTTCCGTCCGGTGTTCCAGGCGGCGGCCAGCGCCACGCTCACCCTATACGCGCAGGTATTCGACGACGTCGCCACGCCGACATCGACGCCGGCGCTGACGTCCTGGCTTCTCTACTGCGCCGGCAGCGGCTGCCCGCCGACGACCAGAGTCGACGGGACTTCCGTAGGCGCCGGGTACTTCTCGTACGCGATCCCGGGATCCGCGATCAGCACCGCCGGCACGGTCGTCCGGTACGAGTTGTTGGCCTCCGACGGCACGAACACGAAGACGTTCATGCAGCCGGATAACACGCCTTTCCAGCTGACGTCCGCCTCCTTGTCCGGCTCGGCGACTCTCTCCGGCACCGTGACGAACAACGGTACCGGCGTCAACGGAGCGACCGTTTACCTGGACGGCACGGGATTCTCGGCGACGACGGCCACCGTCGGCGGCGTGGACGGATCCTTCAGCTTTTCGAGTTTGCCTCCCGGCACCTATGACGTCGACGCCTTCTACAACGGGAATGGAACGGCGCACCTGCAGGGCATCACGACCGGCTCCAGCGGCCTTGCCCTCGCGTTGAACGGCGGGGGCGGCGGCTTCGGCGGCGACGGCTCGCAGCCGCACGTGCAGATGACGGGACCGACCGACGGCAGCACCAATGTCCCCGGGGAGAGTTCGGACGCGAAGATCTACGTCGTCTTCGACAAGCCGATGAGCCAGGCGACGGTGACGGCTCCCAACGCGCTGACCGTCGAGAGCTTCAATTCGTCCGGCTCCTTGCTCCCCATCACCGACCATGGCACGTGGACCTACTACGACAGCGCGCCGTCCACGCGGATCGACGGCGTGCCGTCCAACGCCAACATGGCCGTGTGGTCTCTTACGTCCCCCAACACGTTCGGCGACAATGCGAACATCGGCGTCGTCATCGCCAAGAGCGTGACGGACACCTCCGGCAACGGCATCCAGGGCAATCAGCCGGACGGCACGTACGCCTTCGGCTTCACGACGGGCTCCTCCGTGAACATGTTCAGCGGCACCGGCGGCGGCGGCGCCACGTTCAACTCGGACGGCACCTTCACAAGCGGCGGGACGACCGTCGGTACGTACGGGCAGGGCGCGTACACGGCACCGTTCGTCACGGGCCTGACGCCGTCCTCCGGCTCCCTGGGCGTGCCGAAAAACACGAACGCCGTCATCAACTTCTCGGATCTGATGGCGGATGATGCCGGCTCCTACTCCTTGAAGAGCAACGTGCAGCTCTTCACCGTCGCTTCCGGCGCGGAAACGAGCGTGACGAACGGAGTCGTTTCGGCGACGCTCGATGCTTCCAAGAAGAACGCGGTCGTCACGTTCAGCCCTCTGTCGAGCAACACGCATTATCGCGTCAAGATCCTCGGCGGCGCGCTGGCGGCCAACGGCATGGCGCTGGCCAATACGGCGTCGAACGTCGTCTATACGTCGGACTTCACGACGTCCGACACGAGCAGCACCGCGGCGCCGACCATCGTCGGCTCCTATCCCGACAACGGCGCGACGGGCGTGCCCGTCCTGCTGCCGGCCGTCAACGTCGGATTCAGCGAAAGCATGGACGCCTCGACGATCACGTCGAGCAGCCTGTACCTCTCGATCGGCTCCTCCGTCGTGAACGCGAAGGTCGAGTACCATCCGACGGAGCAGCAGGCCTACATATTCCCGCTTTCCGCGCTCAGTCCGAACACCACCTACACGCTCAATGTCGGCGCCGGCGTCACGGCGCTGAACGGCCAGGCGATCGCGGCGCAGACGCGCAGCTTCACGACGGGCGACGCGGACACGTCCGCGCCCGCGGTGAAATTCGTCGGCGCCGACGACTACAATCTCGCCGTCACGTTCTCCAAGCCGATGAACGCCGCGCAGGCGACGGACACGACGAATTTCGGCGCGAGCGTCCTCAAGGCGGGGAACTACGCGCTGACCTACGGCGCGGACGGAACGGGAACCCCGATCTCGATTCCGACGACGGCGGTGGTCACGTATGATCCGATGTCGATGACGGCCAGCATCGCGGGCTACAACGGCCTCAGCGCATCCGCGCTGGACGGCCAGAAGATTTCCGTAACGGTCACGGGCGTCAAGGACGTGTCGGGCAATGCCATCGGTTCGTCCAACGTCGGCGTCGCGCCCATTCAGGCCAGCGGAACCACCAAGGGCGTGCTCGGGCCCGCCTTCGGCGGCGGCATGGCGACCAATCAGCAGATGGCGGGCGCCTTCGTGCCGCAGAACTTCTCGTCCGGCACGTTCGGCTTCGCCCCGCCGGTGGACGTCAAGCCGTTCAACACGCTGCCCGGGCAGACCACCATCTACGGCGTCCGGCTGCCGATCTCCCAGCAGATTCCCGACGGCGGCACCGTCGTCCTCACGTTCCCGGCGGGCTTCGACGTCTCGGGCGCCAAGCAGGACGTGAACAGCCCGATGCGGAAGGATTTGGACGGGCCGGCCGGCGGCACGGTGACGTTCAAGTGCACGTCCGCGAGCGCTCCGACCGGAGCGTCCTGCGGCGGGACGTCCGTCGCAGAGGATTCAGCGGCCGCCACGCAGGGAGGCGCTGCCCATGACGGCGTCACCGTGAACGTCGCGTCCCGCACCGTCACCGTGAACCTTTCCGGCGCGACGGCTTTGAACGGATCCGACGGGCACGATTTCCTGTCGATCGATATCGCCGGCATCAAGAACACCAGCGTGCCGGCGGACGTGAACTCCTCCGGCTACACCGTGGACATCAAGACGATGAACGGCTCGACCGTGCTCGAGTCCCTGACGTCCTCGCCGTTCTACATCCAGCCCACGACCGGTTCCAAAAACCTGACCGTGAGCTTCGCCGCCGCCGGCGCCGCCGACGGCGACACGATGAACGTCTACCTCAATTCTCCGCAGGCGGGCTCGTTCAGCGCGTCTCCGGCGTTCTCGAGCGGCACCGCGTCGTACACGTTCAACACGCTTCCGCCGGGGGACTACTTCATCTCCACCGACCAGACCGTCACCTCCGGCAGCAACTCCTATGTCGGCCTGACGTTCCCGGACCACGTCAACATCAACGGGAGCGACGTGACGAAAACCTACACGCTTGCGTCCATGAGCGGCGGCACGAGCGTGACGGTGGCCGTATCGGGCGGACCGGACAGCGGCGACCTTGACGTGTTCGCCAATGCGTCCAACACCCAAGGGTTCCGCCTCAAAGAGGTGCCGCTGAACGGCAGCGGCGCCGGGTCGGCCACGCTGAATCTCACGGACGGACGCTGGCACCTGGGCGTCGGGCCGCACATGAACGCCGGAAACCAGTTCGGGCCGGCGCCGGTCATGGATTTCCTCCCGCCGAAGCCGCAGGAGCTGGTGATTGACCACACGGCCTCTCCCGCGTGCACGGTGAACGGCACGGCCACGGCCTGCGGTTCCTTGGCGGTTTCGCTGACGTCCGGCTCGTCGCTCAAGACGATCAAGGGCACCGTGAAGGACGGGACGACCGGCACGTCCAAGGTCGTGGCGAACGCCGACGTGTTCGCCTTCTCGCCGCAGGGCGGGACGGGCACGCACACGACGAGCGCGACCGACGGCACGTTCACGCTGAACGTCGCCGCGGGCAGCTTCATGGTGGGCGCCTCCTTCGCCGGCGCGCCGCCTTCGCAGATCGTGCCGGTCGTCGTGGACGGCAGCGGCAATGACGCCATCAACGGCGCTTCGGCCGTCACGCCGGCCTTCTCCGCCATGACCCTCACCATCGCCAAACCGTCTTCCAGCATCTCCGGCAAGGTGACGGACGGCACCAACGTCATCAGCGGAGCCACGGTGTACGCCTACCGCACGGACGCGCCGGGCGGCGCCAGCGCGCAGACCGATTCCACGGGCGCCTACACGCTCTACGTCGCCGCGGGCACCTGGAACGTCGGCTCCTTCCTGCCGCAATACGGCCAGCTCGCCGAGCAGACGGTGACGATCGCCTCCGGATCCTCGGGCCAGACGGGCGTCAATTTCGCTCCGTCCCAGACGGGCACCGGAACGTTCGTGACGATCTCCGGATCCGTGACGAACGGCTCCGCCGTCCCGGGCGCGTTCGTTTCGCTGGTCGGCACGAACGGCACGTTCAACCAGGCGGCAACGGACAGCAGCGGCAACTATTCCTTCAAGGCGCCGGCCTGCACGACCTCCGGAACGAACTGCTACACTCTGACGGCCACCCTGCCGGGCGTCGGCCAGCTCCCGCCGCTCGCCGCCTTCGACGCGTCGGCGGATCAGTCCGGCAAGAACTTCGCGGTCTCCGGCAGCGGGGCCGTGACGGTTACGCTCACGATCGCCCTCACCGGCATCACGAAGGTCCCGAGCGGCCTGGTGAGCTTCGTCTCGAGCGGCAGCGGCGCCGCGCAGCAGTCCTTCCTCCGGCTGAAGGACGTGACGTCCGGCAACAACACCTTCACGACGTCGCTGCCCGCCGGCACCTATCTCGTGCAGGCGGACATTCCCGGCATGACCGTCGCCGCGTCTGATTTCAGCGGCAGCGGGTATGCGGCGGGCCTCCTCACCGTCGCCAGCAGCCCTATCTCCTTGACGCTGACGACGCCTGCAAGCGTTGAGAGCGTCAGCGGAACGGTGGATGACAATGCGGGAACGCCGGCCGCCGTGTCGAATGCACAGGTGGCCTTCACGGCGTCCGACGGCGTCCGCACGGACGTGCAGACCGACGCCTCCGGCAATTACGCCGCCAATCTGGCAGACGGGACGTACACGATGGCGGTCACCAAGCCGGGCTATGCCTTCGCTCCCGCGTCCGTCACGGTCGACGCGACGCATAAGACCAGCGCGGAGAATCCGACCTTGGGTGTGACTCTGCCGATCGCCTCGGACACCATTTCGGGGACGGCAGTTGACGGTTCCGGCAATCCGATCGCGAACGCCACCGTGCAGGCGAGCAAGTTGGGCGGCGGATTCGTCAGCGCGCAGACCGATTCCACCGGCGCCTACACGCTGCACGTGACCGACGGCACGTGGAAGGTTTCCGGATCGGCGGACGGCTACCAATCCTCGGCGCTTTCCAGCCTGGTCACGACGTCCGGCAGCGCGCCCTCCGCAACGGGCAATACCGTCACCCTCTCCTCGACCGTCTCGGCGACGTCGCCCGCCTCCATGCCGTTCGCGCCCGCTTCCGGCGGCGTCCTCAAGGACGCTTCGGCGGACGCGAGCCTCGTCATCAACGGCGGCGCCTACGGCTCCTCGACGTCGAGCGGCAGCGTGAAGAGCGACGAGACGAGCGGCGTCCTCTCCACGGGCACGGCCACCGTGCTGAAGTCGGCGATCGGCAGCTCCACCGTGCCTTCCGCCGTGGACATCACCGCCAAGGATTCGGACAACAATTCGCTCGACGCCATGCCGAGCGGCACCGGCACCGTCGAGAAGACGTTCACGTCGTCGGATCTTTCCGCTTCCGGCATCAATACGAAGACGGCGGCCGATGCCTTGAAGATGTCGTATCAGGACGACGCCAGCGGCGACTGGACGACGCTCCCGTCGGCCGTGATCTACAAGGACGCGAGCGGCGGCATCCTGGACGGCAGCTCCGGCAAGACGGTGGATGCCAACCTGGGGAATGTCGGCTCCATCACCATCGCGGCCGTCACCGACCACTTGTCGACGTATGCGCCGACCAGCGGCGACACGGGGTCTCTTTCGGCGCCGACCCTTGCCACGCCGACGACGACCGGCTCCACGCAGGTGAACCTCTCGTGGGGAGCCATCACCGGCGCCTCCGGCTACGACATCTACCGCAGCACGTCCCCCACGGGGACCTTCAGCCGTGTCGGCAGCGAGCCCACTGTTTCTTCCGGCGCGACGACGACCTACGCGGACACGACGGTCGTGGGCGGCACGACGTACTACTACGAGATCACCTCGATGAACGGCAGCGCCGAATCCGCCGCATCGGCTTCCGCGTCCGTGCGGACGCCGTCTTCCGGCGGCGCGAGCGGAGGCGGCGGCGGGTATGTCGCGCCGGCGACGGATTCCTGCACGGTAAGCATGCCGGCCGCGGGCGCTTCGCTCACGGAAGGCGCCGCCCAATCCATCGTCTGGACGTCCTCCGGCTCGGACATCCACGATGTCCTGCTCTCCTACTCGGCGGACGGCAGCGCCTACACGCTCATCGCGTCCGCCGGCGTGGCGAATACGGGATCCTATGCGTGGACGGTGCCGAGCGCGGCGACGTCGTCGGCCCGGGTGAAAATCGAGTGCCGCGATGCGAGCGGCGTGACGCAGGCGACGGGCATCTCGGGCGTCTTCTCCATCGTCGCTGCAGCAGCGGCGACAACGCCCGCGACGCCGGCAACCCCTGCAACCCCGGCCACGCCCGCCACATCGACGACGCCGGCCACGCCTGCGACCCCGGCCACCCCGGCCACGCCGGCGCAGCCCGTCGCCAAGGCGCTTCACGCGTATCTGAAGAACCTGGCGGTCGGTTCCACCGGCGATGACGTGACGGCCCTGCAGCAATTCCTGGTCGCCAAGGGCCTGCTCAAGATGCCCAAGGGCGTGGCCTTCGGCCGCTTCGGCGCGCTGACGCGCGACGCATTGAAGGCATTGCAGGCCGGCTGGCGGCTGCCCGTCACGGGCGCGCTGGACGCGGCCACGCGCACGGCCTTGAATCCGAAGGCAGCTGCCGCCGCTCCCGCGGCTCCTCCGGCCTCGCCCGTCGCCAAAGCCGTCCACGCGTATCTCAAGAACCTTGCGGTCGGCTCGAAGGGCGACGACGTGACGGCCCTGCAGCAATTCCTGGTCGCCAAGCATCTGCTCACGATCCCGAAGGGCATCGCCTACGGCTACTTCGGCGGGGCGACCCGCGCCGCGCTGAAGGCATTGCAGGCCGGCTGGCGGCTGCCCGTCACGGGCGCGCTGGACGCGGCCACGCGCACGGCCTTGAATCCGAAATCGTAGGTTCGAGAATATGAAAACACGGGGTCCGTTCTCCAGCGGGCTCCGTGTTTTTCGTTTCTTGCCGGAACTCCCCCGGACTCTCTCTCCGAGAGAGGGGGATGGATCATGGGAACCCGCGCACCCTCTCTTCGTAAGAGGGGAATGGCGCGGTCCGGAACGCGCACCCCCTCTTTTCAAGAGGGGGTTAGGGGGAGTTCCGACTTGGCAAGGAGAGGCAAGGGGGAGTCCTGCGTGCGAATCCGCGCCGCAGCCTCCCCGTGTGTTACAATGCGTCGCATGAAACGCCTGATCGCCGCCCTGCTCGCCGCGTGGTTCATCCCGCTCACGGCCCTGGCCTATGTCCCGAACGATCCTGACTTCGCCAAGCAGGATTACTTGGCGCGCGTCGGCGCTCCCGCGGCCTGGGACTATGCGCGCGGCTCCTCGAGCGTCATCGTTGCCATCCTGGATTCCGGCGTGGACCTCTCGCATCCCGACCTCAAGGATCATATCTGGACGAATCCCGGGGAGATTCCCGGCAACGGCATCGACGACGACCATGACGGCTACGTGGACGACGTGCACGGCTGGGACTTCGTGGAAAACACCAATGACCCGGAGCCGGACCTGTCGCAGGGCTGGCTGCCGGACGGCGCCGACCACGGAACCATCATCGCCGGCGAAATCGCCGCGACGGCCGACAACGCCCAGGGCATCGCCGGACTGGCTTTCGGCGTCCAAATCATGCCGCTGCGCATCGTGGACGCCTTCGGGCGCGGGGACAGCGCCAACGTGGTGCCGGCCATCCGCTACGCCGTCGACCACGGCGCCCGCGTCATCAACCTGAGTTTCAGCGGCACCAGCCTGGATCCGGACCTCGAAACGGAAATCGAGCGGGCCTATCGGCAAGGAGTGGTGGTCGTCGCGGCCGTCGGGAATGCCGACGGGGGAACGGACCTGTCGCAGGCGCCGGATTACCCGGCCTGTTTCAACGCCAACGGCGTCCGGCCGGTCATCGGCGTCGCCGCGACGGATGCGAATGACGCGCGCGCGAGCTTCTCCAACTACGGCGGCGGATGCGTGGACATCGCGGCGCCGGGGACGGACGTCTTCAGCACGGAGCTTTACCGGCCGCAATACGGCGATTTCACCAAGCCGTACGACGACGGCTGGTCCGGCACGTCCTTCGCCGCGCCGCTGGTTTCCGGCGCGGCCGCCCTGCTGCTTTCCGTCCACCCGACGCTCACGCCGGACCAGATCCGCACCATCCTGCAGCTGTCGGCGGATCCGATCACGTCGACGGGCGGCGCACCCGTCGGCGCCGTCGGCGCGGGCCGGCTGAATGTCGGGCGGGCGCTGCAGATCGCGGGCTCCTTCGACCACACGGGCGCCGCCGTGCCGGTCGCGATGCAGACCCCCCCGCCTGTCAACGGGCGGCCAGCAGGCAGCCCCCCTCCTTCGACTTCGCTCAGGACAGGCTTGGCAGGAGGGGAATCCTCGCCGTCCGCGTACGACCGCGCGGCCGCCAATGCCGCTTTGCCTGCGTCGGCTCCCGTCGATTCCTTGATCCGCCTTGCCGCCTTGCCGACGGTCTATATCGTCGGCCTGGACGGCAAGCGCCATCCGTTCCCGAACGCCGTCATCTTCCGCAGCTGGTTCCCTGATTTTTCCAGCGTGAGGACGATTCCGCCTTCCGACATGGCGGCGATTCCGTTGGGCGCTCCCGTCCTCGTACGGCCCGGCACGTACTGGGTAAAGATCGCCAGCGACCCGAGGACGTATTTCGTCTCGCCCGACGGTTATACGCTGCGCTGGATCAAGGACGAAGCGGCGGCGCGCGCGCTGGGAGGGCCCGATTGGGCGTCGCGCGTCATCGACGTCGAGCCGACCTATTTCACCAAGTTCCGCCAGGGGCCGGATATCGACCAGGCCGCGCTTTCCTCATCCTGGCCGTCCGGGGCGCTCATGGAAGCGCCGGGATCGACCGACGCCTGGTACGTCGACCGGGGAACGCGGCGGCGCGTGACGGATCTCGCGGCGAACCATTTCGAACGCTTGTTCGTGCGCATGCTCGCCGGCTCCTGGGAGACGCTGCCCGAAGGCCTGCCGCTGTCGGCGCAAAGCGACGACGTCTTCAGCCGGCAGGTGCTGGTAGGAGGATGAAGGAATGGGTCGGATGCGCCGCCCCCGTAGGGGGCAACTCCCTGTGGGTGCCCGCGATACGGCGGGCGGGCACGGGGGCCAGCCCCTACAGCGATCGGACCCAATGGCGTACAATGCACACGTATGCCCGATCCCATCTTCGAAAAAAAGAACGTCCTCGTGACCGGCGGGGCCGGATTCATCGGTTCGCACCTGTGCGAGCGCCTGCTGCGCGATGGCCATCGCGTGATCTGCGTGGACAATTTCTCCACCGGCCACGAGCGCAACATCGAGGCGCTGCTGTCCAATCCCGATTTCCAATTCCTGCGCGCGGATGTGACGCAGCCGCTCGATCTGGAATCCTTCGCGGAGCTCGCCGCCTTCAAAATCCCGTTCCAGGGCGTGCAGGAGATCTATCACCTGGCCTGCCCCATGTCGATCGCGGGATTCGACCAGTTCCGCATGCAGACGCTGCTGGCCAACGCCCTCGGGATGTACGTTCCGCTGGAGATCGCGCGCCGGTACCGCGCCAGGGTCGTCTTCACCTCGAGCTCCGTCGTGTACGGCCCGCGCCGCGCCGACGACCCGTTCGTCGAAGAGACGCAGTTCGGCGCCGTCGACCAGCTGTCGCCGCGCGCCTGCTACGACGAGGGCAAGCGCTTCGCGGAGACGATGTGCGCCACGTACCGCCAGGTCCATCGGCTGGACGTGCGCATCGCGCGCGTCTTCCGCACCTACGGCCCGCGCCTGCCGCTGTTCGACGGCCAGCTCATCCCGGATTTCGTGCTGAACGCGATGGAAAACAAGGACCTCGTGATTTACGGGAACGGGGAACTCCGCACGTCGCTCGTGTACGTGGATGACGTCGTGGACGGCCTCGTCCGGCTGATGGCCGCGCCGCAGGCGCCCGACGTCGTCAATTTCGGCCATGACGCCGAAGTGAACATCTCCGACGTCGCCAGGGAAGTGATCGCCCTGGTCGGCTCGTCTTCCAAAATCGTGGCGGGCGCCGACCTGCTGTTCCTCTCGGAGCTTCCGGCGCCGCGCATCGGCCGGGCCAAGGATTTGGGCTGGCTGCCGCTGGTGCGGCTGGAAGACGGCCTGCGCAAAACCGTGGAATACGTGCGGGAGAACAAACTGCTGTTGACGATGGGTTAGCCGCCCGTCCCGGGCGGCGCGCCGCGGTTTGACGTTCCCGCGGAAACAGATGATAGTTTGGCCGTATGAAGATCATCGCCGTCATTCCGGCCTTCAACGAGGCGACGCACGTGGGGGCCGTGGTTTCGCGCGCGCGGCCGTTCGTCGACCGTGTGGTCGCGGTTGACGACGGGTCGGCGGACGGGACGTCCGAAGCGGCGGCGCGCGTCGGCGCCACGGTGCTGCGGCATGCCGTGAACCGCGGTCTTGGCGCCGCCTTGGGAACGGGATTCGCCGCCGCGCGCCGCCTGGGGGCGGACGCGGTCGTCACGCTGGACGCCGACGGCCAGCATGAGCCGGAAGAGATCCCGCGTTTCGCGGAGGCCCTGCGCGAGGGAGCGGACGTCGTCATCGGCTCGCGGCTGCTGGGGAACTGCGCCCCCATGCCCTGGCACCGCGTCGCCGCCAACCGGCTTGGCAATCTCGCGACGGCGGTCCTCTACGGCGCATGGGTGACGGACAGCCAGTCCGGTTTCCGTGCCTTGTCGCGGCGCGCCCTGGACGCCATTCACGTGCAAAGCGACCGCATGGAAGTGTCCTCGGAGATCGTCGCGGAAGCGCGGCGCCACGGCTTGCGCCTGCGCGAGATCCCGATCAGGGCCATCTACACCGAGTATTCGCTGTCAAAAGGGCAGGGATTCTTCGTTGGCGTGAAGATGCTCGGACGCATGGTCGTGAGGCGGCTGTTCGAGTAAAGGGTTAGGGGTGGTTGCCCTGCAGAACGCCGCGAGCCATCAGCCGTCAGCCATCAGGTGGGAAACGCGGGCGAACGCCTAACGCCTACGCCCCTGACGCCTGGCGGCTAAAATCTTTCCCCATGCTTCCCATCCAGCTTCTCATCCTCGCCTTCGCCGTTTTCGCCGTCGCGCGCGCCGCGGCGCAGTTTCGCGCCGGCAGGCTGCGCGCCGCCGGGCTGCTCGGATTCATCATCCTGTGGATGGCCGTGGCCGCCGTGGCGCTGCTGCCGCAGTCGACGACGTGGCTGGCCAATGCCGTGGGCGTCGGCCGCGGCTCCGATCTCGTCATCTACGCCGCCCTCGCGCTGTTGTTCTATCTGTCCTTCCGCCTGTTCGTGAAGATCGAGGAAACGCAGCGCGAGATCACCAAGCTCGTGCGCGCGCTGGCGCTGAAGGATTTAGAGAGGAAACAGGAGTAGAATCGCTCGGCCTTCGGCCTCGCTCGTAGAGCGTAGAAGGCGTAGAATCGCTCGCCTTCGGCTCGCTCGTAGAAGGCGTAGAAGCGTCGAAGCGTCTCACCCGCGTCGTTTCTGCGTTTTCTACGTCTTCTACGCTTTCTACGTTCTACGAGCGAGTCTGGCCCCAACCGCGACGAGCGATTCTACGTTTTCTACGTCCGTTATGAACATCGCCCAGGTCGTCTCAACCTACCCGCCGTACCACGGCGGCATGGGAAACGTGGCGCACGCGTACACGGAGCGTTTGCGCGCGCGCGGCGAGGACGTCCACGTGTTCACGCCGCGCTTCGACCGCGAGATTCCGGAAGATCCGGATTTCGTCCACCGCGTGCCGTCGCCGCTCTCGGTCGGCAACGCCGCTGCCGTGCCGTCGCTGTTCCGCCGCCTGTCCGGTTTTGATTTGGTGCACCTGCATTATCCGTTCTTCGGCGGCGCGGAGCCGACCATCGTGCGCAAGGCGCTGCGGGGCGATCAGGCGCTCGTCGTGACGTACCACATGGATACGCATGCCAACGGGCTGAAGGGGCTGGCGTTCGAGGCGCACCGGCGCGCGCTGTTCCCGTGGCTCATCGCGCGGGCGGACCGCGTGCTCGTGAGCTCGCTCGATTACGCCCGCTCCTCGGCGCTCGCCGCGCTGCCGAAGCTGGCCGACCGCCTCGTCGAGCTGCCGTTCGGCGTGGACGGCGAGCGATTCCATCCGGGCGACGCGTCGGAGACGCGCGCGCGGCTCTCGCTGGGGAGCGGGCCGACGGTCCTGTTCGTCGGCGGGTTGGACGAGGCGCACGCGTTCAAGGGCGTGCCGGTGCTGCTGGAAGCGCTGGCCCGCATCGCGGCCGCTCCCACCCCCCCGCCTGCCGCCTTGCGGCCGGCCGGCAGCCCCCCCTCGGGCAGGGGGGGGCGCGTGGCGCCGTGGAACGCCCTCATCGTCGGCGACGGGGATTTGCGCGCGGCCTACGAGGCCGAGGCGCGGCGTCTCGGCATGGCGGAACGCGTGCGATTCCTCGGCGCCGTGGCGGACGAGGCATTGCCGGACCTCTACCGCGCCTCGCAGGTCCACGTGCTGCCGTCCGTTTCCAGCGGGGAAGCCTTCGGCCTGGTCGCGCTCGAGGCCGCCGCCTCGGGCGTGCCGAGCGTCGTGTCCGACCTCCCGGGTGTGCGCAGCGTCGTGCTGCACGGGGAAACCGGTTGGTGCGTGCCGGCGGGCGACGCCGCCGCGCTGGCGGACGCCCTGCGGACGCTGCTTCCCGACGCGGCGTTGCGCGAGCGTCTCGGCTTGGCGGCGCGGGCGCGCGTCCTGCGCGATTACGCCTGGGATCCGCTGATGGATCGGTTGGAGGAGGTGTATCGCGAAGGCGTAGAATCGCTCGGCCTTCGGCCTCGTTCGTAGAACGTACAAGACGTAGAATCGCCCGGCTGCGCCGGGCTCGTAGAGCGTAGAAATCGTAGGAATGTCTCGTCCGCGTCGTTTCTACGTTTTCTACGTCTTCTACGCTTTCTACGTTGAAACGCCGTCCGAACCGCGTCGTTTCTACGAGCGAGTCTGGCCCCAACCGTGACGAGCGATCCTACGTTCTACGTTTTCTACGCTCCCCGCTATGCGCCTCGCCATCGTCTCCAATCTCTATCCGCCTTACGCCCGCGGCGGCGCCGAACAGATCGCCTGGCGCACGGCGCACGCGCTGTACGCGCGCGGCCACAAGGTGTCCGTGCTGTCCACCATGCCGTACGGCGGGCCGTTTTCGGCGTTCCGTCTGGAGGCCGAACCGCAGCTGGAGACGGTTTACCGCTTCTACCCGCCCAACCTGTACCATCCGCTGTCGGCCGCCGCGCATCCGTTTCCGGCGCGCGCGCTGTGGCATCTGATCGATTTGTACAGCCCCCTGCCGGCCGGCATGTTCCGCCGCCTGGCGGCGGAGGAACGGCCGGACGCCGTGCTGACCCACAATCTCAAAGGCATCGGATTGCAGATCGCCGCGGCCATACGCCGCCTGGGGCTGCCGCACGTGCACACGCTGCACGACGTGCAGCTGTCGGTGCCGAGCGGCCTCCTCATGTACGGACGCGAAGACGCGTTCCTGAACCGCGGCGCCTGCCGCTGGTGGTACGAAGGCCAGGTGCGCCGCACCGTCGGCTCGCCCGGCGTCGTCATCTCGCCGTCCCATTGGCTGGCGGACTTTTACCGTTCACGGCATCTTTTCGGGGGCAGCCGCATGGAGGTTCTGCCAAACCCGGCCCCGGAAATGCCGCCGGGCCCCCGCGGCAGCCGTCCCGACGGCGCGCCGCTGAGCCTGCTGTTTGCCGGGCAGCTCGAGGAGCACAAGGGTTTGCGCTTCCTCCTGAAGACGCTGGGCGCGCTCGACGTTCCGTTCCTCCTGCACGTGGCGGGCGACGGCACGCTGTCGCGCGAAGTCGCCGCCTGGGCCCGGCATGATCCGCGCGTCGTGTACCACGGATTCGTCTCGCTGGACAATCTGATGAAGCTCTTCGCCATCTCCGACGCCGCCGTCGTCCCGTCCCTGTGCTATGAGAATTCCCCGACGGTCATCTACGAGGCGCTGCTGGCTGGCGTGCCGGTCGTCGCCTCGCGCCTCGGCGGCGTGGGGGAGCTGGTGCGCGATGAAAAAAACGGCTTGCTCGTGACGCCGGGCCGGCGCGACGAATGGCTGGCCGCCTTCCGCCGGCTGAACGCGGAGGCCGACGCGTGGCGCGCCAAGGCGGGAGAGATCCAGCAGGCGATGGAGCCGTACCGCTTGGGCCATTACGTCGACCGGCTGGAGCAGCTCATGGCCGAGGCGATCGCTTCGCCTTGACATGCCGCCCCGCGCGTGCTTAAGTCGCGCGCGGGCACGGGGCCCATGGGCGCCATCAGGCGCCGGAGGAGTGAGACGATGGAAAAAAGCGATCAGACCGTTGCCGCGGAGGCGGCGCTCGAGGCGCTGGCCCTTCGCACGGGAACGCGGGAGCTGACCTTCGAGTACTCGGAGCCGTCCGCCATTCCGCCGCTTCCAATCGGGCACATGAAGGAAGCCGCGCGCTTGAACGCCACCGCGTTGCACGGCTCCCATGCCGTCGTCTGGGCGGAAGCCATCGCGGCCCAGCACGGGGATCTGCGTCCCTTGCATCGCCTGCTCGTCGAGGCGCCGCACGGCGTGGACGTCTTTGCGCGCGTCAAGGCGCGACCGCGCGGCTTCTTCCGTCCGGCGGACTGGTGGCGCTACGGCTGCAATGTCGCGCGCAAGATGACGCCGTTCGACGCGGACGTGCGCGCGGCGGAAGCGGCCTTTCGCAAGGCGGGGCGCCTCGAGGACGGCCGGCGCTTCCTGCGCCGGCGGGCCGTGTGGGTCGGCAACGGCGTCGTCGCCCGGCGGATGGCCGCGCGGCTGAACGATCCGCTGTGGAACGAGGAGAAGCGGCGCCTCCTGTCGCAGGCGCTCATGCGCGACCATTCGTTCCCGCGGTTGCGCTCCCTGATGCGCGCGCTTGCGCACAAACCCATGTCGAGGGCGTTCGTGCGGCAGCTCGTCGTTTCGCGCATGGACGTTCCGTTCCGAACGATCGAGCGGACGGCCCGGCAGCTCGACGTGCCGATCGATTCCGACAACGTCGCCTTCCGTCTGGAGGTGTTCCGGCTGAAGCGGGTGGTGGCCGACGATCTTGTGCAGACGCTCCGCTGGGCGGCCGCCCATGATCCTCAAGCAGACGCCGTCCTCGCGTCGGCGGCCAGGTGGGCGGTTCCAAGCGCGTTGAACAAGGGCAGGTTCCGCCTGGCTCTGCGTCTTGCGCGCGTGTTCGGCCAAACCGTGTCGGCGGAGGAGGCGCTGACGTTCTACGTGCGCTTCATCAAGTCCGCCTCCGGCTCGTTGTACAACGAAGCGAACGAGGCCTACGCCTACGCGAAGCGCCTGCTCGCGCCGAAGAAGATGTAGAAACGTAGAAAGCGTAGAACGGAGAATCGCTCGTCACGGTTGGGGCCAGACTCGCTCGGAGAAACGACGCGGTTCGGACGGCGTTTCAACGTAGAAAGCGTAGAAGACGTAGAAAACGTAGAAACGACGCGGACGAGACATTCCTACGATTTCTACGCTCTACGAGCCCGGCGCAGCCGAGCGATTCTACGTCTTCTACGTTCTACGAACGAGGCCGAAGGCCGAGCGATTCTACGTCTTCTACGTTCTACAAGCGATTCTCCTAGAACTTGACCTCCGGCGCGGCGTTGACGTCATCCGGCGCCTGGAAGAAATCCTTCTTGGCAAAGCCGAAGGTGCCGGCGATCAGATTGGTGGGGAAAACTTGGAGCTTGATGTCGAAGTCGCGCACGGCGCCATTATAGAAGCGGCGCGAGGATTCGATCTTGTTTTCCGTGTCCGTCAGTTCCTGCTGCAGCTCCGCGAAATTGCCCGCGGCCTGCAGCTGCGGATACGCCTCGGCCACGGCGAACAGCGACTTGAGCGTCTGCGAGAGCTGGTTCTCGGCCTGCGCCCGATCGGCGGGGACGGTCGCGTTCATGGCGGCGGCGCGCGCCTCCGTCACTTTCTCAAACACCCCGGACTCGTGGGCGGCATACCCCTTCACGGCGTTCACCAAGTTCGGGATCAGGTCGTAGCGCCGCTTGAGCTGGACGTTGATGTCCGACCATCCCTCCTCGACCAGGTTGCGCAGCTTCACCAGGCCGTTGTACGTGGACATGAACCAGATGACGACGATGAGCAGGATGAGGACGACGATCCAGATGCCGGTGGACATATTTTTTCGCAAAACAAAGGCGTTAACGCGTTGGCTTCATCCTACGAAAGCCGTCCGTTCCCGTCAATCCGCTTGCTGCAACAAAAATTGGATGGCCCGCTTGGTCTCCTCCGGGCCGTTGACGGGGATATAATCCACGCCGGTTTTGACGATTGCATAATCGTTGCCGCCCGGGAATATCGCGTCGCCGATGAACACGATGTCCTTCCTCGCGGCGCGCAGGTATTTCTCGATCTGCTTCATGCCGTAGGCCTTGTCGATGCCTTTCTTGGTGACGTCCACCGATGTGTGGCCGGCGGCGCGCACTTCGAGCGTCGGCAATTTCTTGGCCAGCGCCTTAGCGATCTTCAATTTCATCGGCGTGTATTTCCGTTTCCACTCCTCCTTGAGTCCCACGCCTTTTTTCCCGAGCGTCTTGACCACGTCCTGGCCGAGCGCCGACCACGTAACCTGCGTCCCGCGGTCCTCGATCAGTCGGCCGTAGATTTTTTCCGGCTGCCGGTACCCGACTTCGTCGAACACCTGATAAAACGCCTTCTTGATTTTGGCGCGGTCGGCCTTGGGCAGCTCGTGCGCGTACACTTTTTTCCAGCCGCGGTCGTAGCGGTAGAAGCGCGTCGAGGTGGTGGGGAAGAGCGACAGGTTTTTGAGCAGCGCCGTGGGCGCGCCCCTCAGCGGCCCGAGCAATTGTTCCTTGAAGAGCCCGTACTTGCCGCCGCCGATCACGGCGACGCGCATCCTTCCGAGCAGCTGTTTCATCAGATCAGCCATTTCGGGGTCCATGACGGCCTTGGTAAGGGCGAGCGTGCCGTCCAGATCGAAGACGACGAGCTTCTTGGGCTTGAGTTTTGTCAGATCCGTGATTTTCATACGCACGGTAAGTGTATAGGGCGGCGCGGAAAAGAAAAACACCCGCCGGATCCCGAGAAGGGAACGGCGGGTTTAGTACTCGACGGCGGTAAACGTCGGAAGATCGGTCCGGCGTCCGTGCCTCTGGAGCCAGGTTCCGACGGCGGCCGAACGCGCCGTCTTGGCGTCGGTCTCTTTCGTCTGCGCCTGGAGGTTGAGGAGCGCGCGCTCCAGGTCCTTGTCGGTGCAAACGCCTTCGTCGGCGTAGCGACGCAGATCGGCCGCCACGGCGTTCGGGATGTCCAAAACGTGGACATCCTTTTCGTCCGGCGACTCCCACACCGTGAGCAGAACGTACATGGCGGCCTCCTTTCCGCGGAAAAGATGGTGTGCCCGATGGGGTTCGAACCCATGACCCTCGGAGTCACAATCCGATGCTCTGAACCAGCTGAGCTACGGGCACGCCGCGGAACGAGCTTAGGCCGTGCGGTCCAGCCGCGTCAAGAGCTCCTGCGCCAAGGCGGTGCGCGGCACTTGCGTCTGCCGGCGCGTGGCCGTGTCCTTCACCTGCACCGTGCCGGCAGCGATCTCGTTGCCGCCGAGGAACAGGATGAACGGGGCGCGCCGGTCGAGGGCCGTGGCCATCTGGGCCTTGGTCGACATGTCCTGGTGGCTCATGCCGATCTCGGCCCGGAGGCCGTTGGCGCGCAGCTCGGCCGCCAGGGCGAAGTACTCCGGCATCAGCGCCTCGTCCATACGGATGATGAAGGCGTCGACGTCCGGCTCGGTGGCGGAGACGGCCTTCAGCTCCTGCAGGGCGGCGAAGAGCCGGTCCACGCCGACGGAGGCGCCCACGGCCGGCAGCGACATGCCCGTGAAGCGGGCCACGAGATCGTCGAAGCGGCCGCCCGAGTAGACGGAACCGAATTTCGGCGCGTCGAGCAGGACGGTCTCGAACACGGGACCGGTGTAATACCCGAGTCCTCGCGCGATGGACGGATCCACCGTCCAGCGGTCGGACGGCATGCCGCCGGCCGAGAGCAGCGACGCGATCGTCTCGAGCTCGGTCACGCCCTCGGCGCCGACGCCGCCTTCGGCGAAGTAGCCCTTGAGCCTGGCCAGCCGCTGCGCGTTGTCAGCGAGGCCGTCGGTCAGCGTCATGAAGCCGCGAACGGCCTCCAGCTGCTCCGGGCCAAATGCGAAGGAACCCTCATCAGATGCGGCCTTTCCCGCCAACTCGGCCAAGACGCCGTCCAAGCCGATCTTGTCGACCTTGTCCATGACGCGCAGCAGGGCGGCCGCCTGGTCGCTCCCCGGCTCGAAGCCCACGCGGGCGGCGAAGCCGTTCAGGACCTTCCGGTCGTTGACCTTGATGAGGAAGCGCTCGATGCCGAGCGCCCGCATCACCGAGGTCATGCAGAGCATGATCTCCGCGTCCGCCGGGCCCGTCGGGGCCCCCACGATGTCGGCGTCGAACTGGCGGAATTCGCAGTAACGCCCCTTCTGCGGGGATTCACCACGGAACACGTCGCCCGACTCGAAGCGGCGGAACGGGAAGCGGATGCTTCCCATGTTCTCCGCGACGTAGCGCGCGAGCGGCACGGTGAGGTCGAAGCGCGCGGTTACCCGCTGCGCCTCGTCCGTCGTGTCTCGCGACGCATCCACGCGCAGGTCCCACATCCGCATGGAGGCGGGCTTGCCGCCGGTCAGCACCTCGCGCCGCTGGCCGATGGACGTCTGCAACGGCACGAAGCCGAAGGAGCGGTAGATCCGCTCGATGGCGCGCAGCATGCGTTCGCGCGCGAGCATTTCGCGCGGACCGAAGTCTTGGAATCCCCCCGGCAGGGCGGGCTTGATCAGGCCGTTTTGGCTGTTCATGGTTTCCTCCTGGAAAGGGCCGCGATCATCTTCCGGAAGAGGGAACTCGTTGTCAAGGGAGATTGGGTTGACGACATCCATAGTTGGGTGGAAGGTTGAAGCGAGATTCTCATGAATTCCTTCGTATGTCCATCATGTTGAAGGGAAATGGCCTGACGATCGAGGAGGTCGTTCGCGTGGCGCGCGGCCGTGAACGGGTTTCCATTGATCCGTCGGCCCGCGGCGCTTTGGAAAAAGCACGCGCGTTCGTGGATCGTCTCGTGGCCGAGAAACAGGTGGTCTACGGCGTGACGACCGGGTGCGGCCAGTTCAAGAACGTCGTCATTTCGCCGGATCAGACGGAGACGCTGCAAGCCAATCTCATCCGTTCCCATGCGACCGGCGTGGGAGCGCCATTGCCGGAAGCGGCGGTGCGCGCGGCCATCGTCTTGCGCGTCAACGGCCTGCTGCGCGGACATTCCGGCGTGCGTCCGGCCGTCGCCGACCGGTTGGTGGATTTGCTCAATTACGACATCTATCCATTCGTTCCTTCGCAGGGTTCCGTCGGATCTTCCGGTGACTTGGCCCCTTTGTCGCACATCATGCTGGTGCTGATGGGCGAGGGCGAAGTGATCGTAGAGGGCCGCCGCCGTCCCGCCGCGCAGGTCTTGCGCGAGAAGGGCCTCGGCACGGTCGTGTTGCAATCGAAGGAAGGATTGGCGTTGAACAACGGGACGGCCGTCCAAACGGCGATCGGCGCCTTGGCCGCGCACGACGCGGCGCAGTTGGCGAATGTCTTTGACGTCGCGTATGCCATGTCGCTGGAGGTCATGATGGGGTCCGTCGCTCCCTGCGATCCGCGCGTGCACGCCCTGCGTCCGCACCCAGGTCAGGCGCAGGTCGCGGAGAACGTGCGCCGGTTATGCGCGGACTCGGCGATCATCGAGTCGCATCGCGGCTGTGGCCGCGTGCAGGATGCCTATTCGCTGCGCTGCGCGCCGCAGGTCCACGGGGCCTCGCGCGACGGCATCGCGTACGTACGGACGGTTCTTGAGCGCGAGTTGAACGCCGTCACAGACAACCCGTTGCTGTTTCCGGATGACGACATTGCCATCAGCGCCGGACAATTCCACGGCGAGCCGATCGCCCAGGCGATGGATTTCTTGAAAATCGCCGTGAGCGAACTGGCGAACATTTCGGAACGCCGCGTCGCGCGCCTGGTCGATGCGCATCTCTCGGAGGGCTTGCCCGCGTTTCTCGTCCCGTCGGAACAGGCGGGGCTGTCCTCCGGCTTCATGATCCCGCAATATGTCGCCGCCGCCCTCGTGTCCGAAAACAAGGTGCTGGCGCATCCGGCCTCCGTGGATTCGATCCCGACCTCGGCGAACCAGGAGGATCACGTGAGCATGGGGACGATCGCCGCGCGCCAGGCCGCCGAGATCGTATCCAATGCCAAAAAAGTGGCGGCCATCGAACTGCTTTGCGCCGCCCAAGGCGCCGATTTCCGCAAACCGCTCGCGCTCGGTCGCGGCACGGACGCCGCCTATCGGCTCATTCGACAGCATGTCCCGTTCCTCGAGAAAGACCGAATCCTGTACTATGACATCGAGGCGCTGATGCGACTTGTGCCTGATACCTTGCTCGAGGCCGTCGAGCATGCCGCGGGGCCTCTCAAATAACCACTATGAAACGCAAGCTTCAAATCGGAGTCATGGGTTCCGCCGCCGACCTGAACTATTCTGACGGCGTGGCGTCACTCGCCGAACGCGTGGGCGAACTGCTCGCCGAACGGGGTGCCGTTACCGTCTACGGTGCCGAGAAGGATTATGATTCGCTGTCGACGGCCGCCGCGCGCGGGGCGAAACGCAAAGGCGGCCTCACGATCGGCGTCACCTACGGCAAGGGCAAGGACATTTGGGACAAGGAAGGGAATACCGATGTCGTTGTCGTGACGGGTCTTGAACGCGGCGGCGGGCGTGAATTCGTGCTCGTGAACTCGTGCGACGCGATCATCGCGATTTCCGGCGGCTCCGGCACGCTCACGGAGCTCGCCATCGCCTATCAGTCGAACATCCCCATGGTCGCCCTCACGGGGGTCGGCGGTTGGTCCGAAAAGTTGGCCGGCGAATTCATCGACGCCCGCAAGCGCCGCCCCGTGCTTGCGGCCGCGACCCCGGAGGAGGCCGTTGAGATGGTGATCCGCGAGGCAAGCCAACCATAAGTTGGTTGACAAAGAGCCGGCATCCCGTTAGGTTGGAGCCGGCTCTTTTTGAGAGGAGAATCCTGGCATGCCTCACGAAATTGCCCCTGATGCGATTCGCAAGACGGCGGGCCTCGCGCTCGCGCGCACGGAACGGTTGAGTGAAACCGGTGCCTCCGCAACGCTCAGAATCACTGGCATTCTCAAGTTCGCTCCAGACCGTTCCGAGTCGGAGCTGCTCTGCTGGCTTGAGAAGCAGCTGGGTCCTGCCCATGCCCTGTGTCTTCCGCGATTCCGCGACTTGGGTGAGGTCGACGGTTCCTTCGTGACCGAGCTCGAGTACCTTGGCGACTCCACGTTCGAGGCCGTACTCGCGAACCCCACGCGTTATTGTGCCATCGAACCATCGGCCGTCGTCGAACGTGTGGGAGAGATCCTTGCGCGGTTCGGAGCCCTGCGTGTTCCGTCGGACATGCTTTCGTCGTCCGTAGACGCGACGCTCGAGGAGATCATCGAGGCCATTTCGCACAATGCGATGAGGGCCGGATCCTCGTTCATCCCAGACGCGGACATATGTCATCGGCGAGCGGCATTCGTCCCTGGGGTGTGCCATCGCGACCTGTCTGCTCCCAACGTGATGTGCGGGTCAAACGGGGACGTGCGCCTCATCGATCCTCGTACGCGTATGCCCGGGGCTTCCGCCGGCCCGCCGGCCTTCGGTTCCGCCGCCATCGATGCCGCTGCCTTCCTGGTCAGTCTCGAGCGGAAGGAACTGGAGGGCAAGCGGAAGGGTCTTCCCCCGTTCGCTCTTGCGGAAAGATTCCAAGACATCATCGCGGGCTTGGTTGAGAAAGGCGCATTCAACGAGTTCATGTTCGACCTGTGTCGCGCGCATGCCTACTCCGTCTACGCTGCCTGTCGTTGTGATTACTGCTTGGCAATCGAACGCGCATGGCTGCACGATCTCATGCGCGAGCGGTTCGAAGCATCCCTCTGCCGGATCGTCTAGCACGATCCGTTTTTCATTCGTATGTCCGAACGAAAATTTATTTTCGACCTGGATGGGACGCTGTACCGCTATAAGGGCGGGCCGACCTTCGCCATCTCGGCATTTTATGCCGACATCAGACGGAATATTTTGGCGTTTTTGAAAGACGAGCTGGGGGTGCCTGCGGATCGAGTTCAGGAAACGTATGATCGGTTGAAGCGCGATTATCGCGGCCACGTGAGTCTGGGAGTGGAGAAAGAATTCAATGTCGACCGGGGACGGTATTTCGCGGCAACCTGGAACGTGCCGCCGGCAACGTACATTGAGCCGAACGACGACGCGCGTATGGTTTTGTCCGCCCTCAGAGGACGTGCCGCCGTGCTTACCGAGGCACCTCGCGTCTGGGCCGAGGCCGCCTTGCGCTTCTTGAACGTGTACGAGTTAGTGCGCGACGCGCTCTTCACGGGCGAGCCGGACGTGCGCAAGCCGTCCATTGGCGCTTTTCGCGAGGTCGTCGATGCGCTTGGGGGTCCGCCCGGTGACGTCTATTCCGTCGGCGACCAGGAGGAAAGCGATATCATCCTCGCGCGGGCGGCTGGATTAAGAACGATTCGCGTGGGAGAAGAGAAAACATCCGCGGATTTCCGCGTCTCGAATGTTCGCGAAATCCTTCTCTTGCCGTTTGACGCATCCCATGATGTTCCGTAGGCTTCTCTGCAGGAGGAAACACGGATGCTTGTCCTTTTTGATCTCGACAAAACCCTCATTAACGTTCAGTACCAGTACACGGACGACGGGATGGCCGCAGCGGTTCGGCGGGCCAGAGAACGCGGACACGTCGTCGGGCTCAATTCCGACAGCCCCGTGCCCGTTCTGTTGCGCCATTACGACCTTTCGGCATGAATGGGCCGATCGTGGCGGAACGCGGCGCGGTTGTGCGGCTCTTCGGCAACGGCCACGTGCAAACGTTCGCGACCGGAACGTCGCCGGACGAGGAATTTCTCGAGTTGCGCGATCGCATCCTGCGTCGTCTCACGAGCGACGGTTCGGTCGAGGCGATCATGGGCGATCCGAGCAACATCATCCGTACGCGACCCCGGAGGAGGCAGTCGAGATGGCCATGCGTGAGGTGGCGGCCTGAAGTTCCAGCGACGCATATGCGTCCAAAGAGAGGACACGTCTGATGAACATTCGCTCATTCAATCCCAACGAAGGTTCGGTCATTCAAGGCATCATGGGGAGGGCGTTTGCGGGTCCTCCTTGGTATGAAGCCTTGGGTGAGGTAGAACTTCTGCGCCGGTGGGTGGTTGCAAGCACAAAACCAGGCTTCTGCTGTATCGTCGCCGAAGACGGCGGGCAATTGCTTGGAGCGAGTTGGTGGGATACGCCGTCTCTCGGTGAACTTGCAGCCGAACGTGGGGACAAACTTGCCCAGTTTGTCCAAGATCGGTTCGATGCGCGCCCAATCGTATGGATTCGCGATACCATCGTGGATCCTCAGGCCCAAGGTCGCGGAATCGCAGGTCGCTTGAAGTCGGAAGGAATCGTCCATGTGCGTTGCCACCTTTCTAACGCAATCTGCTTGACACGTATGCGGGCAGACAACAAACGCATCATTGCGGTCAACGAGCGGGCAGGCTTTCTCCGCACCGGAATTCGGGTTACTTCATCCACTCCCGGTACGTATCATGAGTACTGGTACCTGGCGCTCAACCCATGAACTAACCGGGTGAATACCCGGTTTTCTTTTTGTAATATGTTGGAGTATCGGCTTTTTCCGTCACTTGATTTATCATGCGGACATCGTTGCATTTATCTATATGCCGAGACGTACATCGGTCTGCTTCGTCGCCTGCACGCATGGGGACGAACCGATCGGCAAAGAAACGATGGAACGCCTGTCCTTGACCCCTGCGGCCGCGCTCTTTGATTACGTCATCGGCAATCCGAAGGCGCTGGCCGGCGGCAAGCGCTACCTCGAAGCGGACTTGAACCGGTCCGCCCCCGGCAGGGCAAAAGGAAAGGCGTACGAAGAGCGCCGGGCGTTCGAGCTCATGCGCCAATTCAAGCCGTATCGTTATGTCGTCGATTTGCACGAGACACGGGCGAATGACCGCATGATTTTGATCCTGATGAAACTCACGCCGCGCACCTTGGCCCTCGCGTCCGCGTTTCCAGTTGCGGATATCCTGTACTGGCCTTCCGGGAAGCCCACGGGTCCACTCACTCAATTCGTTCCGCGCGGGCTCGAAGTTGAATCCGGGACAAAGACGTCGTTCGGAAAGACGCAGCGGAAGCTTCAGCGCGTGTTGAAGGTCTTCTTGAAAAATCTGGATCTGATCCCCGCCCAGGAGAAAGCATTGCGCCGCAAGACGGCGCTGCCGAAAGGCAAGAGGTTCTTCCACGTGTACGCGACCATCGATCCGCAGGAAGTTACGGATCCTTCCAAGCTGCGGGACTTCCGACCGGCCCGCAGCCGCCAGGGCGAGCGCTTCGTCGCCCTGCTGTTCGGGAAATTCGCCGGACTCACTGGCTACAAGATGCGCCTGATGGACGCCGCCGACGTCGCCAGGCACCGCGAGCCGTAAGACGCCGCCGTCCTGGCCGCGCTTTTCGTTCGGTCTCGTCAGTTTGACAGCCGCCCCGTTCCGTTGTTACCGTTTTGGAGCCCGTTTTCAGGAGATCCTTCCATGGATGCGCATGCAGGCACGGATCACCATCCCGCGGCGTCATCGGCCCTGCCGATTGACGCCAGCCTCTTCGAGGTTTCCCCGGACGACCCCATGTTCGACCGCGAGGCACGGCCCATCGCCAAGTGCTACCAGCTTGTCTTCGGCACCGACCGAGCCTGGAGCGAGGGCAAGATCTGCCACGCTTGCTCGCGACCCGGCGCGCCGAAGAAGTGGAATTTCCTCGACGCGCCGCCGGATGGCCGCTGTTCCGACTGCGGCGGCGAGGTCGCCGACTTCTGGCCGATCTCTCAGATCCTGGCCGACATGCGCCAAGAGCTGGCCCGTCCCGACGCCGTGTGCGCCGTGCTGCGCCAGGGCGAGGCGGTCATCGGCGGTTGCTGGGGATTCTCGGCCACGCCCGAGGGCCTGGACGAGCACCTCAACCACGGGCTCGCGGCCCACGTGTGCGCGCCGGACGTTGCCGCGACGCTCCGGGCCATGTACCCGGGCGTCGAGCGCTTCGCCTACCAGGACGAGATCTTCCTGCGTCCCGAATTCCAGAGACAGGGGCTCGGCAAGCGGCTCTTTGCCGCCCGCCATGCGGGCTTTGCGGCGCGCGACCTCGCCGTCTATGTGATGCGCACCAAGCGCAATCCGCCGTCCACGTCCTATCGGTGGTTCCGCGACGGCTGGGGCTACCGCACCGTCACCGACTACCCGGATGCCGACCAGCGCGTCATCCTGGCCCACACCTTCGAGGCCGTCTCCCGCCGCCTCTAGCCCGATCGGGCGGAGGCGTTTTTCTTTGTATACTTCCTTGATTCGCGGCCGTTCAGACGCTACGATAGCAGGCGCATGATGTGGACCATCATCCTCTTTCTCGCCATCCTGTCCTTCCTCGTGTTCGTCCACGAGGCCGGGCATTTTTTCGTCGCCAAAAAGATGGGCATGGCGGTGGAGGAGTTCGGCTTCGGCTTTCCGCCGCGCGCCTGGAGCGTCAAACGCGGCGGCACGACGTACAGCGTCAACTGGATCCCGCTCGGCGGCTTCGTGCGGCTCAAGGGCGAGAACGGCGAGGAGCGGCGCGCGCCGGACAGCTTCGCCTCCAAGCCGGTCTGGCGCCGCTTCCTCGTGCTCGTCGCGGGCGTGGCGATGAATTTCCTGGCCGCGGCCGTCGTCCTGTCGGCCAGCCTCATGATCGGAGCGCCGTCGGCGCTCTCCGGCGGCGCGCTTCCGGCCGGCGCTTCCGTGCGCGACGCGCAGCTGCAAATCGAGACGGTCGTCGCCGGCAGCCCGGCGGACAAGGCCGGCATTCGGCCGGGCGACGCGCTCGTCTCGCTGGGCGGCCAGGCGATCGCCGGCGAGGAAGCCGCGCGCGCGTACATTCAGGCGCACCCCGACGGCGTAACGGCGGTCGTACGCGCCGCGTCCGGGTCCGTCCGCACGCTCACGCTCGTCCCCGCGCCGCTCCCGGCCGCCGGCCGCGCCCGTGCCGTCGGCGTCGGCCTGTTGGCCACGGGCATCGTCTCGCTGCCGTTCGGTCCCGCCGTCGCGCAGGGATTCGCCGGGGCGGCGGGCATGGTGCGCGACGTCGTGCTCGGCCTGATCGGCTTGATCCGCCAGCTCATCGTCCAGCACCAGGTGAGCGCGGAGCTATCCGGTCCGGTCGGCATCGCCGTCATGACGGGCGACGTGGCCAAGCTCGGCGTCCTCTACGTGCTGCCGTTCGTGGCCGTGCTTTCGGCCAATCTCGCCGTCATCAATGCGCTGCCGTTCCCGGCGCTGGACGGCGGCCGCATCCTCTTTTTGGCGATGGAAAAACTGCGCGGCAAGCCCGCGGACGAGCGCGTGGAAGCCCTCGTCCACAACATCGGTTTTCTCGTCCTGCTCGCGCTGATCCTGCTTGTCACGGTCCACGATTTCCTGCATCTTGGCGTCAAGACCTGATCCCCCATGCTATGCCCTCGTTCGAGGATGCGAAGAAGGAGTTCCGCGCCGCGCTCGCCGGCGCGCAGGATGCCCCGGCTCTGGAGGCCGTGCGCATCGCGTTTTTGGGACGCAAGGGCAGGCTCGGCGCCCTGATGGCGGAAGTCGCCGCGCAGCCGGAGGCCGAGCGGGCCGCCGCGGGGCGCGCCGCCAATGAGGCAAAGGCGGAGATGGAACGGGCATTCGCCGCCGCGCGCGCCGCATTGGACGAGCGCGAATCGGCCGCGCGCGAGGAGCGCGAGTGGATCGACGTCACGGAGCCCGGGCAGTGGCCCGCGGCCGGGCATCTGCATCCCGTATCGGCCGCGATCGCCGAGATCACGGATATTTTTTCCACGGTTGGGTTCACGCGCGTACGCGCGCCGGAGATCGATTGGGATTGGTACGCGTTCGAGGCGCTCAACATGCCCAAGGACCACCCCGCGCGGGACGATTGGGAGACGTTCTTCGTGGCGGAGACAAGGACGCAATCCGCGCAGGGCGCCAAGGGCAAGGTCGTGCTGACGCCGCACACGACCAACGTGCAGGTGCGCGCGCTGGAGAAGGGCGTCTTGCCGCTGCGCCTCATCAACATCAACCGCGTGTACCGCCGCCAGTCGGATGTGACGCACACGCCGATGTTCCATCAGTTTGAAGGATTGATGGTGGACAAGAACCTGACGATCGGCGACCTGAAGGGCGTGCTCGAGCATTTCGTGCGCGCGTATTTCGGCCCCGCGCGTGCCGCGCGCCTGCGGCCTCATCATTTCCGTTTTACCGAACCGTCGTTCGAGATCGACATTTCCTGCGACCTGTGCGGCGGGCGGGGGGGTTCCTGCCGCGTGTGCAAGTCCGGCTGGCTGGAGCTCGGCGGCGCCGGCATGGTGCATCCGAACGTGCTGAAGTCCGGCGGCGTGGATCCGGACGTCTACACCGGCTTCGCCTTCGGCTGGGGCGTGGAGCGTACGTTGACCATGCGGCAGGGCATGGCGATCGACGACATCCGCATCTTGTATCGGGATGATTTGCGGTTCGTCGAACAGTTTTAAAAAGGCGCTCGGCACTCGGCTTTCGGCTCTCGGTATGGGGAACACGTACAAGGATTTGGACGTATGGCAGAAGTCCGTTGCCTTGTCTTTGGAGATTTATCGCGTGACATCGTCTTTCCCCCAAGAGGAACGATACGGCTTGGCAAGCCAGATGCGTCGGTCGGCCATTTCCATTCCTTCAAATATCGCGGAGGGGAAACTTCGGGGAAGCCCTTTTGAATTTCGTAGGTTTCTCCTTATCGCCTTTGGATCCGGTGGGGAACTCGAAACGCAATTGCTCATCGCGACACGACTTGCTTTCATCCAAACGTCGGACGGTGAACCTTCCGTTCGATTGCTCGACGACGTGATGCGCATGCTCAATCGACTCATTGCTTCTCTTGAATCCGAGCGCCGAGCGCCGAGCGCCGAATGCCGCCCCCTATGAACCTCCTCGCCTCCTACAACTGGATCCGCGAATACCTGAAGACGGATCTGACCGTCGAGGAGTTCGCGCGCCGCACGACGGCCGCCGGCAACGGCGTCGAGCGCATGGAAGACGTCGCCGCGCGCTTCGACCACATCGTCGTCGGCGTGATTGATTCCGTCGAGAAGCATCCCAACGCCGACAAGCTGCGCGTCTGCCGGGTGGACATCGGCACGGCCGCGGTGCAGATCGTGTGCGGCGGCACCAATCTCAAAAAAAATCAGCGCGTCGCCGTCGCCCTGCCGGGATCGTCCGTGCGCTGGCACGGGGAAGGGGAGCCGGTCGTGCTGCAGGAGACGGAAATCCGCGGACAGAAGAGCCATGGCATGATTTGCGCGCCCGAAGAGCTGGGCTTCGACCTGGCGCTCGAAGGCGAGCGCCCGATTTGGGATCTGACGAAGCTCACGCGCGCCGAGGCGGGCACGCCGCTCGCGGACGCCTTGGGGTTGAACGACGTGATCCTGGACATCGAAGTCACGGGCAACCGCCCGGATGGCATGAGCATCGTGGGCCAGGCGCGCGAAGGGTTCGCCGCCGTGGGCGGGAAGTTCACGTGGAAGCCCAAGCGCCTGCCGGCCGTCCCGGCCGACGTGCCGACGCTGCCGGTCACGGTGGACGCGCCGGAGCTCGCGCCCAAGTACGAGGCCGTGGTGCTGGATCACGTCAAGGTCGGCCCGTCGCCGTGGTGGCTGCAGCGCGCGCTGCTCTTGGCGGGCCATGCGCCGATCAACAACGTCGTGGACGTTACGAACTACGTCCTGCTCGAGCTCGGCCATCCGCTGCACGCCTTCGACGCGGGTGCGCTCGCCGGAGCCGGCATCTTCGTGCGCCGCGCGCGGGCGGGGGAATCGATCGAGGCTCTGGACGGGAAAACCCACGCGCTCACGCCGGACATGCTCGTGATCGCCGACCGCGACAAGCCCGCGGCGATCGCCGGCGTGATCGGCGGCCGGGCGAGCGGCACGACCGCCGCGACGACGCGCGTCGTGCTCGAGTCGGCCGTCTTCGATCCGGTGAGCATCCGCCGAACGGCCCGCGCGCTCAACCTGCAAACCGACGCGTCGTCGCTGTTTGAAAAGGGCCTGTCCGCGCAAGCGGCCGGCCCGGCGCTGGCCCGCGCGGTCGAATTGCTGCGCACCGTGGCCGGCGCGCGCGTGGCCTCGCAGGTTTCCTCGATCGAAACCAAGCCGTATCAGACGCCCGCCTTCCCGTTTGATCCGCAGAAGGCCTCGGCGCTCATAGGCGTGGAAATCCCCGCCAAGGAACAGGTCGCGCTCCTGAAGCGCCTCGGGTTCGCGCTGGCGCCGGCAACCCCATCCGACTCCCCCTTGGAAAAAGGGAGAGGCCGCGTCTATCGCTGCACCGTGCCGTATTGGCGCGACCACGACATCGAAGGTCCGCGCGACTTCGTCGAGGAGATCGCCCGTCTGTACGGCTACGCCCATATTCCGTCCACGCTGCCGTGCAGCACGGCCGCCGCCGCGCCGGCGGATCCGCTCATCGGCTGGGAGCGCCGGACGAAGGAGATCCTGGCCGGCGCGGGCTTGACGGAGAGCTATAACTCCAGTTTCGTCTCGGCCAGGCAATTGGAACGCTACGGCCTGTCGACGGATCTGGCCGTGAAGATCGACAACCCGCTGTCGGCGGACCAGGAATTCATGCGCCCGTCGCTCGTCCCGTCGCTGCTCACGGTCGTCGAGGCCAACCAGCGCCGTCAGCCGCGCCTGGATTTGTTCGAGCTGGCGCCCGCGTATGAGCCGTCGAAGGACGAATTGCCGGCGCAGACGCTGCGCCTCGCGATGGCCTTCGCCGGCGTCGACGGGGACGTTGGATTCCGCCGCGCGAAGGGCGCCCTGGAGCGCCTCGCCGCGGCGCTCGGCATCCGCACGCTGCGGATGGAACGCCTGGCCTCGGGCACGGACGATCCGCGCTGGCACCGCATGCGCTCGGCGGCCGTGTGGATCGGCGAGCACGAGCATGTCGGCATGATCGGGCAGGTGTCCCGCGCCACGGCGGCGGCGTTCGGGCTCGAGCAGCCGGCGTTCCTGGTCGACGCGTCGTTCGACCGTCTGGTGCGCCACGCGTCCTCGTCGACGGCGTACCGGCCCATCCCGGCGTTCCCGGAGAGCAAGCGCGATCTTGCGTTCGTCGTGGACCGCAAGATCGAATACGCCCGCGTCGAACAGGCGCTGCGGGAGGCGTCGCCGCTGCTGCACGAGGTCGCGCTGTTCGACGTGTACGAGGGCGAAGGCGTGCCTGCGGGGCAGAAGTCGCTCGCCCTGCATCTCGTCTTCCGTGCCGCCGACCGCACGCTGTCTTCGGATGACGTCGAGACGGAGATGCGAAAGCTGCGCGACGTGCTTGCGTCGCGATTCCATGCTATGATGCGGACGTAGAAGACGTGGAATCGCCCGGCTGCGGCGGGCTCGTAGAACGTAGAAGACGTAGAACCGCTCGCCTTCGGCTCGCTCGTAGAAGCGTCTCGTCCGCGTCGTTTCTACGAGCGAGTTCGGCCCCAACCGTGACGAGCGATTCTACGTTCTACGTTTTCCGTAGAATCGCTCGCCTTCGGCTCGCTTCATTTTCAAGGAGGATATGCCATCATTTACCCCGCTCGATATCCTATACATCGTGCTGGCGTTCTGCGCGCTGTGGCTCTCCGTCGCCGTGTTCTGGCTCATCTGGCAGCTGGGCAGCATCTTGCGCAGCGTCAACGATACGCTGGAGATGGCGCAGGAGAAGATCGCGCGCATCGAAAGCGCCATTACGGCCATGAAGAGCCGTTTTGAAAGCCTGACGTCCATGACGACGCTCCTGGTGGAAGGACTGAAGGGCGTCATCGAGTACGCCCACGAGAAAAAAGACCAGATCGTCCAGGCGCGCCGCCGCCTGCCAGCCCGCCGCCGTCTTCAGGACGTGATGGAAGACGAAGAAGATCAAGCCTGAAGAGAAAACCGCCTTCCGGCGGTTTTACTTGATCAGTTCGTCCACGCCGGTATTGAGCGCCAGCGCGATTTTCAGCAGGGTCGTAATGGTCGGATTCTCATTTGCCCCGGATTCGAGCTTGATGATGGTGTTGTAGGTGACATCTGCCAGCTTGGACAGCTTGTCTTGCGAAATGCCGAGCTTGGCTCGGTGCTTTTTGATATTCTCCGCCAGCTTGCTCTGCGTATGGTCCTTGACCTTTGTCATAGGATAAATGATTAGAATTTTTGAAAACCTGCCTGCGGTGCAAAGTCTTTCATCCCCTCTTCCTCCGAAACCATTATTGCACGGACGGGCTTTATCTTGTCATGAACACGTGAATTCATCAAGTGCGCTCGGCGCGTTGATGACCTCATGGGGACAAATCGTGTTCAAGCAGAGAACCCAAAAAGTTTGTTCAACAAAGGATTTTGACGGCATGCAAAGGCTTGACGCCATGAGCCGGGCAGCGTGAAATATGGGCAGGAGGACGCCATGGATGCGCTGCCTGCGGTCTTTTGCGTGAACGGATACGGTGTCCCTTTGGACATCATGTCGGACGAGCTTTCCCTCCGATACCTTTCTCGCGTCGTGCGCATTGCCAGACGCGCGCCCGGCCCGCTGCGTCTGTATCTCGCCGGCGGCGCGACCGATCCGATGCGGCCTTCGGTGACCGAGGCGGCCGAAATGGAGCGGGCCGTACGCTGGCTGCTGGATCTCAACAGGGTTGAGCCGGACCGCTTCCTCGTCAAGCATATCGAGGGGACGGATCTCCTGGGGAACCTTGAGGGGCTGGTCCGGTGCGAGGGACGGGAAGTCAGAGCCGTCGTCTTCTGCGAGTACGCGCGGCAGGACCGCGTGCGGATCCTGTGCCGCTTCCTCTTGCCGAACGCGCGCGTCGAGCCTGTCGCGTTCGACTCGGCCATGGGCCGCCCGTTCTTCGCCCGCCTGCGCCATCTGCCCGGCACGGTGCTTGCCGTCGGCGCCCTGCTGTCCCCGGCGTTCAAGCGCCGCGTCTTCGATCCGCTGCGCCGCCTGCACATGGCGCGCGCCGCCGCCCGCCGCCACGCCCGCCCCTCGCCTTGAGAGGGCGGGATTTTCTTCGCGTCTGGAAGAAAAAAGACGCCGGGGAGGCGTCAGAGGTCGAACGATTGCGCGTGCACCAGCTTGCCGGCGGGGCCGAGGCGGTAGACGTCGCGCCCGTTCCGGCGGATGCGTCGGACGGCATTCTTGCCTTCCAACCGCCGCAGGACGGGACGCGCCGGCCACGCGTGTTTCGGCCGCATCCTCTTTTTCCCCGCCTCCATCTCATGCCAGTCGACGACGAAGGCGATGATTTGCTGCTCCGTCCGTTTCCGACCGTCCAAAAGACCGTTGAGGACGATCCGCTCTCGTTCGACGCGTGGACCGCGGACGAAGATGCGGTACGCGATCAGGCCGACGTACAGAACGGGGAGTGAACCCCAGGCGATGTTCCAGAAGAGGTCCATGGATTCCTCCGGAGAACCGTCACGGTCCGCGTGTCTGCAGACAATCATGCCGCCCTCGCCGCGTCAAGAAGGGGACGTCCTCGCGCCGCCTTCCGTCCCGCGGCCCGCGATGCTATCTTTCAAGCGCGGTTCGCGTATGTTTAAAAGACTTCGGGCGCGCAGCATCCTGCTCCTCGTCGCGACGTGCGCGTCCGCGGGGGCGCTGGCCTTCGCATGGCTCATGCGGCCCAGCCCTCTTTTTTCGTCGCTCCCTGTCGCGACGACGGCTTCCTTCGGCCACGCGGGAGATCCGGTCAACGTCGCCTTCGTCGGGGATGAGGCATCCATCATTCGTGCCTTTCACGCCGCGCGCTGGCTGGTCCCCGAACCCGTCACGGCGGCGAGCGCCTTGAAGATGGCGGCGGCGAGCGCCTTGGACGCCCCCTATCCCTCGGCGCCCGTGAGCGACTTGCGCCTGTTCGGCCGCGTGCAGGATTTGGCGTTCGAGCTGCCTGCCGGCTCGGCGCGTGAACGGCATCACGTGCGGCTTTGGCGGACGACCATGCTCGTATCGGGCAAGCCGCTGTGGATCGGCTCGGCCTCCTATGACTCGGGCATCGAGCTGAGCGGGACGACGGCGTTGCCGACGCACCACGTTTCGCCGAATGTCGATGGAGAGCGGGATTTCGCCGCGCGGACGCTTGCGGATGCCGGGACGGTCCAGACCGAGACCACGGCGCGCATCGGTTATCCGACGC
Organism: bacterium; assembly: GCA_021789915.1. Classification (GTDB taxonomy): domain Bacteria; phylum Patescibacteriota; class Patescibacteriia; order UBA9934; family GWF2-40-263; genus JAJYIV01. The sequence continues at coordinate 30,212 of JAJYIV010000001.1, read as the reverse complement.
TTTGGGGATTCAACGGCGGCGGGGACTGGTACTTCGACGACGGACTCATACAGGTCCTTACCTTGCGCTGACGTGTCGCCTGCATGCTGCTTCCGTCCGGCGGCCGGCGATGTTATTCTCCAACCGTTAGCCTTTAGCTGTTAGCCGTTAGGCAAGGGATCACGCCTAACGCCTAAAGACGCTTCCCCATGCCGTCCCGTTTCGTACACCTGCACGTCCATAGCCACTACTCGCTGCTTGAGGCCCTGCCCAAGGTCAAGGCCTTGATTAAGCAGGCAAAAAAGATGGACATGGACGCCCTGGCGCTCACGGACAACGGCGTCCTCTACGGCGCCATCGAGTTCTATCAAAAAGCGAAGGAGGCGGAGCTCAACCCGATCCTTGGCATGGACGCCTATCTCGCCCGCGACGGCCGCCGGCAAAAACGCGCGCGCATCGACACCAGGCCCAACCGCCTGGTGCTGCTGGCGGAAAACAACGAAGGCTACAGGAACCTGGTGAAGCTGTCGTCCATCGGTTTCCTGGAGGGCTTTTACTACAAGCCGCGCATCGACAAAGAGATTCTGCGCGCGCATGCCTCGGGGCTGATCGCGCTCTCCGGCGGCCACCAAGGCGAAATCGAGGAACAGCTCGCGCACGGCGCCAAGGACGAGGCGCGCCGGCTGGTCCGCGAATATCTCGAGATTTTCGGCGCGGAGCATTTCTTCCTGGAGCTCGTCGACCGTCCGGAGATCCCGGAGCAGGAAGCCGTGAACGCGCAGCTGATCGAGCTCGGCCGCGAACTTGGCGTGCCCGTGGTGGCAACCAAGAACGCCTTCTACCTGCACCCGTCGGACGTCGAGGGCTGGAAGATCCTCAACTGCATCAAGGGCGGCAAGACGCTGGAGGATTTCGAACGCCTGCAGCCGTACGAGTACGACGCTTCGCTCGTCTCGGCGGAGGACATGGAGGAGCGTTTCAAGGACGTGCCGGAGGCGATCGAGAACACGCGCCGCATCGCGGACCGCTGCCGCGTGGACTTGAAATTGGGCGCGTGGAATTTCGCCGACTACAAGATCCCGGAAGGTAAGACCTTTCTCGACGTGTTGCGTGCGCGCGCGTTCGCCGAGATCAAGGATAAAGTCGACGCCGTGGACCAGACGGTCGTGGACCGCCTCAATTACGAGCTGTCCGTCATCGAGAAGAAAGGCTTCGCGCCGTATTTCCTCATCGTGTCCGACTACATCGAGTGGTCGCGCCGCCACGGCATCGTCACGACCACGCGCGGCTCGGCGGCCGGATCGCTGGTCGGCTACGCGATCGGCATCTCCAGCATCAACCCGCTGCGCTACCGCCTGCCGTTCGAGCGCTTCCTCAACCCGGAGCGCCCCAGCGCGCCGGACGTGGACGGCGACTTCGCCGACAACCGCCGCGACGAGGTGATCAGATACGTCACGGAGAAGTACGGCGCCGACAAGGTGGCGCAGATCTGCACGTTCGGCACCATGATGGCGCGCGGCAGCGTGCGCGACACGGCCCGCGCGCTCGGCTTCCCGCCGGCGTTCGCCGACCGGGTGGCCAAGCAGGTGCCGATGGGCAGCCAGGGCTTCCCGATGACGCTCGCGCGCGCCTTGGAGGAGACCCCGGACTTGAAGAAACTCTACGACACGGACGCCGACGTCCGCCGCGTGATCGACGCCGCGCGCATGATCGAAGGCTGCGCGCGCCACGTGTCCATCCACGCCGCCGGCACCGTCATCGCCCCGTCGCCGCTCACGGATTTCACGCCGCTGCAGGTCGACACGCGCGAGGGCAAGGTCATCACCCAGTACGAGATGAAGTCCGTCGAGGCGGCGGGCCTCCTGAAGATGGACTTCCTCGGCATCCGCAACCTTTCGATCATCGGGGACGCCGTGAAGCTCGTCAAGAAGCTCAAGGGCGCGGACGTCGACATCGAGCGCGTGCCGGTGGATGACCGGAAAACCTTCGAGCTGCTCTCTACCGGCCAGACCATGGGCACGTTCCAGCTGAACGGCGACGGGATGACGAAATACCTCATGGAGCTGAAGCCGGAACGCATCGAGGACATCATGGTCATGGTGGCGCTCTACCGTCCCGGCCCGATCGATTCCATCCCGGAATATATCAAGCGCAAAAACAACCCGTCGCTCGCCAGCTACCTCGATCCGCGGCTCAAGGAGATTTTGGAGCCGACCTACGGCGTCATCGTGTACCAGGACGACGTCATGCTCATCTCGATCAAGCTGGCCGGCTACTCGTGGCTGGAAGCCGACAAGCTGCGCAAGGCCATGGGCAAGAAGATCCCGGAGGAGATGCAGGCGCAGAAGGAAAAGCTGCACCAGGGATTCCTTGCGAACGGCATGGACGAGAAGACGGCGCAGGAGCTGTGGAAGCTGATCGAGCCGTTCGCGGCGTACGGATTCAACAAGGCGCATGCCGCAAGCTACGGCATGGTCGCGTACGAGACGGCGTATTTGAAGGCGAATTATCCGGCCGAGTACATGACGGCGCTCATGACGGCCGAATCCTTCGATTTGGAAACGGTTGCCGAGGCCGTGCACGAGTGCCAGCGCCTGGGGATCGGCGTGCTGCCGCCGGACGTCAACGAATCCTACGAGACGTTCACCTGCATGTCGGACGCGTCGATCCGCTTCGGGCTGGTGGCGATCAAGAACCTGGGCGGCGAAGTCGTGCGCGCCATCGTCGCGGAGCGCACGCAGAACGGTCCGTTCGCCGACCTGGCGGATTTCGCGCGCCGCATGCATCACAAGGCCTTCAACAAGAAGGCGCTTGAGTCGCTCATCAAGGCCGGGGCCATGGACCGTTTCGGCGAGCGCGCGCAGCTGCTCGCCAACATGGATCGCGTCCTGCTCTATAACAAGGCGGCGCAGCGCGAGCGCGAGCAGAACCAGGCGAGCCTCTTTTCCCTGGCCCCGGCGGACGCGGGGGCGGCGGCGCTGTCGCTGAAACCGTGTCCGCCGGCCCGAATGGCGGAGCGCCTGGCGTGGGAGAAGGAATTGCTCGGGCTGTACGTTTCGTCGCATCCGTTTGCGGAATACGCCAGACGCCTCGGCGCCTTTCTTGTCCCTTGCAGCGGTCTCGCAAAAGTGCCGGACGGGCAATTCGTGAAAGTCGGCGGCGTGGTGGCGTCCGTCAAAGAAATCCTGACGAAGAAGGGGGATACGATGGCCTTCTTGACGGTGCAGGATCTGCGCGGGTCCGTGGAAGCCATTGCCTTTCCGCGCACGTGGGCCGAGTACAAGGGCGTGGATTTGATGGACAAAGTCGTCCTGGCGTCGGCGAAAGTCGACCGGTCCGCCAACGGCGGGCGGCGTCGGAAGCCCTCGGATGAGCCGGATGCATTCGAGACGGAAGCGCCGGCCGCCGCCGACGTGAAGCTTCTCGTCAACAGCTTCGTCATCGCCGGGGAGGATGATGCGGAGGCGCTCGAGCGCATGCTGCGCGACGGCCAATGGGCGCCAGGAGCGACGGCCGGGCAGGGATCGCCGAGCGAGTCGCCCGCGCGTGCCGCGCGCCCCGTGTTCGGAGGCGATGCCGCTCCCGCGGCGCCGGCCAAGCCCGCGCTGATGCATCGCGGGGGCTTGTCCATCGCTTTGCGCGGACGTCCAAGCCAGGAGACGGTCGAAAAGCTGCGCGCCATTTTCCAATCGAACGCCGGGACGGAGCGCGTCTGCTTCCTTGTGGAAGCGGGCGGGCGGCTGCGTCGGATCGAGACGGACTATCGCGTCTCCGTGTCGCCGGACACGTTGGACCAGATTGCGTCCGTGGTGGGCCGGCAGAATGTGGAGTCGGGGCGGAAGGAGGAGTAAGCAGCTCGTAGCTAGGGCGAGGCACGTAGCGCGGGGCTTGCCTGCCCGCCGTAGTTCGAAGGACGCAGGCGGGTTCCCCGCCGCGAACCAACAGCCAGATGTCAGTTGCCAAATGCCCGCCACCGTTCCGCTCGCGCCGCCGCGGCTTTTCTGCTATGCTTCAGACAAGATCACTTAAGGAGGACGTCGACACGCCCGTTATGTCGCCGAAAAAACCCGTTTCCAAACACGTTTCCGTGCGCCGCGCCGGCGAGCCGGTTCCGCCGTCGCCGTCGCTGCGCCTGTATCGCCGGATCGCCTTCGGCTTCGTCGCCGTGGTGGCCGTTCTGCTCGTCATCGTCGTGTACGTCTCCACCGTGCAGGCCGACATTCTCGTCACGCCGACCGTCGAGACGGTCAAGACGAATTTCCTCCTGGACGTCGTGCGCACGCCGACGGCCGATCATGAGATCCGCGGCCGCGTGCTGTCCACCGCGCTGTCGCGCACGGCCACGTATCAGCCGGGCGGACAGGGGGCCAAAACGGTCATCGGCACGGCGCGCGGCACCGTTACGCTGCACAACGAGACGGGTTCCCGCCAGCCGCTGGTGCGCACCACGCGCCTGCTCGCTCCTGACGGCACGCTCATGCGCCTGGATGTCGGCGTGACCGTGCCGGCCCACGGGACCGTCGACGCGCCGGCGTATGCGGACAAGAAAGGCGCTTCCGGCGATCTTCCCGCGGGCACGCATTTTACGATTCCTGGTTTGAACGCCGCCAAGCAGGCGGTGATTTACGCCGACAACGCCGCGGCCTTCACCGGCGGGGAAGCGCAGGTGGCAGCCATCGGGCAAGTGGACATCGACCAGGCTGCCAATGACCTGAAAGGGAAATTGACGGCGGACGCCGAGGCAGCCTTGCGCCAGCAGGCGGACGACACGCTGAAGGGCGTCTCCTACGACGTGACGGTCGTGAGCCAAAAAACGAGCGTCCCTGTCGGGACCCAGGCGGATCATTTCGACCTCTCGATGACGCTGCAGGTCGTAGGGGTGTTCTACGATCAGGCGGCCGTACAAGATTTGGCGTCGCGCCGTCTGTTCCAAAATCTGCCGGCAGGGAAACGATTCTCCAATGTGAACGCCGCCGGCTTGCAAGTGACGGTGGAAAAGGTGGATTTGACCGGCGAGCGCGCCAATATCCAGGTCTATCTTGACGGCCAGGCCGTGCCGTCCACCGCAAGCGCCGGGCTTGACCCCGCGCGCTTCGCCGGCATGACGGCCGATCAGGTGAAGAAGACGCTTGTCGACGAAGGCCTGGCGACGGACGTTCAGGTGAAGTTCACGCCGCCCTTCATCCGCACGGTGCCGCGGTTCAAGGATCACATCACCGTGGAGCTTACGCCTTGACGAAAGGCGAAAAATATGGTAGGCCTCTTTTGGCAATCATGCCGAAGAGGCCTTTTTCCTTGGAGGAAGAGATGGAGGAGACACTGCGCACGGCGGCAAGCGCGCTGCTCGACGCGACGACGGAAGATGATCTCGAGGAGGCGGCCAACGCGGCGCTGCTCGAGCTGGGAGACCGCGGCGAGCGGGAGCCGGACGCCGTCGCCGAGAGCGTCGAGGCGTTGGACGAGGCGTCGCGCAGGACGCTGGCGGCGGAGGCGCGCCGCGAGTTCATGCAAGGCACGCGGGTACTCGGTGTGATGCTCCGAGAGGGCATCCCCGACGACGAGCTGTTGCCGCCCGTCCTGGCGCCGGATCCGTTCAAGGCGGAGAAGACGCAGGCGTGGGTGATCGACGCGCTGCGGCTGCGCGAGTCGCTGCACCGGCTGGCGCGGGCGGCGCAGGCGCTCGGCATCGCCGTCCCCGAAGACGCTCCGCTGCTCGCGCGGCTGGACGCGAAGATCCGCGCGCTGCTGCCGCGCCTGCGCGTGCTCGCCCCTGCCCGCTCCGCTCTGGCGCTGAAGCTCGAGACGCCAGTGCCCGAAAGGCACTGGTGGTTCACGGAGCCGATCGCCGTTCCAGACGAAGGCGAAGAAGAGCTGGACGTCGAGGCGGCGAAAGCTCTCACGGACTGGGTCACCGCGCGCAAGGGCGCAGACGGCGTGCTCCACCTGGAGCGTGAGGAGGCCCGGGCGCTTCTCGCGACGCCGCGCGGTCGGCGCCTGGCCGAGTACTTGGAAGGCCGCGTCGACGTCTCCGCGGCGGCGGCTACGGCGGAGGAATATACCAGGGATCTCGCTGGCATGACCGTCGAGGAGGCGCTGCGCTGCGTGCGCGGCGCGCTGCCCGACTGGGCGGCGAAGAAACTTGGGAAGTGAACGGACGGGGAGGCGCGCAACGTCATGCGCGTTCTCCCCGCCGCACGTCGACGGCCTGGACAAGGCCGTCTTTTCTTTTCGTGCGCGACGTTTGACGCGCCTTGCCGGATCGGCTACGCTGCCGGTCCGGCGTTTAGCTTGCCGGAGGAGAATCGCATGTCTTCGAACGTGATCGATCTGCCCGTCGTCCCGAGAGACGAGACCGTCAGCCTGCTTCTCGGAGAGGCGAAGCGCCACATCCGTGAGGGCGACCGCCATTTCCGCCTCACCACCTTGCGCGGCGACGATCCGGCCTCGGGCTTTTGTCCGAGCGTGCGGCTTCACGCTCCGCCGGAGGTGGCGCGCCACGAGTTGGACGGCGGCATCGCCCTGGCGGTGGCACGCGGCCTCGAGCGCCAGGGCCATTCCGTCCGCTTCTCCCGCGCGCCTCGTCCCGACGGGGCGCTCGCCTACGACGTCATCGTTTCCTGACGACCGCCGCGCCGTCTCCGCGTCCTGATCCGCTTCTCCTTGCGGATCTTTTCTTTTTTGCCTTGACGCGTGCAGACAGCTTGGTACCCTGTTTCTATCGCAATGACAGAGGACATGCCCTCCCGTTCGCGCGTTTCCAGGGACTTCCGGCCGTGACTGCAAGCCGGAAGAACGCGCGGGGAGCCGTACCGCCTCTCGAGCGGCCTGGACGGAGGCTTTCCGTTCGCAAAGAAGCGGCCCGCGCCGGAGCCATCGGCGTGCGGCAAATCGGGTGGAACCGCCCCGCCTTCGCGGCAGGGTCCCGAGAACTCAAGAGGATTGGGTTCTTTTTTGTTCAACACGTATGGATGAGAAACTCCATGCCATGCGGCACTCCGCCGCGCACGTGCTCGCCGCCGCGGTGAGCGAGCTCTACCCGGGCGCCAAGTTCGGCGTCGGGCCGGTCGTCGAGGACGGATTTTATTACGACATCCTCACGCCCGCGCCGATCACGGAGGAGGATTTTCCGAAGATCGAAGCGAAGATGCGCGAGATCATCAAGCGCGGCGACGCGTTCCGGCGCGAGGAAATGCCGATCGACGACGCGATCGTCTTCTTCGAGAAGCGCGACCAGCCGTTCAAGGTCGAGCTGCTCAAGGCGCTGAAGGAGAAGGGGACCACGGCCATCCGTCCCGAGGAGGCGCAGGATGTGGGGATTCCCCCCCTGCCCGAGGGGGGGCTGCCGGCTGGTTCCACGGCGGCTGGCGGGGGGGTGGGAGCCGAAACGGCGTCGGTGTATTACACCGGCCCGTTCGTCGACTTGTGCCGCGGGCCGCACGTCGCGAACGCGGGCGAGATCGGCGCGTTCACGCTCGCCAAGCTCGCCGGCGCATACTGGCGCGGCAACGAGAAGAATCCGCAGCTGCAGCGCGTCTACGGCTATTGCTTCGCGACGCAGGCGGCGCTCGACGAATATCTCGCCATGCTCGAGGAAGCGAAGAAGCGCGACCACCGCAAGCTCGGCAAGGAACTCGACCTGTTCACGTTCTCGGAATTGGTCGGCGGCGGCCTGCCGCTGTGGACGCCGCGCGGTACGATCGTGCGCCGCGAGCTCGACCGTTTCGTGCAGGACCTGCGCGCCGCGTTCGGCTACGAGGGCGTCACCATTCCGCACATCACGAAGCGCAGCCTTTACGAAACGTCCGGCCACTGGGCGAAATTCGCCGACGAGCTCTTCCACATCGCGGCGCGCGAGGGCCGCGAGTACGCGCTCAAGCCGATGAACTGCCCGCACCACACGCAGATCTACGCGCGCAAGCCGCACAGCTACCGCGAGCTGCCGAAGCGCTACAGCGAGACGACGATGGTCTACCGCGACGAGCAGTCCGGCGAGCTCGGCGGCCTCACGCGCGTCCTCTCGATCACGCAGGACGATTCGCACATCTTCTGCCGGCACCGCCAGGTCGAGCAGGAATTCGCGAACATCTGGTCGATCATCGACCGCTTTTACCGCGCGTTCGGCTTCACGCTCCGCGTGCGCCTTTCGTTCCACGATCCGGCGCGCGCGGAGAAGTACCTCGGCACGCCGGAAATCTGGGCCGAGGCCGAACGCGCGCTCGAGAAGATCGCCCGGGCGCGCCAGGCCGATTTCTTCGTCGCCCAGGGCGAGGCGGCGATGTACGGGCCGAAGCTCGATTTCATGGCGATGGACGCGCTCGGCCGCGAGCACCAGGTCGCGACGATCCAGCTGGACCTGAACCTGCCGGAGCGTTTCGACCTTTCGTGCATCAACGAAAAAGGAGAATCCGAGCGCATCGTGATGATCCATTGCGCGATCATGGGCTCGATCGAACGCTTTGCCGCGGTGCTGATCGAGCATCTCGCGGGCGCGTTCCCGCTGTGGCTCGCGCCGGAGCAGATCCGTCTCGCGACCGTCTCGGATGATTTCATTCCCTTCGCGAACGACCTGAAGGAGAAGCTCGCGGCGGCGGGCCTGCGCGTGGCGCTGGACGACAGCCCGGAAAAGGTCGGCAAGAAGATCCGCGACGCGGCGATGATGAAGGTGCCGTGGACGGTCGTGATCGGCCAGAAGGAAGCCGAAGGGATGGACTTCAAGGTCAACGTCTTCGGGCAGGAAGAAGATCTCGTGATCCCGCAGCCGGACTTCATTGCGCGCGCGGTCGAGGCGGCCAAGCGGCCGGAATAAGAGCCTGTCAATCTATGCAGCCTGCCGAAAAAACCGACGCCGAATGGAAGAAGGAATTGACGCCCGAGCAATACCGTGTCCTGCGCAAGAAGGAGACCGAACCGCCGTTCTCGAGCGCGTACGTGTCGAAAAACGATCGGGGCGTGTATGTCTGCGCTGCCTGTGGCGCCGAGCTGTTCTCGTCGGGGAACAAGTTTGACGCGCATTGCGGATGGCCCAGCTTCGATCGTCCGGTGCGTGAGGGAAACGTCATCTTCACGCGCGACACATCGCACGGCATGGATCGCCTTGAAGTCACATGCGCGCGCTGCGGCGGCCATCTGGGCCACGTGTTCGACGACGGGCCGCGCGAGACGACGGGGAAGCGCTTCTGCATCAACGGCGCGGCGCTGACATTCCATCCTGCGTAACGCTTACTCGCCCAGCTGCACGTTGGCGCGCACGTTCACGTCGGCTGACGCGCCGCTTTTTTCAGGCGCCGCTTCCTGCGGCTGCTTCTCCTGTTCCTGCTGCTTCTCCATCTCCTGTTTCTGCTGCTGTTTCTGCTCCTGTTCTTTTGTGCCCTCCGTCGTTTCCTGTTGCGCCTCCGCGCCGGATTCGCCCTGCTCCTCCAGGTCAATCTCCACGTTCAGCTCGTCCTTCGCCTGGGCCATCTCCTGGGCGGACTGCGCCTGGCGGCTGGCGGCGGAGAACAGGGAAAAGGCTCCCGCGTCATCCTTCGCGTCAAGCTTGGCCTGCCCGTCCTTCATGGAGGCCTTCGCCACGTCGAGCTGCGCGGAAGCCTTGGCATACGCGTCCGCGCCGATCCTGTCCTTCACGGTGTCGAGGTACTTCTGCACTTCGTCGATTTTGTTCTGCGCCGATTTTTGGCGGCCGAGCGCGGCGGCCTGCACGTCCGGCGGCGCCTGTTTTGACGCGTCCTCCTGGACGCTCGCGTCCTGGGCGTCCGCGCGCTCGCTTTCCTGCTTGACGGCGCTCTGCAAATCCTCCAGCGACGTTTTTTCCTGTGGCTTGTCCGCCTTCGCGGAGAGCTGCGCGAGTATCTGCGCATGCGCGCTGAGCGACGTGCCGAGATCCGCGGCGATGGTCGACGCGGCCTGGAAGTTCTTTTGGAATTGGAGCGCGTGGACGAGCTGCTGGACCGCCGCCACGCGGGCTTGAAAGTTGGCCTGGATTTCCTGTTGCAGCGCCGGCGTCAGCGTGCCGGCGGCCGCCGTCGATTCCGCTTCGGCCAGGCGCCGGTTCGCGAGCGCGGCTTCAAGGGCGGCCTTGACGGCGTCCGATCCGGCGAGGGCCGTCTCGACCGGCTCGTTGATCGCCAGCTTGTAGCCGTACAGCGCGTCGCCCGGCTTGGCCTGGTTTGCAGCGGCCGTGACGCCGCCGCCCGCGAACAAAACGACGAGGATGGCGATGAGAGCGAAGGGCATAGAAAAAGGGTATTATTCTAAAATAATATGCCTACAGTGAACCCCTTTTTCGCGTCTTTGGAATTCTCCCGTCCGGATATGCTCGGACCACGCCGTACGTATTTCCGGAAGGGACGGGTCCGGAACCTGCGAATTACTCGTTGCTCGCGGTTCTGCGTGCGTTTTGCCGTTCGACCTGGCCCGTCACTTCGTTGAGCAAGGCTTGGAAATCTTCATTCGTCCACCGGGGGTATTTGACGGCGCGCCCTTCCAGATTCTGTCCGGCCGCATACCGTTTGATATTGTCCATTTCGCGTTCATACGCGACGGGATATCGCTTCGCCCAGCTGACGAGGTTCTTGAGGGTAGCGCGGAACTCGAGCTGGTTCACGCCGCCTTCCGCGCGCTCGACCAGCGCTTCGAGCTGCGCGTTCGTCCAGCCGTCGAAGTACAGCTCCCGCACGTGCGCGTCGGACTCGTTTCCCGTCCCTTCGATCAGACGCTCGATGGCGTCGATGGCCGGAGTATACAGCTTGTGGGAATCCGCTTTGAACGAGATGAGCCGGCGCAACTCTTCGTCGAAATTGCGCGGAAGGCGGCGCTTGTCCGCCGCTTCGGCCACGGCCGACGCGATGTCGATGGATTCCGGCGCGCCCTCCATCACGGCTTCTTCTTCGATCTCCACGGGGCCGAGTTCCTCTTCCTCGTCGGGCTTTCGTCCGCGGCGTTGCTCGAAGCCCCGCGCTTTCGCGGCCGCCTTTTCCAGTCCGGCCGCCGTGAGCCCGGCGCCCTTTTCCAATCCAGCCGCCGCGAGCTCGCCCGCCTTGCCGACGCCTCGTCCGATGACTTCTTTCCCCATGCGCGCCGCTTCTCCAATCGTCGGTCCGCGGCCAGTCGTCCTGGCGCGCAAGGCTGCTGCGCTTTCCGCCACACTCCGCGCTGCCTCGCTCACCGTCGGCCCGCGCTTCGTCTGCGCCCGCACGAATTTGGCGGCCTCGACGCCGGCTCGGGCGCCCTTGGCCACGCCGCGTCCGGCGGCGAGGGTGAGATCATCGAGTTTCTCGTTCACCGCCTTGCTCGCCTTGTTGTACGTTTCCACCCCGTGCGCCAAGAGGCCCCGTGAACCCGTCAGCTGCTTTTCCGTCCATCCGAGGCCGACGTCAAGGCCCCTGGCGGCGGCGCCACCGGCGCGCTTCGCTTGTTCGCCGGCGCGGCGCAGCCCGGCCGCGGCCAGCTCCGCCATGGTCGGTCCCATCAGGCGTACGGCTTCCTCCGGTTCTTTCCCCTCGGCGATCAGCTCCATGAAACGCTCATTCCCCTCCCTCATGTACCCTTCGGCCCGTTTCGCCTCTGCAGACATCTTTCCCTCCCTTTCTTTCATGGCTGCGAACTCTTCCGCCATTTCCGTCCGTGCCCGTTTCCCCGCCGCCGCGGCCTCGGCGGCCTCGGCTTTGCGCGCCCGTTCTGCGGCTTTGGCGCCCGCCTTGCCGAATGCCGCCTCGTGCTCCGCGACGGTCATCTGCGCAAGGGCCTCTTCCTTCTCATGCACGGCCCAGGCAGCCGCTTCCTCCTTTTCCACCCGCGCCATTTTTTTCCCTTCTTTCATCATCCGCTTGAACTCGGCCTTTTCCGGCGAGCGGCGGAACAGTTTTGCCAAGCGCCCGAACAACCCCTTCTTTGCGACGGACGGGGATTCCACCGGCATTCCTTCCGCGTTTGCCTGCTCTTCTTCCGCCAAGGCTTTCTGTTCGCCCAGCCTCAGACGTTTGGACAGGCGGCGCGCTTCTTCCGACGCCCTCGCCAGGGTTTCTTTGGCTTCCTTTTTGATGTTTTTCAGACGTTCCAGCGCGGCGGCGCGCTGCTCCGGCGTTTGCGCCCGTTCGCCGGGAATAGGCGGGACCTCCGGCCCTTTGCGTGAGGGCAGGCGTTCAAGATTGGGCATAGAAGAATGGAAATAGTTTGATTGCATCATAGCACTTTTCCGCGCAAGAGGCGAATGCCGGCGCAGGATGCAGGTGCAGGATTTGACGGTTTCCGAAGGATCCGCTACCTTGCCCCGTCGGCCGCCGAATCGCGGCGGCCGCGGAGGGACGTTCATGGGATTGCATCTTGCTCGAGAGACGGAAGAAGAGCGTCCGGCCGGAGGGCCTGACGAGCGCATGGCCGGACTGGACGATTTCCTCGATGCGCTTCTCTTTACGCCGGAAGAGGACGAGGCGTTTGCCGGGCATCGGGATGATGCGTCCCTCCGCCGCGCGGCGGGCGAGGGGCGCGTCCTCGCCAGGGGACACAGGATGGTCCTGCGCCAGAATCTGTCCGCGTTGCCGAAGGACTGGTCGACGTTCAATGTCGGCGCGGCGCGCGCCTCCATCCTGGCGCTGGCGCCGCCAGGCGGTTCTATTGAAGCCGCAAGGGCCTTGGTGCGATCCACGGCCAGGCGCTGGCTGCGGCGCGATCCGTTGACGAGTCTGGAGGCCGACATCGCCCTTTGTCTGTCCGGTGAACCGAACCGCGAGACGGTCTGGCCTTTCCTCGAAGCTGTCTTCGTCATTCTGCTCTCGTCCTGACCGATCGCATCGGTCGGGGCTTTTTTCTTTGCGACGCTTTTGGTATCGTCTGCGCGCTATGGATCACGACGCCGCGCGGCCGCGCTACCGGCTCATCACCTACGGCTGCCAGATGAACAAAAACGATTCGGAGCGCGTCGCGGGCCTGTTGAACGGGCTTGGCTTCGCGCCGACGGATCGCGACGACGAAGCGGACGTGATTCTCGTCAACACGTGTTCGGTGCGCCAGTCGGCGGAGGATCGCGTGTTCGGCCATGCCCGCGCGTGGAAGGCGCTCAAGCAAAAGAACCCGCGGTTGATCGTCGGGGTGACCGGCTGCCTTCCCGGCCGCGACCGAAACGGCGCCATGCGCAAGAAATTGGCGGCCGTCGATTTGTACTTTCCGATCAAGGACTTGCCGCAGCTGCCGCGATGGATCGGCGAGCTGCGTCCGGACTTGGTCAACGGCACGGACGCGGAGGAAGACTATTTGAAGATTCGTCCGATGCGCCCGAACGTCCGCCAGGCTTTCGTGACGATACAGACCGGCTGCAACAAGTTCTGCACGTACTGCGTCGTGCCCTTCGCCCGCGGTCTGGAGAAGAACCGTCCGTTGCGCGACATCCTCGAGGAGGTTCGCGGCCTCGTGGAACGCGGATGCGTCGAGGTCACGCTGCTCGGCCAGACCGTCAACAGTTATCGCGCGCCGGATCCTGATTCCTTTTCCGCCGCGAATCCTTTTTTCCAAAAATCGTTTGTCATCCTGAGCCCTTCGACTTCGCTCAGGGCAGGCTCCGCGAAGGATCCGTCGACAGGTCCTTCGGTCGCTGCGCTCCCTCAGGATGACAAAAGAGGAGATCACTTCGCCGCGCTCTTGTGGGAGATCGACCAGATCGCCGGCCTCAAGCGCCTGCACTTCACCGCGCCGCATCCGCTGCACATGACGGACGCGGTGATCGAGGCGATGGGATTGCCGGCACACGTCCATTATCTTCATCTGCCCGTACAGTCGGGCTCCGACGCCGTCTTGCGCCGCATGAACCGCCGCCACACGGCCGCGCAATATCTCGACGTGATCGCGCGCGTGAAAAAACGCCACCCGACGATGGCGATCGGCACGGACATCATCGTCGGCTTCTGCGGCGAGACGGTGGAGGATTACGAGCAGACGGCTGCCTTGTACAAGGAGGTCGGGTTCGACATCTCGTACACCGCGCGCTACTCGCCGCGCAGCGGGACGGCCGCGTGGCGGGCGTTCAAGGACGACGTGCCGCGCGCGGAAAAAAAGCGCCGGTGGGACGATCTGCAAAAAATCCAGGAGGACGTCGTTCTCGCCAAGAACCAGGCGTACGTGGGCCAGACGGTTTCCGTGCTCGTGGAGCGCCACGAGCCGCCGCGCGTGACGGAAGAAATGCTTGCCATGCCTGGGAACATCGTCGAACAATTGAAGAAGAAACCGGGAACCTGTTTTGGCAATTCGCGCGAGATGAAACTCGTCAGCTTCCCGGGCGGGAAGGACCTCGTCGGTCAAATCGTCGACGTGAAAATCGACAAGGCCGAAATGTGGATTTTGTATGGGCGTCAAGCCTAAACTCATCGTGATCGTCGGGCCGACGGCGAGCGGGAAAACCGCGCTCGGCATTGCGTTGGCAAAACGGTTCTCCGCCGGAGGCGGATCCGCCTTTGGCGGAAACGGAGCTGAAATCATCTCCGCGGATTCGCGCCAGATCTATCGCGGCATGGACATCGGCACGGCGAAGCCGATCCGCGACAGGGCCGTCCCCATTGTCATTCTGAGCGAAGCGAAGAATCCGTCAGATCCTTCGCCCCGTCTGCGTGCGGGCGGAGCTCAGGATGACAAAGGCAAGGCAAGAGCAGGCCGTCTCTCCATTCACGACCTCTTCCGCCCAAAGCCGTATATGGTCGACGGCGTGCCGCACTGGGGCATCGACGTGGCCGACCCGGACGAGGATTTCAACGTCTCGCAATTCAAGGCGTATGCCGAGGCGCGCATCGCGGAAATCGTGAAGCGCGGCCACCTTCCCATCGTCGTCGGCGGCACCGGCTTGTGGGTCGATGCGTTGGTCGACAACCTGTCCATTCCGGAAGTCCCGCCCGATCCGGCGATCCGTGCCGAGCTGGAGCCGCGCTCGCTCGACGATCTCTTCGCCGAATACAAGCGCTTGGATCCGCTTGGCGCCGAGCAGATCGACCGCCACAACAAGCGCCGCCTCGTGCGCGCGCTGGAAGTCTGCCGCGTCACGGGCAAGCCGTTCTCCGCGATGCAGGTGAAGGGCGAGCTGAAATACGACGTGCTCAAGATCGGTCTCGACGTCGAGCGCGACGAACTGAACCGCCGCATCGACGACCGCGTGGACGAGATGATCGCCAAGGGCCTGGTGAACGAAGTGCGGGGATTAATGCCTGCGTCATCTCCCCCTGCCAAGGGGGAGTCTGAGGGGGTTCCGACGCTCGGCGCATTGCCCGTCGCCATGACGGGCATCGGCTATCGTCAGATCGCTTTTTTCCTGAACGGCAAAGCGAATCTCGCCGCGGCGATCGAAGACATCAAGCGCGACACGCGCGCATACGCCAAGCGCCAGCTGACGTGGTTCAAGCGCGACGCACGCATTCACTGGGTGAAAGCGCCGAGCGAAGCCGAAACGCTCGTCGACATTTTTCTTCATCCACAGACCAGTCATTGACAAGCAGGATTTTTTCTGATTGACTGTAGATACACAGGTGAGGTTCCTCACGGGAACTTGCTTCCGTTGTCACGGAACGGTCCTCCACCGGCAGATATGCGGTGGAGGACTTTTCCGTTTTTATCCCGGGTCAGGACCTTGGGCTCGTGGAAGTAAATGGCAACTTCATCTGTGTTGACAACGGAAGTTACGGGTTCGAACCCCGTCGGGTCCACAACCCCGGGACCAGCCACCACCTTGACGGATACGTCGGGGTGGTTGGGTTTGCAAAAAAACGCCCCGGGTGGGGCGTTTTTCTTATTCCGCGCCGATGTCGTCCAGCTTCACGGCGAGCAGATTGCGCGTTTCCTTCGCGTCCGCCGTGCCTTCCGTCGCCCGCATCACCTGGCCGACGAAGAAGGCGAGCAGCTGCTTCTCGCCGGCGCGGTAGCGCGCGGCTTCCGCCGGATTCTGCGCGATCACGCGGTCGATCGCGTCCGCGAGCGCGTCCACGTCCTCCATCATCCCGAGCTGCTTGTCTTCCATGACGTGCGACGGATCGGCGCCGTCGTCGAGCATGGCGTTCAGCACCGTGAGCGCCGACGTGGCGTTGAGCTTCTTCGTGGCGATTAGGGTGATGAGCTCCGCGAAGTGCTCCGGCGTGAGCTTGGCGACGCGGATGTCCGCCGCACGCTCGGCGAGCACGCCGAGCAGTTTGGTGAGCGTCCACGTCGACACGAGCCGGCCGAGCTTTTTGCGCTCGGTCTCCCATTGTTCGTCCTGGGCGCCGTCGAGTTCCGGCAGCGCATTCAGCCAGCCTTGCAGCTCGGAGAAGACGCGTTCCGTGAAATCGCTCAGCGCCGGATCGTCGCACAGCTGGCGCGCGTCCTCTGGCTTCAGGCGATACTCCTCGACGAAGCGTGCGCGGCGGGCGGCGGGGAGTTCCGGCAGATGATGCCGCGCGTCGTCCGCGAGCGCGGCAAGCTCGAGCATCGGGATGTCCGGCTCGGGGAAGTATCGGTAGTCCGCCTCGCTCTCCTTCACGCGCTGTTCGACGGTCACTTGCTTGGCGTCGTTCCAGCCGCGCGTCGTCGTGACGGCGGGCGGCGAACCGGCCTGCCACAGCTTGGTCTGCCGCTGGATTTCGTATGCCAGCGCGCGCTCCACGTGGCGGAACGAATTGAGGTTCTTGATTTCCGTCTTCGGGTTGAACTCCTTGCCGACGACGTTCCCGGCCTCGTCGCGCTGGCGCAGCGAGATATTGGCGTCGCAGCGCAGATGGCCTTTTTCCATGTCGGCGTCGGACACGCCGAGGTAGCGCGCGATGAGCCGCAGCTCTTGCAGAAAGAGCTTGGCTTCCTGCGGCGAGCGGAAATCCGGCCCCGTGACGGTTTCCACGAGCGGCGTGCCGGCGCGATTGAAATCCACCAGCGTGCTGCCGTCGCCGCTGTGCGTGTTCTTCGCCGCGTCCTCTTCCAAATGCGCGCGGACGATGGAGATGCGCCGCACGCCGGCGGGCGTGTCGAACTCCAGGAATCCATGCTGCGCGATCGGCAGGTCGTATTGCGAAATCTGGTACGCCTTCGGGAGGTCCGGATAGAAATAATTCTTGCGGTCGAACTTCGACCGTTTGGCAATCTCGGCGTTCAGCGCCAATCCGAGCATGACGCCGAAGCGCACGGCTTCGGCGTTCGGAACCGGCAGCGTCCCGGGATGGCCCAGGCAAATCGAACACACGTTCGCGTTGGGCGCCGCACCCTGCTCGTGCGCGGCGCAGCCGCAGAACATCTTGGACTTCGTTTTGAGCTGGAGATGGATTTCCAGCCCGATGACGGGTTCGAGGGACATAGAGGACGCGAAGCGTTGAAGACGTAGAATCGCCCGGCTGCGCCAGGCTCGTAGAACGTAGAATCGCTCGCCTTCGGCTCGCTCGTAGAACGTAGAAATCGTAGAAGCGTCTCATCCGCGTCGTTTCTACGAGCGAGTTTGGCTCCGACTATGACGAGCGATTCTGCGCTTTCTACGTTTTCTACGTCTCACGTTCACCAGCCAGCGAATGGTAGAGCAGGACCGAATAGGCGAGCAAGAGCGGCGTGAGGAAGAACGTCTGACCGAGCGCGTCGAAGGCGAGGAACCAAATGGGCGGGTGGTCGCCGGTCACCGCCGCGATCGTGGTGCCCGTGGCGACGAGGAGCGGAATGAAGATGATCCCCATAAGGATGGCGTACCACGCGGTGAGCACGACGGGGCCGGCCGCCAGGCGCCACATCACCGGCCAAAACCGGTCGCGCGCGAGGTTCCGGCTTGCCGCGAGGGCCGCAAGCCCGTGTCGACCGGAGAGCGCCGCCTCCAGCGAAGCGAATGCGTACCACACGAGGAAGATCAAACCGGGGACGATGAGCAGGATGAAGCCGCCCAGGACGACAATTCCTTGCAGCACGCTGACCGTCAAAAACGGCCCGAAGCGCTCGCGCGACGACCGGATGACGGCCGGCAGCGCCTCGTGCCGGCCGGTTGCCGAGGCGGAAAGGATGCGGATGACGATGAGCGAAATCCAAATCGACAGCACGGCGCCGCCCAATTGGATGAGAAGGCTCGCCGCGTCGGCGGCGACTCCCGCCGGGGCGAAGGAGAGTAGGACGAGCGCGATGATCGGCAGGAGAAGCCAGGCCAGGTAGCCGGACAGCAGGGCCAGCGTGGACCGATACAGCCGCCAGGCGGCGCGCAGGAGATCGGCGACGGACGGGATCATACGTTCTCCTTGAGGCTTCGGTAGAGGTTTACGTCGACCAGCGTGACGGCCGGCGTGACGAACATCGGGACGATGATCCAGGACAGCAGGCTGAAGATGATGGTCACCAGGCGCAGGGCCGCGAAGGGCGACGACGGCAGCGCCAGGCTCGTGACGGCGCTCAACAGGCTTCCCGCGATCCACAAGGCGACGCCGCCGAGCAGAAGGAAGAGGCCTTTGGCGATCAGCGAGCGGAACAGCACGCCCCAGAACCGTCCGCGAACCAGGCGGAAGCTCTCCTTGAGGGACGCCGCCGCTTTCGCATCGCCGGCGGCCACGGCGACCGGCGCGAATTGCAGGACGCCGAAGGCGTAGACCGCCAGGGCGAACGCGGCCGGCACGCCGATGAGGAGGACCAGCGAACGCAACACCATCATCCAGGCGGCGTCATAATGGCCGATCGTCAGCGAGAGGAGGAATCCGGGAACGAGCGGACCGACATAAGCGGCCGCGATGGACAGGACGAGGAGCGCCGTGGCGCCCAGAACGGGCAGTAGCCGGCGAACGCCTTCGCGCATCGACGCGCGGAGATCCTTCCGGCCGCCGCGCAGGCGCGCGAGCGACCATTGGACCATGGTCACGTACGCCCACAGGGCCGTCAGCGGCAGGATGAGCGCGTAGGTCGTGAAATAAAGAATGGCGCCGGAGAGCTGCAACCCCGTCAATCCTTGGCCCGAAAACAGCGTGTCCGCCGTCGGATACAGGAGCAGGGAGATGATGAACAGGAGGCCGGGGACGAGCAGCCACGCCGTGACGCGGAGATAGGTTCCGAACGCGCCGCGGTACTGTTCCCAGGCGCGGTCGATCAATTCGCTGAGGCGGATGGAGATGGGGCGTGGCATAGGATGGATGTTGATGCCATTTTACAAAAAGGGCTGGAAAAAAAGAAGACCGCGCGGGCGGTCCTAGGAGCGGAGGCTTGGCAGGAATTCCCGGAGCAGGCGGATCGCGGAAGCGGCGACCTCCTCCGGCCCATCCTCCGCCTCGAGCGTCAGAACCTTTGTCCCGAGCCGGGCGAAGCGGTCGCGGAACGCGGGATCGTCGTACGATTCCCGCGCCACGCGCGCCAGGAACACCGGATCGCCGTAGACGCCCTTGGCTGGTTCCGTCCGCGCGGCAAGCCGCCGCGCCGCCGTCTCCGGCGAGACGCGCACCAGCACGAGGACGTGCGGCGCATGCGCGAGGGCCAGGCGGTTGCCGGGGAGGGACGCGATCTCTTCGGCGGGAAGGCCGCCCTCCATGAGCGGCTGGTAGGCGAGCGACGTGCATACGCCCCGATCCTGCAGCACGGTTTTCCCCGCCGCGAGCGCCGGGATGACGAGCCGGCGGTACAGGATCTCGCGATCCAAGGCGAACGCGTGCGCCGCCGCCGTGCCGCCGTAGGGATCGTCCGCGCGCGACAGCTCGCCGCGAATGGCGGCGCCGATCCAGGCCTTCGTCGGTTCCGCCGTGAGCAGAACGTCCGCGTCCCCGGCGTCTGCAAGGGTCGGCGTGGCACCGTGCGCCTGTTCCCACGCCGCCTGCCAAAACAGCCGTGCGCCTCGTGCCGCCAGCGCCGACGCCACGGCACGGACGACGGTTGTTTTCCCGCTGCCGCCGATGCCGTCGAACATGATGAACGTTCCGTTGCCCATAACGGTTTCCTCCGCTTCAAAAAGACCTGTGCGAAGAGTACCAGATTTATCCCGTCGACCCAAACGAACCGCGATTGGCGTCCGTGAGTTCGCTCTCGAGGAACACGACGTGCGGCACCGGCAAAATCATCCCCTGGGCCAGGCGCTCGTACGGCTGGATCTCATAGGGCGCACCCCCGATATTGTGCAGGGCGAGGCGCAGCTCGTCCTCCGGTCCGCAAAAATCGTGGTCAAGAACGCCGACGCCGTTGGCCAAGGCGACGCCTTTTTTGGCATTGCTCGAGCGCGCGAAGATGAACAGGGCGTGGTCGGCGGGGATTTCCATCGCCAGCCCCGTCCGGAACAGCCGCCGCTCCCCGGGCGCCAGGACGCCTCCTTCGACGACGGCGAGGTCGAAAGCGGCGGCTCCCGGCGTCTTGTACGCGGGCATGGGTACCTGCGGGTCCAGTCGCTTCAGCCGTATCGTGAGCCACTCCATACGCCGGACATTCTAGCGCAATCGGCCGCGGAGGTTATCCACTGGGAAGCGCCGCCGCCTTTTGCTACGCTCGAGCGCGTATGCAGCCATTCGACGCCCAGTACCGGCAGGCCGTCGCGGACATCCTGGACCACGGCTTGGACCAGCCGAACCCGTGGTCCGGCCGCACGCCGCGCATGCTGCCCGGCATCACCCTGCGCGTGGACGCGGAGGAGTCCTTTCCGCTGCTCGCGCTGCGCCGGATCCCGCTCAAGATCTTCATTGCCGAGCAGGCGTGGTTCCTGCAGGGCGGCAACGATCCGTCCTGGCTGCGGCCGTTCACGAAAATATGGGACGATTTCCTCGAGCCGGACGGAACGGTGAAGGCGGCGTACGGCTACCGCTGGTCCGCGCATTTCGGCCGCCATCAGATCGAGGCGCTCATCGCGCATCTGACGGAAAATCCCGCGTCGCGCCACGGCGTCGTCGTCACGTGGGATCCGGCCAGCGACGGCCTCGGTGTCGACGCGAAGAAAAACCTGCCGTGCCCGTACACGTTCACGGTGAACATCGCCGGCGGGCGGCTGCATCTGCACAATATCGTCCGTTCCAACGACATGATGCTCGGCTGCCCGCACGATGCCGCCGGCTTTGCGCTGCTGCAGGCGATCCTGGCGCAACGCCTCGGCGTGCGTCCCGGCATCTACACGCACTCGATCAGCAACGCGCACGTCTACGACAATCATTTCGACGCGGCGCGCGCGCTCGTCGGGCGCGCGCCGGATCATCCGCCCATCAAGCTTGCCCTGCCGCCGCACTCGTATGACCGCGCCCGCGCCGGCGACGCGGCATGGGTGCAGGAGGTCTTCGACGGCTTGAAGGCGCAGTACCAGCCGCTGGAGGCGATCAAGGGCATGGAAATCACGGTGAACGTCTATTGATATGCGCGTCATCCTGATCGCCGCCGTCACGGAGGACGGCTTCATCGCGCGCGCGGCGTCGGAAAACTCTTTCGATTGGACCAGCAGGGAAGACCACGCGTTTTTCGTGTCCAAAACCAAGGAGATCGGCACGATGATCATGGGACGCAGGACGTTCGAGACGATCGGCAAGCCGCTGCCGGGCCGCCGCCTGATCGTGCTGACGCACCGGCCTCACCCAGACCCTCTCCATTGCATGGAGAGGGGTGGCGCTGTTCGAGCCGAGGTCACCCCTCCGCGTAGCGGAGGGGTCGGGGGAGGAAACGACGGCACGGTGGAGTTCACCTCGGAGGAGACGCGCGCGCTGCTAGCGCGGCTGGAAAAGGAAGGCGTCGCCTCCGTCGCCGTCTGCGGCGGCGCGGAGGTGTACGCGCGGTTCTTGAACGACGGTTTGGTCGACGAGGCGTTCCTGACAGTCGAGCCGGTCCACTTTGGCGCGGGCGTGCCGCTGGCGCCCGGCTTCGACCTCGGCCGGCTCGCGCTCGTTTCGCAGGAGCCGCTCGGCCCCGCGACGCTGAAACATTATAAGGTTGTGTCATCCTGAGCGGAGCGAAGGATCCGTCAACAGATCCTTCGGTCATTTCATTCCTTTAGGATGACACAGGAAATATGCCCGCTCCGAACTATCCCTATCTGCCGCCCGGCCGCGCGTTCAAATACGTTCCGGCGGACCATCCGTTCATGCAAGCGGCCGAGGAAGCGCGCCGCACGCTTGCCGGCGACCGCGTGTTTCCGGTCGGCGCCGTGCTGGTCAAGGACGGGGCGGTCGTGACGGACGCGGGCAACGGGTGGTCCCGCGGACGCGACGGCGGCCATGTGTGCCCGCGCTTCGTCCGTTCCTGTCCGACAGGCACGGGCTACGACCTGTGCGGCGATTTCCACGAGCCCTCCGGTCACGCCGAGCCGATGCTCATCAAGCGCGCCCGGAAGTGCGGCATCGATCCGGCAGGCGCGGACGTGTACATGAACGGCCACTGGTGGTGCTGCGAGCCGTGCTGGCAGGCGATGATCGACGCGGGCATCCGCGATGTCTATCTTCTTGAAGACGCACACGGCCGATTTTCCAAAGAAGTGTTGACCGCCGCCATGCGCCCGTCGATCCGTTCGATCTACGTCTCCGGCGGGCTGACGAACTTGCCGGACGACGTTCGCGACGGCCACAAGGCATGGTACGAGCGCATCGGCGCGGCAGCGGAAGAGCTCGGCGTCCGTGCGTACGTGCCGCATCTGCACAGCGATCCGGAGAGGCACGCGCATTTTTCGCCGCGCGAGGTTTACGACATGGACGTGGCGCAGGTGCGCGCCGCCGACGCCGTCGTCGCCGACGTGACGTATCCGTCGCTTGGCACGGGCGGGGGGCTGGACGTGGCGCACGCCGCCGGCAAGCCCATCATTCTCGTGTCCAAGAAAGACAGCCGCGTCACGCGCTACACGCGCGGCATCCCGAGCGTCGTCTATCACATCGAGTACGAAACGGAAGCGGACGGTCTGCGCCAGCTGCAAAACGTGCTGAAGCAGCTGTGAGCGAAAACCGCTCAAGACGCACGGTTTTGCGTATCGAATTTCTTTTTGAGCTCCTCCAGCCCGCCGCCCGTGAGCGCCTCGCGCTCCTCCTCCTTGTCCAGCCGGTACGTTTGCGCGCCGTTGGCGCTGTACTTGGCCGACGCCAGCCCGTGACGATCGGCTTCCTCGGCGGAGATCGTCGTCGAGAGCGTCTCGAAGATCACCTGGCACACGCGCTCGCCGGGCCACACGCGCAGCACCTGGTCGCCCGCCTCGTTCTTCATCGGGAAGATGAGGCGGCCCTTGTACCCGGCGTCGATGATGCCGGAGAGCGAGAGGTCGATGCCGCGTCGGTTCGTCGACGTGCGCGGGAAGAGCAGGGCCATCAGGTCCGGCGCCGAGAGCTCGATCTCTTCCAGCGACGTGCCGATCACGAATTCGTTCGGCAGCAGCTCGAAATACTGTCCCGGCTTCAGGACGACTTCCTCGAACTGGCCGTCCGCCGCGTCCGGCCGCTCGATCGAGACGGAGATCGCGCGCCGGCCTTTCTCGTCGAGCGTCCAGTTTTTCGGGATGAGGAACTTGTAGCCGAGGCGCAGGTCCACGGCGTGCGGCTGCAGCTGGAAGGCGTCGAGCGCGGGCGTGAAGCGCACGTCGCCGCGCGCGATGCGGTCGAGAATGTCGGGGCGGGTGAGGACGGGCATAGGGGGCTGTTAGCCCTTAGCTATTGGCTGTTAGCCGAGCCCGCTTTTTATCTGGCTAAAGGCTAACGGCTAAAGGCTAACGGCTAACGGCTTCCGACGCAAGCCGCGCGTGGACAAATCGCCGCCGTTCGTCTAGGCTGCCCGCACGTCACCTGTCGTGACGACGGAGGAATCGTGGAAACCCACCGGAAAATATTTGTCCCGGCCAATGTCCTGCGAGACAATGCCTGGCGCATGGCCGCCCGGATCTTCCAGGACGGCTTCTACCCGGACGTGATCTACATCGCGCTGCGCGGCGGGTCTTCCGTCGGCAATCCGGTAAGCGAGTTCTTCAAGTGGGTGCGGGCGCAGCGTCCGGAGCTGCGGCGCATCCTGTTCGCCGCCGTGGCGGCTCGCTCCTACACGGGACTCGGGCAGCGCGACGAGGTGCGCGTCGAGGGCTGGACCTACGATCCGGCGCACCTGCGGGCAGGCGACAAGGTGCTGCTCGTCGACGACATCTTCGACCGCGGCCTCACGATCAACCACCTGGTCGGCAAGATCATGGAGCACGGCATTCCGCGCGCGGACATCAAGGTGGCCGTCCACGACTACAAGATCCGTCGCTTCCAGCCGCCCATGGACGTGACGCCCGATTACTGGTGCGTCGGTCACGACCTTTACGACGAGGATGGCGGCGACGACCCGTGGATCCACTACCTCAGCCACGAGCTTGAGGGTATGACGCGGGCGGAGATGGAGGAGCATCTGCCGCCCGACGTCGCCGACCTCCTCTTGCGCCTCGCGATTCAGACGCTTTCCCGCTCCTGAACAAGGCGCGGGTTTTTCTTGCGTGCAAAAACACGGCCGTTGTGGGGTCGTGTTTTGTCTTGAGAGACCTCTGAAAAACGGATGGATTTTCGTTGAGCGGGGAAGCCGACCTCCGAAACGTACTGAAAACGTACGTTGAGGAGGCGGCGGGGCCCCGCGAGACGAAAAGGCGCCGTTTTGCGGAGGTCTCTTCGCTTATTGCTGCGCGACTTCGAGCTTGATGCCCGGGCCCATCGTCGTCGTCACCGTCGCGTTCAGCAGGTAGATGCCTTTCGACGAGGACGGCTTGAGCTTGCGGATGGCGTCCAGAAGCGCGTTCAGGTTGTCTTTCAGGTCGGCTTTGGAGAAGGACGCGCGGCCGAACACCTGGTGGATGTTGCCCGTCGCGTCGTTCTTGAAGCTCTGTTTGCCCGCCTTCTGCTCGGCGACCATCCTGCCGACATTCGGTCCCACCGTGTCCGTCTTCGGGTTCGGCATGAGGCCTTTGGGCCCCAAAAGCTTCGCCAGCTTCGCAAGCTTCGGCATCATCGCCGGCGTGGCGACGGCGACGTCGAAATCCAGGGCCTGGCTGGAGGCGATCTGGCCGATCAGCTCCTCGCCGCCGACGAGATCGGCGCCGGCTTCCTTGGCCTCCTGTTCTTTGGCGGCTTCCACGAACGCGGCGACACGCTTGGCCTTGCCGCCCACGCCGTGCGGCAGGGCGATCACGCCGCGCACCTGCTGGTCGCCCTTGGTCGGGTCGATGCCGAGGCGGACGTGGAGCTCGACGGCCTCGTCGAACTTGGCGGACGCGGTTTTCTTCAGCAGGGCGACGGCTTCGTCGATCGGGTAGGCTTTCTTCCTGTCGACGAGCTGCTTCACGGCAGCGAAACGCTTGGAATCGGACATAGGATGGATGTGGTGATGGCGCCCCGCCTGCTTGCGGGCGGGGCTCCCACGAAACGGATTAAGCGTTCTCATTCCTCAATTCCTTCCAGTCGCGCAGAACGATGCGGAAGTGCAGGGCGAACAGGGGTGCGGCGACGAGCAGGAAGGACAGGTCGCGCACGGCGTTCTGCTCTTTCTGCACGAGGGCCTGGCGCTGTTGTTCGGCGCGCTGCTGTTCGCAGACGGCCTGGTCGGCGACGGCTGGCTTCCCGTCCGGCATCGCAACGGGCGTCGGGCACGGCGCGACATAGGCGGGCTGGTCGGCGGCGGGGAATACCCACGTCTTCAATCCGAGATTGATCAGATCGCCCGCCGAGACGACGAGGATCATGAGCGTCACGAATGAGACGAGGGCGAAATAGATGCGCAGGATGACGGATCCTCCCTTGGACATAGCGCGGTCGTTCAGACTTCCACGGCGACGCCCATCTGGCGCGCCGTGCCGGCAATGATCTTCATCGCCTTTTCGACGTCGGTCGTGTTGAGGTCGGGGAGCTTCTTCTGCGCGATCTCGCGCAGCTGCGCCTTGGACAGCGTGCCGACTTTGTCCGTGAGCGGCTTGCCGGAGCCCTTCTCGAGGCCGATCGCCTTTTTGATGAGCTCCGAGGCCGGCGCGATCTTCATGATGAAGTCGAACGTGCGGTCGTCGTAGACGTTGATGACGACCGGCACGACCTCGCCGCGGCGGTTGGCTGTCGCGTCGTTGAACTGCTTCACGAACCCGGCGATGTTCAATCCGTGCTGGCCGAGCGCGGGGCCGACCGGCGGGGCCGGGGTGGCGGCGCCGCCCTGGATCTGCAGCTTGATCTGCGTGACGAGTTTCTTCGCCATAGCATGCTTTGGTTACTGGATTCCCGCGTACGCGGGTAACCAGACTAGGTGAATAAGGATCCCCTCCTTGTTTCTTAGAGGGGACCTCTGCAAAATGGCGTCTTTTCGTCTCATGGGCGCCCGCCGACCCCGCTCTCCCTACGTTTCAGTAGGGTTCGCGGGGCTCGGCAGCCCATTTCAGCCAGAGGCTGATCAGCCTTTGGCTGACAACGAAAATCCATCATTTTTTCAGAGGTCCCTACGTTTTCTTCACCTGCAGGAAGTCGAGTTCCACCGGCGTCTCGCGGCCGAACATGTTGACGAGCACCTTGACCTTTCCGCGCTCGCGGTCCACGTCGGACACCTTGCCTTCGAAGTTCTTGAACGGGCCGTCCTGGATGGTGACCACGGTTCCTTTCTCGATGTCGATCTGGGTTTCCGGCTCCTCCACGCGCATGCGCTTCAGCAGGGCGTCCATCTCCTCCTGCGACACCGGCGTCGGCGTCGTGCCCGTGCCGATGAAGCCGGTGACGTTCGGCGTGTTGCGCACCACATACCACGAATCGTCCGTGACGATCATCTCCACCAGCACGTAGCCCGGGAAGATCTTTTCCTCGATCGTGCGCCGCTTGCCGTTCTTGATGCGGACCTTCTTTTCCTTCGGGACGAGCACGTTGAAGATCTTGTCCTCCATGTCCATCGTCTCGATGCGCTGGCGCAGGTTCTCCGCCACGTTGTCCTCGTAGCCGGAATACGTGTGGATGGCGTACCAGCGGCGTCCCTGGTTGGCTGTTTGCTTTGGCATAGATCCTCCGAAACGAGCGTGATGGAATTACCCCTTCGCGGCCGCAACCAGCTGGTTGAAGCCGTAGGAGAGGAGCCAGTCGGCCCCGGCGATCGCGGCGGCGAGGCCGACCGAGATGCCGATGACGAGCAGGGAATAACGGACGGTGTCGCGGCGGGACGGCCAGGCGACCTTTTCAAGCTCTTCCTTTGACTCGCGCAGGTACTGCACGAGCCAGGCGAAGGGATGGGCCTTTTTGGCGGCTTCCATAAGAAATCGTCTATTTTTAAAACCCCTCGCGGGGCAATGGCTGCAGGATAAACGAAGGCGCGTTTTTTGGCAAGGGGAAGGGGGTAGGGGCCAACGCCGATAAAAAATCCGGCCGCAAGGACCGGGTTAGGGGATGATCTCGCCCGTCGGTTCGTCAGGCGAGAAGATCGGCGTTTCGAGAAGGCGGGCGCGCAGCAGATCGCGCAGCTCCGGATCGTCCAGCTCGGCGGGCGGCCGCGTGGCGACGTCCGCGTACACGAGCAGCGCCGCCCAGCGTCTGCCGCGCCGGTACGCCTCCTCCCACACGCGTTCCGCTCCGCGCAGCGCGTCGGTCCGCCGCTCTTCGTCCCATCGCGCGTCGAACAGCCGGCTCAGGAAGAACGGCCGCTGCCGTTCCGGCAGCACCTGCGCGCGCGAGTGACGGCCGTTGGCCTTCACCTGCACGACGCAGCCGCCCTCGCGGCCCCTTCTTGTCGCCACGATGTCCGTCGCGCGCAGCACGTCTTCCGAGAGCGTGCCGATACGCACGTTGAGAGGCAGGCCGCACGCCCGCAGCGCGTGGTAGGCGCGCGCGCCGGCCAAGGCGCCCGCGACGTGCCGGCGCATGGGCGCGTGCTCCTCCGGCAAGGCGTCGACGGCGGCGGCGAAGGCGGTCCGGCCGTCGGGCGAAGCGCCCAGCAGGCCGTCATGCAGCAGGTGCTGGGCCTTGGCGCCGGCCCAGTAGCCGGCGTGCATCCGCTCGAACGGCACGAAGGCGCCGTCCGGCGTGCGCTCTTCCGGCGGCAGCAGCCGTCCGGCGATGCCCGCGTACAGCAGGCCGCGCGCGAGCCGTTCGTCCGGCGTCGCCTGCGGGAACCCGCAGGCGGCCATCCACGGCCGGGCGGCGTCGCGATCGAAGGCGCGGGCCGCTTCGATATCGACCATGTGCCTGATCGTCGCGTCCGGCGCAAGACCGCGCCGGCCGACGCCGCGCTCCATGAGTGCGCGTGCAAGATCGTCCGCGGCGGAGAGCGCCGTGGACAGGGATTCCGCGTCCATGGCGTCTCCTTTCTTCCCGAGAAAAGAACGTCCCAGCCCATGCGGGACGGCCCAATGTAGCCGGACGGCGGCGCCGTGTCAATGCGACGGCCCGTCCGTTGACAACGCATGGGAACGGGTCCAAGGTTTCTTCATCGCCCACGGCGGGCGACCGGAGGAAGAGATGAAAGACATGCAGACGTTCGACGAGACGTTCGGGCAGGCCATGGCCGAGGCCGAAGAATCCGTGAGACGCGGCGACGATCAAGAGGCGTCGCTGCTGCACGGGCCGCTGGTCGAGCTGGTGGATCAGCTCATCCTCCGCGCCGTCGACGAGCGCGCGACGGACATCCACATCGAGCCGGAGGAGGCGGTCGTGCGCGTGCGCTTCCGCATCGACAGCATCCTGCAGCCGGGGCCGATGATCCCGAAGCCGCTGCAGGCGGCCGTCGTCGCGCGGCTCAAGATGATGGCGGGGATGAACCTCGCGGAGGTTCGTCAGCCGCAGTCCGGGCGCATCCGCTTCGACAGCAAAGGCCGTCAGTTCTTGCTGCGCGTCGATACGTGCCTCGGCGTGCACGGCGAGGGCGTCGTGCTGTGCCGCCCTTTCGTCGGCCGCGCCGCGCCGGTTGCGCTCGAGGAGCTGGATCTTCCCGCGGAGGGGCTGGCCGCCTTCGTCCGCGCGATCGGAAAGCCGCGCGGCCTCGTGCTCGTGACGAGCCCGGGCGGGCAGGGCAAGAGCGCGACGGCGTACGCGGCGCTCGCGAAGCTTAGCACGGCCGACGTGAGCCTCGCGACGGTCGAGGAGCGCGCGGAGTGGCCGGTCAACTTCGTGCAGCACCATGAGACGGGCCGGCACGCCGACCGCTCCGGACTCCTGCGCGCGGTGCTGCGCCAGGATCCGGACTTCATCTTCGTGGACGCGCTCGACGATCCGGAGACGGCGAAGCTCGCGCTGCGGGCGGCCGAGACGGGCCATCTCGTCATCGCCGGCATGACCGCGCAGAGTGCGCTGTCCGCCGTGCGCCGCCTCCTCGCCCTTGCCGACGATCCGCTGCTCGTGTCGGAGGCGCTGGTCGCCGCCACGTGCCAGCGGCTTGCGCGCCGCACGTGCGCGAAGTGCCGGACGATCGCGCTGGCGCCGGAAGATCGCCGCGAAGAGCTCGAGCGGTTCGCGTCCGCGCACGGCATCTCGTGGGTCGGCCAAGTGGCCGAGACGCAAGGCTGTCCGGCCTGCCGGTTCCGCGGCACCCACGGCCGCCTGCCGCTGTTCGAGATCTTCGAGGCGGCGCCCGAGGCGCAGGAGCTGATCCTGCGCAACCGCATCGGCCCCGAGCTCGACCGGCTCGCCCGTGCGCAGGGCATGCGCACGATGTACGAGGACGGCCTGCGCCGCGTGCTCGCGCGCGAGCTGACGCTCAAGGAGCTGGCCCGGTTCTTCCCGCTCGAGCGCTTCATCCCGCCGGCCGCGTGAGCGCTTTCGACCTTGCCGCGCGCGTGCTTCTTTCGGGAAGCGCCGCGCGGTTTTTTCGTTCGTTCTGCGCGCAAAACAAAACTCCCGAACCGACGTTCGGGAGTGGCCGCTTTATACGTCGAGATTCGCCACGCTCTTCGCGTGCGTCTGGATGAACCGCTTGCGCGGCGCCACGTCGGCGCCCATCAGCACGTCGAACATCTCGTCGGCCCGTTCCGCGTCCTCGATCGTCACCTGCTTCATGACGCGGGTCTTCGGATCCATCGTCGTTTCCCACAGCTGCTCGGGGTTCATTTCACCCAAGCCCTTGTAGCGCTGGATGTTGACGCGCACGCCGCCCACGACGAGCTGCTCGGCTTCGGGTTCTTCGGCGGCATTCGGCTCTTGGCCCTCGGCGCTCGGTTCCGGCGCGTGCGTCTTCGCCCGTGCCGCCGCCTTGTCCTTCGCGAGCCCCTTCAGGATTTTTTCCTTCTCTTCATCCGTGTACGCGTACTGCACCGCCTTGCCGGCGGCGATGCGGTACAGCGGCGGCTGCGCGATGTAGATGTGGCCCTGGCGCACGAGCTCGGGGAAGTGGCGGTAGAAGAGCGTCAGCAGGAGCGTGCGGATATGCGCGCCGTCCACGTCGGC
>JAJYIV010000025.1 GCA_021789915.1 bacterium | reverse complement strand
CTCGGCAGCCGCTCGCCCGTTCAGAGCCCGGCCGCAGTCCTCGCAAGTTAGCTCTTGGGCTTTGGATCCTTGGGCAGCCCTTTGCCCTTGGAACCTTTGCCCTTTGCTCGGAGGCCTTCGCACGAACGATCGTGCGGGGGCCTCCTTTTTTGCCCCTTCCTTTCTTCTTCCTACTTTCCCCAAAATCCGGTACGATCGCCGTAGTTTTTATGCTCGCGTCCGCGCTGCGAAAACTCACGCCGAAGTTCGTGCTGCGCGCCTATCACCGAGCGCTCGCGCAGCTCGCGGCCGCGTGGTACGGCCATCCTTCGGGACAGCTGTTCGTGATCGGCGTCACGGGGACGAGCGGCAAGAGCACCACGGTGCAATTCCTCGGCCGCATCCTGGAGCACGCCGGCGCCACCGTCGGCTGGACCTCGACGGCCGGATTCAAGGTCGCCGGCGATGAGTGGATCAACGACAAAAAAATGACGATGCTCGGCCGCTTCCAGACGCAGCGCCTGCTGCGCCGCATGGCCGACGCCGGCTGCACGCACGCCATCGTCGAGACGTCCTCGCAGGGCGTCGCGCAGTCGCGGCACGTCGGCATCAACTACGACGTCGCCGTGTTCACGAATTTGACGCCGGAGCACATCGAGGCGCACGGCGGATTTGAAAACTACAAGGCGGCCAAGGGCGCCTTCTTTGCGCATGTCGGCGCGTCGCAGCGCAAACCCGCCGCGCGGCTCAACGGCCGGGTCCTGTCCGGCGCGCTCCCGTCGTCTCCGGCCGCAGCACCGCGGCCGTCCGACGATCGGGAGCTGGCGCCGGCCACCCGGCCTGAGACCGTCCCAAAGACGTTCGTCGTGAACGTCGACGACCCGCATGCGCCGTATTTCTTGAGCTTTCCGGCGGACAGGCGCTACGGCTACGGGCTGGAAGGGAAGAAGGGCCCGGAGCCGGCGTATCGGCTGCTGTACGCGCCCGTCATCGCGACGGACATCGGCTTGTCGGCGGAGGGATCGACGTTCCGCATCGACGGCCGCACGATGCATCTGAAGCCCATCGGCCTGTTCAACGTGTACAACGCGCTGGCGGCGGCGACGGCGGCGCACGCGGCCGGCCTTTCGTGGGACGCGATCGCGAGCGGCGTCGACGCGCTCGCGTCCGTGCCGGGGCGGCTGGAGTTCGTCCGCGCGGGCCAGCCCTTCGAGGTCGTCGTCGATTACGCCTATGAGCCGGCGTCGCTGCAGGCCTGTTACGACGCGCTTGACGTCGTGGACCGCCGTCGGCTGATCCACGTGCTCGGTTCCGCGGGCGGCGGGCGCGACGTCGCGCGGCGCTCCGTGCTGGGCGGGATGGCCGCGCGCCAGGCCGACGTCGTGATCGTCACGAACGAGGATCCGTACGACGACGACCCGCAGCTTATCATCAACCAGGTCGCCGACGGTGCCGCGGCGGCCGGCAGGAAAGACGGCGTTGATCTGTTCCGTATCCCGGATCGACAGGACGCCATCGATCAAGCCGTCGCGATGGCGCGGCCGGGTGATCTCGTGCTCGTCACCGGCAAGGGCAATGAGCCGGTCATGGCGGTCGCCGGCGGTAAAACCGTCGCCTGGGACGATCGGGACGCCGTGCGTCGGGCGCTCGTAAAGAGGAACAAGGGTGAAGGCAGGGGTTAGGAGTCAGGACGAAATCCTCACGCCCACTGCATTCCGTGCGGCGCCGAGTTGGCGTATCATGGTCGCGTTCGTTTTCATCTTCTTCCGACGCATGGCCCGTGCGATGTTCATCCAGCGCCTGTTCCGCTCCCGCCTCTTCCTTGCGGCGACGCTGGGCTGTTTGCTTCTGATTGCGCTGGCCTTCGGGCGGCAGGCCGTGCGCACGCATCAGATTGAACAGGAAATCGCCGGATTGCAGCGCCAGGCCGACGCATTGAGCGCGGACAACACCCAGATCGACCAGCTGCAGAAGGCCCTGCAGACGGAATCGTATTTGGAGCGCGAAGCCCGCCTCAAGCTCGGCTTGGAAAAGCCCGGCGAACACCTGGTGGTCGTGCAAGACAAATCGGCGGACGGGCCGGCGTTCCAGGGGCTGGACCAGTTGGCCGGCGGAGGAGCCCCCGGTTCCGCCCCCGCCGCCGTTCCTGCGGCGGCGCGCGTGTCCAACCCCGTGCGCTGGTGGGATTATTTTTTCAACCGTCAGCGATACGATGCCCTGGCCGCGTATGCCAGCTCCTGAACCGGCGCCGTCATGTCCGTCCCGTTCGGCCGCCCGGCGCCGTCTTGCACGCCTGGCCGCCTGGCTGCCCAAAACGGCCGTCGTCCTGGCCGGCTGGTTCGTCCTGGCCGGCTGCGCCGCGTATCTGGCGCCTCCGGACAGCCCGTTGGCGCGCGTCGCCGCCCGTCTCGGTCCGTACCCGGCCGCCATCGTCGGCTGGCGCATCGTTTTTTTGGCCGATGATTTGGATGTGAGGGCCGCGCAGGCGGCCTACGCGAAAGCGGCTTCCGCGCCGCCGGAGGGCGGCAGCGTGTTGGACACGCTCGTCCGCCAGCAGCTGGTGGACGCCATAGGCCGGCGCCTGGGCGTCCGGCCCGATGCGGCCGCCGTCGATGCTTCCATGCGGAGCATGGAGGATGCCGCCGGCGGTTTGGAGGCGCTGCAGGCCCGCATCCGTTCCTTGTACGGATGGGATGCGTCCGCGTTCCGTTCGCGCGTCGTCGCGCCCGCCGCCTATGCCGCGCGGGTGGAAGCGCGCGTCCTTGCGGACGCCTCGGCGCAAGCGGCGCCGCGCGCGGCTGCACAGGCGGCCGCGGCGCGCCTGGATGCGGGCGAGGCGTTCGCCGGCGTGGCGCGCGCCGTCAACGATCCGCGCGGCCTCGTCCCGCCGGACGGCGACATCGGCCTGCGCCCCGCCTCCGAGCTGCCGCCCTCCTGGGTCGACGCCGTGTCCGGCCTGGCGGACGGCGGCCACACGGGCGTCCTCGAGGGGAAGGACCAATTCACCGTCCTTGCCGTCTTCTCCCGCGCCCGCGACCCGAATAGCCAGCTCCTGCTGCGCCTGGGCGTGATCTCGGTGCCCAAGCGCACGCTCGACGCCCTGGTCTCCTCCGAACAGGCGCATACGTTCATCTGGCGCTTCGTCTCTTGAGATATGTCCCGCCGCTTCACCCGCCATCCGCTGCCCATCGTCCTGTTCGCGGTGTTTATCGATTTGATGGGCTTCGGCGTGCTCATCCCCGTCCTGCCGCAGCTGCTGGCCAATCCGTCGTCGCCGTTCTATCTGCTGCCGCCGTCCGCGCCCGCGTCCGAAGGGTATCTGCTGCTCGGCCTGTTGCTCGCGAGCTTCCCGTTCGCGCAGTTCTTCTTCGCCCCGATCCTCGGCCAGGCGTCCGACGTCGTCGGCCGCCGCAAGATGCTGCTGCTTTCGATCGCGGGCACGTCGGTTTCCTACCTGATGTTCGGGTTCGGCATCGTCACGCGCCGGATCTGGCTGCTGTTCGCGGCGCGCCTGCTGGACGGCGTCACGGGCGGCAATGTCTCGGTGTCGCAGGCCGTCGTGGCGGACGTCACCCCGCCGCCGTTGCGCGCGCGGAATTTCGGCCTGATCGGCGCCGCCGTTGGGTTGGGCGTCATTTTCGGTCCGCTGCTCGGCGGGTGGCTGTCGGATCCGGCGCTGGTGCCGTGGTTCAACGCCACCACGCCTTTCTGGCTGGCCGTCCTGCTGTCGGCGGCGAACATCGCCTGGGTGTACGCGCGGCTGCCGGAAACCGTCCACGCGAAAACGCACGGCTGGAAGGTGCGTTGGAACGAGTCGCTGCACCATTTGCGCAAGGCGTGGAGCCTCCGCGGCCTGCGGCCGCTGTTCGCGACCATGCTGACGTTCAATACCGGCCTGTCGTTCTTCATCACGTTCATGGGCGTGTTCCTCGTGGCCCGCTTCGGGTTCACGGAGAACGCCACGGGAGACTATTTCGCCTTCGCCGGCTTGTGCATCGCCGCCAGCCAGGTCGGCCTGCCGAATTTCTTCGCCCGCCGCTTCGGCGAGCGGCGCGTGCTGGAGGCGACCCTGCTGGCTTCCGGCTTCGGCGTCCTGCTCGTGTATCTCTTTGAGAATCAGACCGTGCTGTGGCTGGCGACGCCGGTCTTCGCGTCGCTGATCGGCCTGGCGCAGGCCAATGCGACGAGCCTCGTGAGCCGCTCCGTCGGCGCGGGCATCCAGGGCGAAATCCTGGGCATCAACGCGAGCGTGAACGCGCTGTCGCAGGCCGTGCCGCCCGTTCTGGCCGGCGTGGCGGCGGCCGCCATCGCGCCGGACGCGCCCATCCTCATCGCCGCCGTGCTCCTTATCGTCGCCGGAGCGGCGTTCGTCTTCATCCCGAACACGCTGCGGAGGAAAGGGGGTGGAGTGATGGAGTGATAATAGTGATGAAGAAATATGAAACATGAAATAGAAGCGAAATTCCTCA
Organism: bacterium; assembly: GCA_021789915.1. Lineage (GTDB taxonomy): Bacteria > Patescibacteriota > Patescibacteriia > UBA9934 > GWF2-40-263 > JAJYIV01. Next base: position 11,289 of record JAJYIV010000025.1, on the reverse strand, counting down.
GCGTGGACAAGGACGCCATGCGAACGAAGCTGAAGAACGCCGGCTTCGCCTTGGAGGCGTCGGAGTTCCTGATGCGCCGCAAGACGTTCGACCTGCCGTCCGCCGCCGGCCGTCGCTGGGGCCGCGTGCGGCAGGAAAGCGGTCGGATCACGATGACCGTGAAGGAAGTCCGGCGCGACGCCGTCGACGGCACGTTCGAGGCGGAAGTCGGCGTCGACGATTTTGACGCGGCGTGCGCGATCTTCGAGGCGTGCGGGTTTCCAGCGAAGTCGTCCCAGGAAAACCGGCGCGAAGCGTGGGCGCGCGGCGGCGTTGAGGCGACGATCGACACGTGGCCTGGCCTGCGTCCGTTCGTCGAGATCGAAGGGCCGGACGAGACGGCGGTGCGCACCGCGGCGGCGGAACTCGGGTTCCGGTTCGACGACGCGCTGTTCGGCCCGGTGAATCCCGTCTACGAGCGCGAGCTCGGCATTCCGGCGGAGGAAATCAGCCGCCTGGCGGAAATCACGTTCGCCCATCCGCCGCGGAAATGGGGCGAGTCGCCCGACGACCGTTGACGCCCATACGCCGCCATGGCAAAATGCCGCCACCGAAATCCACACGCCGTGAAGTGAAAACCGATCCGGTAAAATCAATGAGATGTCGGCGCGGGCCGAGGATTAAGGGCAAGCAACTTGCTCGTTGCTCCTCGCTTGCCGGTGTAAGGCTTTCGGCCTTGCCCCGGCTGCGCTCGGAGAACGAGCAAGCAGGCTTGCTCGTTGCTCCTCGCTTGCCGGTGTAGCTCAGTGGTAGAGCAATGCTTTCGTAAAGCAGAGGTCGTCGGTTCAATCCCGACCACCGGCTCCAGAAAAAACCGTACGTTCGTACGGATTTTTCTTTTGAGACGCTGAACGGTTCTCCATCATCCGTCGCCGGCTTCTTCACGACAGGCGTTTTTGTTGCATGAGAGACGATTAACCGTTAGCCTTTAGCCAGTGGACAGGAGTCAAGGGTTAGGATTCAGGAGTTAGGAGTCAGGACGAAAGAAGTAGCAAGTAGCTTGTAGCTAGTAGCTTGGACGAGGAACGTAGCGCGGGGCCTGCCTGCCGGCAGGCAGGGCTTGCCTGCCCGCCGTAGTCCGAAGGACGCAGGCGGGTCCCCCGCCGAGGGCCGAGCGCCCGAACCTGAAACTTAGAACCTAACGCCTAAAGCCTTCACGGCAGCCGGCTGCCAGGTGCCAACGGTTCTCTTATGCCAGACCTGCTTCTCATTCCCGGCTTCGCGACGGATTTGCGCATCCCGTTCCTGCGGCGGACGCGGCCGGTGGACGGCGGATTCTCCGCGTTCCGGCGCGAGGTCGGACAGGGCCGCGCCGACGTCTTCCGTTGGGGCATCGCGGAATCCGTTCCGCTCTCTCGCGCCTTCTCCTTGCGTCCATATCTTCAGCTCTACCAGCGCGAACGCGCGCGGGCCGACATGCCCGACGTGGCCGAACGCCTGTGGCAGAAGATGGAACAGATGAAGCCGGCGACGGTGTTTTGCCACTCCATGGGCGCGCGCGTGCTGTTGAACGCCGCGCGGCGCTACGGCCTGCCGCCGTCCGTCAAACGCATCGTCTTCGTCCAGGCCGACATGCCCATGGACGAGCCGAAGCCCAAGGCGTTCGCAGCTTGCCGCGTGCAGAACCTGTTCTGTCCGTGGGATCCGCTGCTGGCTGTTTCCGCGCTTGCGCACCACGTTTGGCGCGCGGGCCAACGCGGCTGGGACGTCGAGGGCGTGGAGAACCTGCCGTTCGCGCTGCTGCGTCCGTTCAATCTGCACACGGCGTCCATCCGTTCGCCGCGGCTGCGCCACGCGTTTGCAAAGGGCCAGTAAGGCACTTGTCCGCAAACGTGCGCCGGTGCTACGCTTACCTCCGTTCTTTTCAGGAGGAATCCTCATGGTCTTTCTCGAACCGCCCGTCGGCTTCGCTCCGACGATGCGCGTCGTCGCCGTCCTGATGGAATGCCGCGGCCGCATCCTGATGCTCCTGCGCCAGGACGCGAAGCCGCAAGGCAATACGTGGTGCCTGCCCGCCGGCAAGGTGGCGGAGGGCGAAGGGGAACTCGACGCGCTGCGGCGCGAAGCGTTCGAAGAGACTGGGCATCGGCTGGATCCGACGCAGATCGAGCCGGTCCGTCGCGTCTTTGTCCGGTACGCGGATTTCGACTTCGTCTACACGATCTTCCGTTGCCGCCTTGCGGAACAGCCGGGCGTCCGGCTTGCGCCGGAGGAGCACAAGGGCTTCCGTTGGCTAACGCCGCAGGAAGCCCTCGAGATGCCCTTGATTCCCGATGAAGACGTCTGCCTGAAGCTCAGCTATGGCCTGGAATGACCCTCCGGCCTTTTTCTTTTGATCGTATCTTTCTGGGCGTTTTCTGTCGGGGGCGTTTTCTTGACACGGAAGCGCGTTTCATCTACCATGCGCGCGTCCTTCGGCGTTTCCGCGCCGATTCTGTTTCTCCGAGACGCTATGCCCGCGCGCGACGACCTCCGCAACATCGCCATCATCGCCCACGTCGACCACGGGAAAACCACCCTCGTCGACGCGCTCTTGAAGCAGTCCAACACCTTCCGCGATCCGGACGCGATGGGCACGACGCTCATGGACAGCAACGAGCTGGAGCGCGAGCGCGGCATCACCATCTTCGCCAAGAACGCCGCCATCCGGTGGAAAGGCACGAAGATCAACATCGTGGACACGCCGGGCCACGCAGACTTCGGCGGGGAAGTGGAGCGCATCATGAATCTCGTCGACGGCTGCCTGCTTCTCGTCGACGCCAAGGAGGGCCCGATGCCGCAGACGAAATTCGTCCTCAAAAAAGCGATCGCCGCCGGGCACAAGATCATCGTCGTCATCAACAAGATCGACAAGCCGGCCGCGCGCATCCAGTGGGTGCTCGACAAGACGTTCGACCTCTTCATCGAACTGGGCGCCACGGACGAGCAGGCCAACTTCCCGGTCGTCTACGCCGCCGCCGTGCAGGGCAAGGCGGGTCTTGCGCCCGACCTCGCGTCGATGGCGGACATCACGCCGCTGCTGGATCAGGTCGTGGCGAACCTGCCGGGTCCGGAGGCGGACGTCTCCAAGCCGCTGCAGATCTCGGTCGTCAACGTGCAGTACGACAACTACAAGGGGCGCACCGCCGTCGGCCGCGTGGAGAACGGCGTCGTCAAAAAAGGCCAGGCGGTCGCGCACATCAACCGCGACGGCAGGATCGCGCCCGCCAGGATCATCGCCGTCCAGGTGTTCGAAGGCATGGGCAAGAAGGACGTCGATCAGGCCGAGGCGGGCGACGTCGTCTCGATCGCCGGCATCGAGGACATCCAGATCGGCGAGACGGTCACCGACGCGCTCGCTCCCGTCGCGCTGCCGGTCATGGAAATCGAAAAGCCGACGGTCAAGATGACGTTCGGCGTCAACACGTCGCCGTTCGCCGGCCAGGAAGGCGAGTTCACCACCTCGCGCAACATCAAGGAGCGCCTGGACCGCGAGGTGCAGAACGACGTCGCGCTGCGCGTGGAACCGGGCACCGGCGACGGCACGTTCATCGTGTCGGGGCGCGGCGAGCTGCATCTGTCGGTGCTGATCGAAAAGATGCGGCGCGAAGGCTTCGAGCTGCAGGTGTCGCGTCCGCAGGTGATTTTCGGCGAGGAAAACGGCGCCGCCACCGAGCCGTACGAGCAGGTCTACATCGAGTGCCCGGAAGGCAACGCCGGCGTGGTCATCGAGAAGATGGGCAAGCGCCGCGGCGACATGAAGGACATGAAGGTGGAGAACGGCACGGCCTTCCTCGAGTTCGAGATTCCGACGCGCGGCCTCATCGGCTACCGCAGCGAGTTCCTCACCGACACCAAGGGTCTGGGCATCCTGAACACGCTGCTTCTCGGCTACCGGCCGAAGGCGGGCGACATCAGCGCCAACGCCCACGGCGCCATGATTTCCATGGAGCAGGGCACGGTGATGGGCTATGCCGTCACCAACCTGCAGGAGCGCGGCGCGATGTTCGTCGCCCCGGGCGCGGAAGTCTACGTGGGCCAGGTGATCGGCGAGAACGCACGCGCGGAAGACATGGAAGTCAACCCGTGCAAGGAAAAAAAGCTCTCCAACATGCGCAGCAAGGGCGACGGCGCCTCCGTGGCGCTGGAACCGCCGCGCGACATGTCGCTGGAGCGGTCGCTCGAATGGATTGGCGACGACGAGCTGGTCGAGGCGACGCCAAAGAACGTCCGCATCCGCAAGGCCATCCTGGACAGCGTGCAGCGCAAGCGCGCCGAATTGAAGGCGTAAGCCAACCCCGCGCCCACGTTCTCTCCCTTGTCATCCTGAGCGCAGCGAAGGATCTGACAGATCCCTCGGCCTGCGGCCTCGGGATGACAAGAGGGAGTTGGGCGCGGGTTTGTGTTGGGCGTGATAAAATGGGCGGGCTATGTACCGCCCGCTGTTTTGGATTTCGCTCGGCGCCGCGACCACCGTTGTCTTGGCGCTGGCGACGTATCGCGAGCTGACGCGCTATCGTCCCGCGGCGGAGCTGCATCGCGCTGTCGCGGCTTTCGCGCAGGCCCAAACCGTGCGCATGAAGATCGCCGCCAGCTGGATGCAGGGCCAGGACGCGGGGCGCGTCGTGTCCTCGTTGTACGCCGACGGCCAGCTGGAGCCGGGCAGCGTTTCGCCCGCCGACCGCGACCTGCGCTTTCGTCTCGTGCGTTTGGCCGGCGCCGGGCAATCCTACGGCGACGTGGCCGGCGAAGAGCGCGTCGTCGGCGCAAAAACCTACCTCACCTATGTCCCGCCGGGACCGGCCGTCGCCCATTCGCCGTTCGCATCCGACGGCGTCTGGCTCTCCTTGTCCGCGTCCGACCTGGCGCGCTGGGGCGCCATCGTGCCGGGCGCGGATTTTCCCGTCGCCTCGCCGTTCACCGCGGCGCCCTGGTCCGCCATCGCGTTGCGCCAGCTGGCCGCCGCGCTGCCGCGCCTGGACATCGCCTATGCGAACGGCGACGGACACCTGGAGACGGTGGACGGCCATCCGTGCCACGTGATCGACATCCGCTTTGACCGCGCGTCAACGGAGACCGCGCTTTTGGACGCGGCGCGGTTGAAGGACGGCGGCGACCCGACGGACGCCGAGCGGCTCAAGGCGGGTCTCGCGGCCGACGCGCTGTCGCGCCTGTCCATCCGCGCCTGGATCGGCACGGCCGGCCATCGTCCGTACCGGCTGGTCATCGGCGGCTCCGTGGTTTCGGGACAGGCGTCGACGCCGCTCAACGCGCTGGTCGAGTTCTCCGGCTACGGCGCGCCCGTCGCGTTCGCCGCGCCGGCCTCCGCCTCCACGCTGGCCGATGTCCTGCCGGCTCTCGCCGCGCCGCCCGCGGCCGCCGCCCCGATGGCATCCGCCGCGCCGTCCGTGGAACTGCCGTCCTTTTCCATTCTCGGGACGGACGACGCGGATCAGGACGGCCTGAACGCCATTTTGGAGGCGTTTTACGGAACGAATCCGCTCAATCCGGACACCGACGGCGACGGCGTTTCCGACGGCGCCGAAGTCCGGATGGGCTGCAATCCGCTCGGTTCCGGCCCGCTGTTCGGCTTCGGCCTCGGCTCCTCAACCCTCGTCTGTCCATGACCGACGCCGCTCTTCCTTCTCCCGCCGTCCATGCCTGGCAGCGCCCGCGCACGCCGCATGGTTTGGGCCAGCCCTGGCGCCTTGAACTGTTCCACATCGGCATGTGGCTGTTCGCGCTGCTCGTCATCCTGCGCCTGGGCATGCTGCAGATCCTGGACCACGACACGTATGCCGCCCTGGCCGAGGGGCAGCACACGCTGTTCCGCCAGCTTTATCCGACGCGCGGCCAAATCCTGATGCATGACGGGACGGACGGCGCGCTCGTGCCCGTCGCGATGAACCAGACCCTGTCCTTCATCTACGCCGATCCGCGCGCGGTCAAGGATCCGGCGGCCACGGCCAAGGCGGTGGGCGTCGCGCTTGGATTCGACCAAGCGAAGATCGACGATCTGACGCAGCGCCTGTCCAAGCCGCATGACGCGTACGAGCCCATCCAGCGGCATGTCGGCACGGACGCGGCGGATGCGCTCAACGCGCTAAAGCTTCCCGGCATCCTGCAGACGGACGAGGACGCGCGGCTGTATCCCGATCCGTCGCTCGGCGGGCACGTCGTCGGCTTCGTCGGTTCCAATGCCGACGGGTCGCTGTCCGGCCGCTACGGCATCGAGGGATATTTCGACAAGGTCCTGGCGGGCACGCCCGGGTTCATCCGTTCGGAGAAGGATATTTCCGGCCGCCTGCTCGCGATCGGCGACAGCTCCATCACGCCGGCCGTCAACGGTTCCGACGTCGTGCTGACGATCGACCGCCCCATCCAGTACGAAGCGTGTACGGCGCTGCGCAAGGCGATCGCGGACCACCAGGCCGACGGCGGCAGCGTCGTCATCCTCGAGCCGTCCACCGGGCGCATCCTGGCCATGTGCGGCGCGCCGGACTTCGACCCGAACGCCTACGGCTCCGTTCCCGACGTGTCCGTGTTCAACAATCCCGTGATTTTCGACGCCTACGAGCCCGGCTCCGTCTTCAAGGCCATCACGGTCGCCGCCGGACTGGATTCGGGCGCCATCACGCCGGCCTCGACGTACGACGACGCCGGGTTCGTCAAGATCGGCAAATACACCATCCGCAATGCCGAAGGCGGCGCGCGCGGGACGACGACGATGACGACCGCGCTCGACCAGTCGCTCAACCTCGGCATGATCGCCGCCATGCGCAAGATGGGGGCGTCCGTGTTCACCGATTACGTCAAACGGTTCGGCTTCGGGCAGACGACGGGCGTCGAGCTGGATACGGAATCGCCGGGCGACATCTCGGCGCTGGTCGGCCATCCCAATGACGAGATCTACGCCGCCACCGCTTCCTTCGGCCAGGGCGTCAGCGTGACGACGCTGCAAATGGCCGCCGCCTATGCCGCCATCGCCGACGGCGGCATCCTGCGCAAGCCCTACATCGTCGACGAGATCGAGCATCCGGACGGAACCGTCGAGCGGGAACATCCGACGGACGTGCGGCGCGTCGTCGACCAGCGGACGGCCACGGTGCTCTCGGCCATGCTGGTGGACGTGGTGGAGAACGGCCTGGGAAAGCGCGCCGCCGTGCCGGGCTACTACATCGCCGGCAAGACGGGCACGGCGCAGGTCGCGAGCAAGACGCACGCCGGCTATTCGGCGACGGATACCATCGGTTCCTTCGCCGGCTTCGGGCCGGTGGAGGATCCGAAATTCGCCATGGTGGTGCGCATCGACCATCCGCGCGACGTCGACTGGGCGGAATCGACGGCGGGGCCCCTGTTCGGCCAGATCTCTTCGTTTCTGCTAAAGTACATGGACGTGCCGCCGACGCGGGCGGTGAAGCCGTAGAATCGCTCGGCCTTTCGGCCTCGCTCGTAGAACGTAGAAGACGTAGAATCGCCCGGCTGCGCCGGGCTCGTAGAGCGTAGAAGACGTAGAATCGCTCGGCCTTCGGCCTCGCTTGTAGAACGTAGAAGACGTAGAATCGCTCGGCCTTCGGCCTCGCTCGTAGAACGTAGAAGGCGTAGAACCGCTCGCCTTCGGCCTCGCTCGTAGAAATCGTAGAAACGTCTCTTCCGCGTCGTTTCTACGAGCGAGTTGGCCCCAACCGTGACGAGCGATTCTACGTTCTACGTTTTCTACGACTTCTACGTTTCCGACATCCCTATGAAACGCCTCGTCCAACGCCTCATCCAAGCCCAAGCAAAAAAAATCCTCGCCGCCTACCGTCCCGCCGTCGTGGCCGTCACCGGCTCGGTGGGGAAGACCTCCGCGCGCAACGCCATAGCCGCCGTGCTTGGCGCGCGCTTCCGCGTGGGCGTGCCGCCAGGGAATTACAACAACGAGTTCGGCGTGCCGCTCGCCGTGATCGGCGCGACGTCGCCGGGGCGTTCCGTGCGCGGTTGGCTGCGCGTGCTGTGGAAGGCGCAGCGCCTGCTGTGGCGCAGGGACCCGGCGTATCCCAGCCTGCTCGTGCTCGAGTACGGCGCCGACAAGCCCGGCGACATCGCCGCCTTGTGCCGCTTCGCCGCGCCGGACGCGGCCGTGTGGACGTCGGTATCGCCCGTGCACGCGGCGAACTATCCGTCGGTGGAGCGGCTGGCGCAGGAAAAGGCCGAGATCATCCGCTGCGCCAAGCCGTCCGGCGAAGCCTTCTTGAACGCCGACGACGCCGCGGTGATGGCGCATCGCGCGCAGGCCGCCGTGCCGACGCGCACCTACGGCCTGTCGCCGAACGCCGACGTGCGGGCGGAGAACGTCGAGGCGGACGCGCCGCCGCGCGCGGCGTATGCGCCGGCGGACGCGCCGTTCTCCGCAGCGACGTTCGACCTGGCCGTCGGCGGGGACCGCGCCGCCGTCCGCCTGCCGGGCGCGGTCGGGCGCACGGCCGTCAGCGCCGCCCTGGCCGCCGCCGCGGTCGGCTTGCGCTTCGGCTTGTCCTTGCGGGAGATCGCCGCGCGGCTCGCCGACGTCAAGACGGAACCGGGCCGCCTGCGCCCGCTCGCGGGCGTGAAGGGCTGCCTCGTCCTTGACGACACGTACAACGCCGCGCCCGCCGCGATGGCGGCCGCGCTCGACGCGCTCGCCCGCTGGCCCGTCGCCGACGGCGCCCGCCGCATCGCCGCGCTCGGCCACATGGCGGAGCTCGGCGCCTTGAGCGAGCAGGAGCATCGCCTGGTCGGCATGCAGGCGGCGACCTCGTGCGACGCGCTGGTCGTCGCGGGCGAGATGGCGCGCGACATCGCGCGCGGCGCGCGGGAAGCCGGCATGGACGCGGAGCACGTCGTCGAGGTGAAGGATGCCATCGAGGCAGGGCGCTGGCTGGATGCGCACGTGCGCGCGGGCGACGTCGTGCTGGTGAAGGGCTCGCAGAGCGCGCGCATGGAAAAGGCGGCCAAGGACATTTTGGCCGAGCCGGACCGCGCGGCGGAGCTGCTGCCGCGCCAGTACGGAAAATGGGTGGAAGATTGACGTTCCCGTCGCGTCGTGATACTCCATCCGCGTCCGCCGAGCAGGTCGGCGGTTCTTTCACAGGAGGCGCCCATGGCGCGCAAGAGCGATCTGTCGTGTTCGTTCTGTCAGAAGTCGCAGCACGAGGTCAGGAAGCTCATCGCGGGGCCGGCGGCGTACATCTGCGATGAGTGCGTCGGCGAGTCCATGAGGCAGATACTGGATTTGCTGCCGGAGGTTGATCTCCCCCGGTTCTTACGGGATCGGTGGGCTTCGCCGGACGATTTGCTCCTCTCCGAGGTCGTCAGAGAATCGCTGAAGGTGATGTTCCCCAAAGTCAAAAGGATCATTGCCCCGCTGACGGACGCCGAAAAGCTCGCGCTCTTCGAAAAGTCGCAAGCGTTCCGGACGCCCGTATGCGACCTCACGCGGGTCGCGCTTCCGCACGTCTCGAAAATGCGCCTGTTCCCGGCCAACATGTGCAAGGCTCTTGGAATGATTCCCATCATCGGACCCACATCGTGTTTGGTGATCGCCTGTGCCGATCCGAACGACGCCCGCATCGACGGGTTCGTTTCCGGAGCATTTATACTGAGAAGCATCCCACCGTTCTTCGTCGCCTGCAGACGGCAAATCGAAGAGGCTATCGAGGTGTGGTACCACACGCCGAAAATCGATCTTGTCGAGGAAGAGCCGCCCGCCGCGCAGACGGAACCCTCGGCCACACCCGCCGCGCCGACCGCCTAGCGCACCCGTTCGTCTCCCGCCGCTCCCGAACTCGGGCCCGGCGGGATTTTTGTCGGCGAGGCGTTGACAAAACGCCGTTTTCGTGCTAAGACGCGCGTGCTTCGCCGGCTAGTGCCCGTTCCTTTTTCCCGGCAAGCAAAGGAGCAACCATGTCGCAGGCATGGCGCACGGGCCCGCCGCACGGCGGGTCGGTCGAAACCGGGGCCAAATGGGCCTTCGGCGCGCTCGTCGCGGTCTGGATCGTCGGGGCGCTCATGAGCGCGCATCCGACGACGCCGGTCCGCGTTCTCTCGCCGCAGGCCGTCAGCCAGCTGACGGCCGAGGCGAAGCAGGTGCGCGACGCGTTTCTCGCGCAGCACGGCTGGACGCCGATGCAGGTGGTCGCCGCGCGCAACCGCCCGGTCGACATCCGCAACGCGCTCGGCGACAACGAGGCGGTTCAGCGCGACGCGGATGACGTCGTCGGCGCCGCTTTCGCCGCCATCGAGCATCTGCCGCAGGCCACGACGCGCGAACGCATCGCGTCCATGACGGAGGACCAGAACCTGCGCGAGGCGCTCACGGACCATCCGCCGTCGGCGACATCCGCGCCTTCGAGGGGCCGGAGAGCCTGCGCGCGTTCGCCGGCTACCACCACTTCGCGGACGGCAGCCGTGCACGGCGCATGGCGGGCAAGGTGTCCAACTGGAGCCCGGGCTTGAAGCAGGCCGTGTGGCAGTTCACGCAGCAGGCGCTCAAGATGCCCGAAGCCCGTGGCGGGAAAAGCTCGACCGGCGCCGCGCCTACGAGCTGTACAAGCTGCTGCGCGATCGGCAGGCGCAGGCCGATGCCGAGGGGCTCGCCTACGAGATTCTGCCGCCGGCCTTCCGCGAGCGCGTCATCGCGAGCGTGAACGACATGAAGGTCGAGGACCTCGCGGTCTACGCGTTCGTCGACGTGCCGGGCAAGAAGCCGAAGAAGGTGCTCGTCGGCGGCCTGCTGCATCACGTCGACCAGCTGCGCGCGCGAGCGGGCGTCAAGCCGGTCAAGGCCGCGGACGAGGAGGACGAGGCGGGCGACGAGGCCGAGGCCGCGCAGGACGCGGCGGCCAAGGACCCGAAGCTCGCCGCCCTGACCCGCGGGCTCAAGCAAAGCGCGCTCGACAAGGCCCTGCGCTGGCTCGGCCAGCAGTTCCTGAAGCACGTCTTCAAGGCCTGGCGGGCGTCGCTGGGTCTGTCGGAGCTGCCGACGCGCGAGCGCAAGAGTGCGTAACGAAATGCGGGGAGGCTTGAACGGAGGCGTCGAAAGACTTGCCGTCCCGTGTCTCCCCGCACCTTCAACCTTGCGAGAGGACTACGGGTCCGCTGTCGAAAGACTTTTCGTGTTTCGTCCTCTCGCTCTTTCCTTCGTCGGAGACTCACGTACAGTTGTCGCAAGACTAATCGACGAATGTCTCCGTTCTTTTCCAGGAGGACTTTGAGACCACCGTCGAAAGACTTGACCCAGGCCTTCCTTCC
>JAJYIV010000024.1 GCA_021789915.1 bacterium | reverse complement strand
CTGCAAAAGGCTCAGACCTCCTCACCGTAGCTTTGGCTACGCTTCGTCGGCCTTCGCCTTTTTCGCCTAAAACGTCATCCGCATGTCCCTGGAAGAAAGATTCTGAACAGGCTCTTAGGTGGGAAGGATTCGGGGAATCCTTGCGTCCCAACCGTTCGATCAACGCACGCTCACGAGGAGGACGCTCAGCACCATGCTGAGCGCCGTGATGACGGCGACGACGGCCCAGACGCGTTTGACGGTGTTCCGTTTCATAACCGGGAGCGGCTTTTAGAGCCTGTTCAAAATCTTTTCTCCCGGCTCCATTCGGCCCCGTTTTGGCTGCAAAAGGCTCAGACCTCCTCACCGTAGCTTTGGCTACGCTTCGTCGGCCTTCGCCTTTTTCGCACAAGACGTCATCCGCATGTCCCTGGAAGAAAGATTCTGAACCGGCTCTTAGAAACCGATTTTAGCGGACAGCCGGCGATACCAATCCGCACGGCCGAGCGGCGGCACGATCCAGCGCCAGACGGCCCATGCCGTGAGAGCCGCGAGCAAGAAGGAACCGGCGATGTCGGCGGCATGATGGACGCCGACGGCCACGCGCGCGGAACCGACCAGCACGGCGACGAGCCAGGCGGCGGCGCTCCAGCGCCTGTCGAAGGGCCACAACAGCGCGGCGAAGGCGGCGCACAGCATGGCATGATCCGACGGGAAGCCGTTGTCCGCCGCGTGAGCGATGAGGGGCGTGAAGTGCCCGACGACGAACGGGCGCGCGTCATACCAAACCTTTCCGGCGGCCTTCAGCACGAAAAAAGATAGCGGGAGCGAGACGACGGCGAAGCGCACGAGATCCGCGCGCGGCTGGCGTTTCGCCCGCAGGAACCAGGCGAAGGCGATGAGCGGCGCGCCGACGAACAGATCCTTCGCGGCGAAGACGATGAGCGAAGCCGGCAGAGCGATCATCATACGCCGGCAAGTCTATCAGACCCGGCCGGCCGCGTCATGGGGACAAATGGCATGCGCTGCGTTTGACAAATCACTTTAGCACTCTATAATACGGAGTGCTAAACTACCAGCTGTTTGCTCCTCCTTCGCCCCGACTCCTCAGGGGCAGGCACAGGGGCCTGCCCCTACTCCATCATTCCACGACTCCATCACTCTGCCCCCTATGCTCCCCAATAACTTCACCCTGAAATCGCAGGAAGCGCTTCAAAACGCCAATGCCGTCGCGCTCGAATACGGACAGCAGGCCATGGAGCCCGTCCATCTGCTCGCCGCCCTGCTCGCGCCCGACGACGGCGTCGTTACCGCCCTCGTCCAGAAGCTGACGACGGACGTCACGGAACTCAAGATGCGCGTCGAGGACGCGCTTGAACGGCTGCCGAAAGCCCGCGGCAACCGCGGCGGTTTAGCGCAAATCTTTTTGTCGCCGGAGACCGTCAACGTGCTGACGCTCGCGGCCCGCAAGGCAAAGTCCTTCGGCGACGAGTTCGTGTCGACGGAGCACCTGCTGCTCGGCCTGCTCGCCGCCCCGTCGCTGGCCTTCCTGATCGAGGATTTCGACCTCAAGGAGGAGCGCGTGCTGCGCGCCTTGAAGGACATCCGCGGCAGCCAGCGCGTGGATTCGCCGGAGCCGGAAGCGCGCTACCAGGCGCTCGCCAAGTACAGCCGCAACCTCACGGACGCTGCGCGCGCCGGCGAGCTGGATCCGATCATCGGCCGCGACGCGGAAATCCGCCGCGTCATGCAGGTGCTCTCGCGCCGCACCAAGAACAATCCGGTGCTGATCGGCGAGGCGGGCGTCGGCAAGACGGCCGTCGTGGAAGGCCTGGCCCAGCGCATCGTCGCCGGCGACGTGCCGGAGCTTCTGAAGGACAAGGACATCGTCGCGCTGGACATCGGCTCGATGGTCGCGGGAACCAAGTTCCGCGGCGAGTTCGAGGAGCGCCTGAAGGCCGTCATCAAGGAAATCGAGGATTCGGCCGGCAGGGTCATCCTGTTCATCGACGAGCTGCACACCCTGGTCGGCGCCGGCACGTCCGAGGGCGGGTCGCTCGACGCTTCCAACATGCTCAAGCCCGCGCTCGCGCGCGGCAAGCTGCGCTGCGTCGGCGCCACCACGTTCAAGGAATACCAAAAGCACATCGAGAAGGACCAGGCGTTTGAGCGCCGCTTCCAGCCGGTCATGGTCGACGAGCCGTCCGTCGAAGACACGATCGCCATCCTGCGCGGCATCAAGGAAAAGTACGAGGTGCACCACGGCGTGCGCATCAGCGACCCGGCCATCGTCGCGGCGGCGGAATTGTCCGCCCGCTACGTCGCCGACCGCCACCTGCCGGACAAGGCCGTGGACCTCATCGACGAAGCGGCCTCCGCGCTGCGCATGCAGATCGATTCCATGCCGGAGGATCTGGACTTGATGAAGCGCGACGCGCTGCGCCTGGAGATCGAGCGCAAGGCGCTGGAGAAGGAAGAGGACGCCGAAAGCCGCGCGCGGCTGAAGGAAATCGAGAAACAGCTGGCGGACCTGCATGAAAAAACGGACGCCCTCGAGGGCAAGTGGAAGAACGAAAAGGAAAAGATCGCCGAGCTGCGCGCCACGACCAAGCAGATCGAGAAGCTGCGCGGCGAGGCGGAACTCGCGGAGCGCCGCGGCGATCTGGACCGCGCCGCCGAGCTGCGCTACGGCCGCATCCCGCAGGAGGAGAAGAAGCTCGCCGCCGCGGAAGCCGCCCTGGCGTCCCTGCAGCGCGAACGGGGGATGCTGAAGCAAGTCGTCACCGAGGAAGACATCGCGCACGCCGTCTCGCGATGGACGCACATCCCCGTCTCAAAAATGCTCGAGACAGAATCCGAAAAGCTGGCGCGCATGGAGGATGCGCTGCGCGCGCGCGTCGTCGGCCAGGACGAGGCCATTACCGCCGTCTCCAACGCCCTGCGCCGCTCGCGCGCCGGCATTGCGGAAGAGCGCCGGCCGATCGGCTCGTTCATCTTTCTCGGCCCCACGGGCGTCGGCAAGACCGAGCTCGCCAAGGCGCTGGCCGGCTTCCTGTTCAACGACGACAACGCGCTTGTGCGCCTGGACATGTCGGAGTACATGGAAAAGCACGCCGTGTCCAAGATCCTCGGCTCGCCGCCGGGCTACGTCGGCTACGACGAAGGCGGCCAGCTGACGGAGATCGTCCGCCGGCGGCCGTACTCGGTGCTGCTCTTCGACGAGATCGAGAAGGCGCATCCCGACACGTTCAACGTGCTGCTGCAGATCCTCGACGACGGACAACTCACCGACGCCAAGGGTCGTCGCGTCAACTTCAAGAACACCGTGATCATCATGACGAGCAATCTTGGCTCGGACGTCATTCTGAACGCCGGGAAAGCGTCGGGTTCCATTGGCTTTTCGGCCGCCGCGGAACGCACGAGCGAAGAGGACGACGTGAAGCGGCGCGTGATGGAGCTGCTGCGCGAGTCGTTCAAGCCGGAGTTCCTGAACCGCGTGGACGAGATCATCATGTTCCGTTCGCTCACGCCCAAGGAGATCGGCGAGATCGTCACGCTGCAGTTGCGGCAGGTGGCCGACCGCCTCAAGAAGCAGCGCCGCGTGACGGTGGAGTTCGCCGAGCCCGTGCGCGGCCTGCTCGCCGAGAAGGGCTACGACCCGGCGTACGGCGCGCGCCCGCTCAAGCGCGCCATCCAGAACCTCGTGCTGAACCCCCTCTCGATGAAGCTCATCACGGGCGACGTCAAGGACGGCGATCACGTGGCCGTCACGGTCAAGGAAGGAACGGTTGTCGTGACGAAGAAGGTTCGCCGCGCACGCGAGCAAGTAGCGGCGTAGACGGAATACACAAAATCCGGCTCAACATGGCCGGATTTTTGTATGGCTGTCTTGACGCTGTTGTCAAAATGTGATACTGTTTTGGTCTTAAAGCGATGGATTCCATCCGTTCCCTTGGCGAGCACTGCCCGCCGGCGGAACGGACGGAATCCCTCCGTCCGGCGTTCAACCCCTCTGGCCCGCACCGCGGACCACGCAGACGCGGCGATATGCGTCGGAGAGAAGACGATGAACCTCAACGCGAGTTCGGCTCGTCTGCGCGCGATCGGGTACGCGATCGAGTGCGATCGGATCCGCGCCGCGCATGACGGCGGTGCTCACGCGTCGCGCGAGATCCTGACGCGGGTCTGGTATGGACGGTTCCAACGGATTGCCATCAGCATGGCAATCTTGCTCAGCCACGTCGGCGTGACGTACTTCGCCCGGCAGTTGCTGGGCCGCTACCAGTGGTTTCTCAATTTCGTCAGAATGAACCGCAAGGTCGTCGAAGACGCCATCGACGATTTCGTCCGCGCGTTCGTCGCCGCCGAACGGGAAAATCGACGCTGCTGGATCAGTGATGAGGCAGCCGAACGCGAGAGGACGGCATGGGAGACGGCTGAAAAACTCACTGAGGAATTCGGGCAAGTAATGCGGTCGAAGGGAGGTTGGCCGCATCAAATCAAGACAGTGGAACAGCTCGTGCCAACGAGCAACGGGCACATCTTCAACTTCTCACATCCGTACTTTGAGGGGTTGGAAAATTACCTGCAAGGAGTCGTGGCACGCCTAAACCACTGACCACCTCCCTCTTTCCCGGCCGCCGGACTCGGCGACCGATCTCATAGCCCGAGCTGGAGACCAACTCCTCCGCTCGGGCATCGACCCTCGTCTATGAGCATCCCGCTCACAGACGGAGGAACGATTCACTGGCCCGCACCGCGGACCACGCGAGACGCAGCGAAATGCGCCGAGGAGAAAGAGATGAAGAAGTTGATAGAGCTCGTGATCGCGGTCGTGCTCGTGCTCGGGACGACCGCTTGCGGCGGCATGAACATGCCGCCGACGGACGGAATCGGTCACGCCGGTGAGGCACTGACGCGCGTGCCCGTGCGGCACACGATTCGTGCCGTGCTGCTCACTCCGTGTGTCATTCACGGCGTGGGGCACCCGCTCCCGTCGAACGAGCCGAACACCCTCCTCTACGCGACGTTGTGGAGCGAAGGGTGTTCGGAACCGCCTGTGCTGACGTATATCGACGTTGGCATGGGAACGCCGTCGGAGCAAAATTTGCCGACGGCAACTCTCAACGGAGAACCGATGCAGCCGGATCGCTGGAGCGGCTCTCCAAGCTGGGGGGAAGAGACTACGCACTGGCAGGGCAGCCTGACGGTCCCCTCCTCTGGAGTGGACCTGAAGGTCGTCTGCACGAACTGCGGCGCGGGCACGCCGCCCGTCCAGACGGCGATCGGCCTGATCTACTACGGGTCGACGCCGTGGATGAACGGCGGCGCGCATGGCCGCAGCGCCGACGGCTTCGGCGGAAGCTGGCCCCAAGCGGTCCAGATCTTCCGGTAATGTCCGAGCGCGAGGGGACGTAGTCCTCGCGCTCGACTTCCCCCCTTTTCCCGGCCGCCGGACTCGGCGACCGATTCCCTAGCCCGAGCTGGAGACCAACTCCTCCGCTCGGGCATCGACCTTTGTCCGCAAGCGCAGGGTTTGCGGATGAAGGGACGATTCCCCGCTTTCCGGCGCCACGCGCCAAGGAGAAACCAAGATGGCGAAGAACATCGCCAAAGTCGTCGCCACGCTGCTGCTTCTCGCCGCCGCCGTCCTCGCCTGGGCCGCGTGGGTCCCGGCTCTCGGCGGCGTAGACGGAAAGATGGTCGTCTGCGCAGACGGCGAGCGCGTCGCGTCGGGCGACCAGTGCCCGACGTTCCTCGACGGCTGGCTGGGCCGCGCGCCCAAGCACTGACCCGCCGCCCCTCACTCGTCCCAGCCCGCTTTCTCGCGGGCTGGGATGTTCTTTTTTGTTGCACCGACAGACACCGACGGTTCCTTTTGCTATAATCGACGCGCTATGCGTCGATTGGCAGCAACCCTCACGTTGGCAATTCTTTTGACGTTCCCTGCGGCGCGGGCCCTGGCCTGGAACGCCGATTACGTCGACCCGCAGCGCCTGCTGGCCGACGCGGATTTGACGGACACGTCGACCATGTCCAAGCAGGACCTGCAGGATTTGCTCGACCACGGCTTCCTCGGCCGCTACCGCACGCGCGACATCCACGGCATCCTGCGCTCGGCGACGGACATCGTCTGGCGTTCCGCACAGTATTTCGGCATCAATCCCCGCGTGATCGCCGTCCTGCTCCAGCGCGAACAAAGCCTCATTTACGCCGCGCACCCGACGCAGGATCAGCTGAACTGGGCCATGGGCTTCGGCGTCTGCGACGCGTGCGACAAAACCAGCCCCGCCCTGGCGAAATACAAGGGATTCGGCCGCCAAGTCTATTTCGCATCCAAAAAGATCAGCGAAAACTATCTGCCTGACCTGCAGTCCAAGGGCGAGACGGAATCGGGCGTGGGCGTGGGCCAACCGGTGACGATCGACGGCGTCATCGTCACGCCGCAAACCAAGGCCACGGCCGTCCTGTACACGTACACGCCCCATCTCGCGGGAAACGCCAACTTCGTCCGCATCTGGAACGATTGGTTCACTCCCGATTATCCTTCCGGCACCTTGCTGCAGGAGCCCTCGGGCGGCGTGTGGCTCATCCGCGACGGGCAGCGCTATCCGCTGGCCTCGCGCATGGTGCTGGAGACGAGCTTTCCCAACCGTCCAATCGTTCCGGCCCGCGGCGGCGTCCTGAATGCGTACCCGGCCGGACCGGCTCTCGCCTACCCCAACTATTCGCTGCTGCGCACGCCAGACGGCGGCGTGTACCTGATCGTGGACGACATGGTGCGGATCTTCGCGACGCCCGCCCTCGCGCGGCAGATGGGCTTTGATCCGAGCGAAATCAACGACGTCCCGGACGCGGTCGTCCGCGCATACGTCCAAGGACCGCCCATTCTCGGCGCCGGCGCTCCTCCGCACGCCGTCTTGGAACAAAATGCGAAGACGGGCGGCGTGTACGCGGTGGAGGACGGGGTGAAGCATCCGATTCCCGCCCGGGAAGTGCTCGCCGCGCGCTTCGGCGCGAAGCCGGACATCCAGGCCGCCGCGCCGGACGACCTCTCCGCGCTGCCGGACGGTTCGCCCGTCGTCTTTCCGGACGGCATGCTCGTCGCCGCGAAAGGATCCGCGGAAATCTACGTCATCTCGAACGGCTTCCGGCGCCGCATCGTAGACAGCCGGACGCTGAAGGCTTACGGTTGGCGCGCCGGCCAGGTCATCCAAACCAGCGAAAAGACGCTGGATTTGCAGCCGCAGGGCCCGGACGTTCTGAGCCCGTCGGAGACCATGACGGATTTGTCAACGGCGTCCGCTTCCTAGTCTTATGATCGTCTTCGCCGCCTTCATGCCGCACACGCCGCTGCTGCTGGAAAGCATCGGCAAGGAAAACCGCCGCAAACTGAAAAAGACGCTCGAGGCCGTCCGGCGCGTGGGCGAAGGGCTGCGGCAGGCGGCGCCAGACGCCGTGATGGTCATCTCCGCGCATCCGACGCGCCATGCGGACGCGTTTTCCATCAGCGTGCACGATCCGTACCGCGCGGACTTGTCGCGCTTCGGCGATTTGGGCACGGAGGCGTCGTTCCAGCCAGATCTCCGGCTCATCGACGGCATCCAGCGCCGCTTGCGCCGGGATGGCCTGCCGCTTACCTTGGACACCGATCCGGCGCTGGACCACGGCGCCAGCGTCCCCCTGCTCGCGCTCTTCGCGGGCGGGCCGGCGCCGAAGGTCGTCGCCGTGACGTACAGCGGCCTGGACGCGAAGGATCATGCCGCGTTCGGCCGCGCGCTGCGCGACGCCATCGAGGCCGCGAACGAGCGAGTGGCCGTCATCGCCTCCGGCGACCTGTCGCACGCCCTGGACGACCGGTCTCCCGTCCCGGCCGTCCCGGAAGGAAAAGCGTTCGACGACGCCGTGCAGCGGGCCGTGGCCGGGCTGAGCCTGTCCCAGCTTCTGTCGCTCGATCCGCGCGACGTGCGGGCGGCGGAAGAATGCGCCTATCGTCCCTTGCTCATCCTGTTCGGCATCCTGGATAAAATCGCCGCCGCGCCGCATGTCCTGGCCTATGAAGCGCCGTTCGGCGTCGGCTACTTGACGGCGGATTTCACGCTTTGAACATGTCCTTCCCGCACGGAATATCCCCTGAACGGAGCGAGCCGAAGGCGAGCGGAGTCGAAGGACTCGTTTCCATCGTCGAAATGATCCCCCTGCGGCCCATGCCTCGCCGGATGGGCGTTTTTGATTATGCCGACGAAGCGGGAACGGCCGCCGTCGGCGACATGATGGAAATCACGCTGCGCGGCCGCGCCGTCCCCGCGCTGGTCGCCGGCACCAGGCGGCAGGAGCCGGATCGCGCGCTGCTTCCCGTCGGACGCCCGCTCGCAAAGGCGTATGTCGCGCCCGAAGAGCTGGCCTTCTTCAAGGCTCTGGCCGACGCGCTTGTCCAATCGCCCGCGTCCATCCTCGCGGCGGCGCTTCCGCGGCCGCCGAAGCGCGAGACGGCTTCCCGCGCCGGCGGCATCGCGCCGCTCCCGCTCACGCTGCCGTCGAATGAAGCCGACGCCGTCCGCCAGACGGCCCGTTCGCTGGCGGGCATGAAGCGGGCCTTCGTCTGCGCGCCGGACGTGCGCCGCACCGCCGCGCTCGCGGCCGCTTTTCTCGACGCGCAGCCCGAGGCGCGCCTGGTCTTGATCGCGCCCAATCTCCGCGACGCCCGCCTCTTGGCCGCGCATCTCGGCCGCTTCTCCCCGGCCTTCGTCAGCGGGGAGGAAACGAACAACGCGCGCTTCCACGCGTGGCAGGCGGCGCGGCGGGGAGAGACGCGCCTGCTGGTCGGCACGCGTCTGGCGGCCTTGTTGCCCGTGCGCGCCACCGACATTTGGCTGGCCCGCGCCGGCCACGAAAATCACCGCAATGCGGACCAGAATCCCCGCTACGACGCCCGCCAGGCGGCCCGCGCCTGGGGCGCGCGGGGCGCGCGCGTCGTGTTCTGCGACGTGCGGCCGCGGCCGGAGGACGTCGCCGTCTTCCCCGCCGTGCTCGATCCGTTCCCGCGCGCAAAGACAGTCTTCGCACACCGCGCCCAGGAACGCCGCGAAGGCCGTCATCCGATGCTCGGCCCGACGATTCTTGAACGCCTCGCGCAATCCCGCGCCGCCGGACGTGCAAGCCTCTGCCTCTGCAACCGTGTCGGCTCAGCCGCCGGTATTCGCTGCCGCGACTGCGGTTTCGACTTTCCCTGTCCGCACTGCGGAACCGTGCGCGCGGTAACCGACGCCGGCCTGCGCTGCCGCACCTGCGGCGGCGAAGAAACGTCTCCCGTGCAATGTCCCCAGTGCCAGAGCTTCCGCATGGAACGTCGGGGCTGGGGCAACCAAGCGGTGGCCCAGGCCCTGCGCGACGCATTGCCCGGCGCGCGCGTGGCCGTGAGCGAAAAGGGGGCGGCGCCGGCGGACGCGGACATCCTCGTCGCCACGCGGCACTATCTGGAAAACGTCTTCGACGCGTTCGGCCCGCCGCGCGTCGGCCTCGTCGCGCTCCTGGACGCCGACGCGCCGCTGCGCGCGCCGGATTTTCGCGCCGCCGACCGCGCCTTGCGCGAGGCCGCCGAGTGGCAGGGGCTCGCCCGCGCCTGCGGCGCCGCCTTCGTCGTGCAGACGGCCGATCCCGCCTTCTTCCGCCGCGGCCTCGGCGATCCGACCGCCTGGGCGCGCGAGGAGCTGGCGAACCGCCGCGCCTACGGCCTGCCGCCCGCCTCGGCGCTCGTCCGCCTGACGTGCCGCGCGCGGCCGGCCGCGCGGGCGCGCCAGATGCGCGACGATCTGGTCGCCGGCGCGCGTGCGGCCTTCCCCTCCGTGCGCGCCGCGACGGAGCTGCGCAGCCCGCCCGGTACGTTCGCCGCCGAACTCCGCTTTCCGCCCGCGGACACATCCGCCGTGCTCGCCTGGCTGCGCCGCGCGCCGGACGCGTGCATCATCGACGCGTTCGATTGACATGGGCGCCGTCCCGTGGCAGAATCCCGCCGTCTATGGAAAAAAGCGGCCTTGCCGTCCTGACGAATCCCGATCCGAACCTGCGCCGCGTCTCGGCGCCGGTTTCGGTTGAAGATTTGCGATCGCCCGAAACGCAGGCTTTCATCGACCGGATGGAAATCGCCATGCGCGAGTTCGATGGCGTCGGATTGGCCGCGCCGCAGGTCGGCGATGCGCGGCGCATCATCGTGGTGCTGGAGGGCGAGCGCGCTTCCACGTACGTCAATCCCGAAATCGTCGGGACGTCCTTCCGCACGGCCGTCGGCGAGGAGGGCTGCCTTTCCGTTCCCGGCGTGTACGGGCTCGTGAAACGGCATCGCACCGTCAAGGTCAAGGCGCTGAAACGCGACGGAACGCCGATCGAGACGGAAGCCGGCGGGCTCGACGCCGTCATCTTCCAGCACGAAGTCGACCATCTGAACGGCGTGCTGTTCATCGACAAGGTCGAGCGGTTCACGGACGGCGGAAAGGGAAAGTTATGAAACTCCGCCTCGTTTTCTTCGGCACGCCGGCATTCGCCGTGCCCTTCCTCCGCGCCCTGGCGGACGATGCGGACGTCGAAGTCGCCGCCGTCGTAAGCCAGCCGGACCGGCCCGTCGGCCGAAAACGGCTCTTGGAGCCGACGCCGACCAAGGCGTTTGCCGCGTCGCGCGGCCTCCCCGTCCTGCAACCGGCCTGGCTGAAGGCCGACGAGACGGTCTCGGCCCTGCGCGCGCTGGGCGCCGACGCGTTCGTGATCGTCGCCTACGGACGCATCATCCCGAAATCCATCCTGGAGCTGCCGCGCCTCGGCTGCGTCAACGTCCATCCGTCGCTGCTGCCCCGTTGGCGCGGTCCGTCGCCGATGCCATCCGAGATCGCGGCCGGCGACGTGGAAACGGGCGTGTCCGTCATGCTCCTGGACGAGACGATGGACACCGGCCCGCTGCTGGCGGTCGAGCGCATTCCCGTCGCGCCCGATGAAACCGCGCCGTCGCTCGAAGCCAAGGTTCTTGCGGTCGGCACGCCGCTTCTGCTTAAAGCGCTCAAGGCATACGCCGCCGGCAAGATCAAACCCGTCCCGCAGGCGGCGGACGGCGCGACCGTCTGCAAAATACTGGCGCGCGAGGATGGAAAGATCGACTGGACGAAGTCCGCCGCGGAGATCGACCGGCTGCGCCGCGCCTATCAGCCGTGGCCGGGCCTTTGGACGACGCTGGACGGCGTGCGCGTGAAAATCCTTGAAATCCGATCGACCGACCGCCGGATCGACCCGGGCCGCTTGCAGGTGGAGAACCGCCGTCTCTTCGTCGGCACGGGCTCCGTGGCCCTTGAGCTGATCCGCATCCAACCCGAAGGCGCGCCCGTGATGGACGTTCCGGCATTTCTCAACGGACGGCAGAATTTAAACGACAAGCGCTTCTCTTGAATACAAAAACATCCCAAGAGGGATGTTTTTGCTTATTCCGCCTCCGCCGCCAAGGTCGAGGCGGCTGCGCGGACGTCGGCAGCCACCGGTTTGGGCGCAACGGCTTCCGACGCCCGGCGCTTCCCTTCCGTCCAGAACGGCACGGTGAACAGCAGCAGGCCAAGTCCGAGCGGATTGTTCAGGTACGGCGACAGCGCGTGCGTGACGTAGACCATCACGACGGCGGCGAACAGGCCGGCGCCCAGCCACGCGCGGTCCGTCGCCAACAGCGGCTTCAGGCCGTTCCAAACGCCGCCGAGCAGCACCAGGAACGCGAACGGGCCGAGCAGCCCCATCTTGAGCCACAGGTCGAGCCAGCCCCACTCGAACGCGTCCGTCGTCCATGTCCCGTCGGGATGGACGGCGCGCACGCGCGGATCGTCGGTCTTGAACGTCACGGTCTGGCCGAAGCCGCTGCCGGAGATCGGCGAAACGAGAATCGCGCGCATCATGGCCGGCAGCAAATTCCACCGGCTGGACACGGCGACGTCGTTGAGGTCGGTCGTGCGCGCCATGAACGCGTCGGAAAGCGAGGCCGCCGACGACGTGCGGCGCGGGAACGGGAACAGCACGACGGCGGCGAGAATCGCCAACCCTCCGGCGAGCGCGGCCGCCTGCAGGCCGGCGGCTTTCCACGTCCGCCGGCGCGGCGCGACAAGCGGTCGCGGCGCGAACAGGCCGATGACCACGAGCGCGGCGGCGCCCAAACCGAGCCAGAAGCTGCGCGACAGGCCGATGACGACCACGCTCCACAGCACCGCGGCAAGGGCGATCCACCGCCAGGCGCGGCGGCGATCGAACGCGCGCGTCCATGCGGCGGCGGAGACGAGGACGAGCAGCGCGAAGACGGACAGCTGCGCCTGCAGGAACACGCGGAAGATGCCGCCCATCCGCGTCAGCTCCGCCGTCCGCGTGTCGCGGAAAAAGGCGTAGATGGCGGCGAGCGCGGCATTCGGCAGGTGCGTGTAGGCGTACAGCAGGCCGAGCGTCAGGAACGAAACCCAGGCGGCGCCGGCGGAGAGCGCCTGCAGCAGGAGGCGCCGCGCCGCGTCCGTCCAGCGCACGGACAGGACGGGCAGGACGTAAAGCGCGTACAGGTACGCCTTGCCGTCCTCGAACGCGGCTTTCGGACCGTGGCGGATGAAGCCGAGCGCGAAACCGAGCGCGACGGCGGCGGCGAGCGGGATGAAAGGCGCCAGGCGCGCGTCGCGCAGCGGAAGGGCCGTCCGGCGGCGCGCGACAAGGAACAGCCAGCCGAGCATCACGCCGAGGAAAACCGCCTCGCGCAGGGAAAATGAAAACCCGAGAAGCGGCGCGTCGATCAAATGACCCAGCGAATTGGCGAAGAGTTCGGCGAAGGCGGCGGCCAAACCCCATTCCAGGCGCTTCACGGTCAAGATGAACGCGCCGACGGCGATGACGACGAGGGCCGGGCCCGTCCACGCCGTCTTGAACACCAAGACGGCTGCAAGGAACACAACGGCAAGCGAAGCCAGTACGATTCGGAACGGTTTGCCGAAGAATTGCTCGGTCATACGGGGAGATGATGCTTGCGCACGATCGCTTCGCGGGCTTGGCGGTATCTCTTGAGCGCCGGCGGCATCCAACCGAGCACGGACCACGGCAGGCGGTACGCCAGGCGCGGCAGCCAGGACGATCCGATGCGCGACGGCCCGTCGATCTCGACGGAAAACAGGGTTTCAGGCACCAGCACGCCCGTTTTGCCGCGCTCCAGCATGGTCAGCCAGACATCCCAATCCTGGAGGCGCTTGACCTGCTCGTCAAAGCCCGGAAAATCCGCCGCGCGCACGAGGCTCGTCGTGTGCACGAAATTGCGCTGCCGCAGGCGTTTCGCCTCGAAGGGCACCCCGCGGAATTTCTTCCAACCGAAACGGAATGCGCCGTACGCGTAGCTTGCCTCCGGATGCCGTTCCAGCGCGGCCTGCATCTTTTCCAGCATGTCCGGGCGCATGCGCACGTCGGCATCGCAAAAGATGAGCGCATCGCCGTGCGCGGCCTTCCAGCCGCGGTTGCGCGCGGCCTGCGCTCCTTGATTCGTCTGCGTGATGAGCGTGATGCGCCCGAGATACGGCTTGAGCACATCCTGCGTCCGATCCGTCGATCCGTCGTCGACGACGATGATCTCGCCGGGCGCCAGCGTTTGCGCCAGCGCCGAATCCAGGCACCGCGCGAGCGTGCCGGCATGCTGGTAGGTTGGGATGATGACGGAAATCATGGGATGTAAAAAGACGTAGAAGGCGTAGAAGGCGTAGAAGGCGTAGAAGGCGTAGAAGGCGTAGAAACGACTCGTTCAGAATGCGTTGCATCTACGTTTTCTACGACTTCTACAAGCGAGCCATCGGCGAGCGATTCTACGTGAGCAGGCGGCGCAATTTCTCCGCCTGGCGTCCGCGGGTGAATTCCTCGCGCACGCGCGCCTGGCCGGCCGATCCAAGTGTACGGCGCAGCTCCGCGTCCGTCGACAGACGCAGCAGCGCCTGCGCGAGCGCTTCCGCGTCGCCGTCCGGGACGAGCAAACCCGTGCGCCCGTCAAGCACCGCTTCGTCCACGCCCGGCTGTCGCGTGGCGACGGACGGCAGGCCGTACGCCGCCGCTTCCAGATAGACGATGCCGAAGCCTTCGCGGTCCGCCTGCCCCGCCACGGTCGGCATCACGAAGACGTCCGATGAACGGTAGATGTCCGGCAGGGCTTCGTCCGCCGCGCCGTGGCGGAAGCGCACCACGTCGTCCACGCCGAGCTCGACGGCCCGCCGCTCAATGGCTTCCTTCATCGGCCCGTCGCCGACGATCAGATAGTCCACGCCGTCCGGCAGCTCGCCGCGCTCGCGCAGGCGCGCCAGAGCTTCCAGCACGCGCAGGTGGCCTTTGCGCGGCACGAGGCGAGCGACCGTGAGCAGGCGGACGAATGGGCGACGGCCGATGGGCGCTGGCTCCTGGATCCTGACTCCTGGCTCCTGGATCCTGACACCTGCGCTCGACACTCGTCCCTCCCGTCCTTCAAGTCCCTCCCCCTTCATCGCCACCGCCGGATGGACGAACGCGACGCGCTCCACGCCCCACGCGGCGCGCACCTCGTCCTTGAGCGCGTGCGAGTTCGCGATGACGGACGCGGCGCCGCGCAGCACGGCGCCCGCCAACCAGCGCTTCCACGGCGAGCGGCGCGCCAGCCCGACGTCCATGCCGTGCACGATCACGACGTACGGCTTGCCGGTGAACCACCCGGCGATCCAGGCGGCCGTGCCGAAGGGCAGCACGTGGCTGACGATGACGCGGCCGTCGCGCTCCCGCCGGCGCCACAGCAGCACGAGCGCGCGCAGCCAGCGCGGCCGGACGAAACGGGACAGCAGCGGCGTGCGAACCACGCGGTACGGCGCCGATGCGTCGAAGGCCGCGGCATCCGGTTCGGGAGGCGCGTACACGGTGACCTCCTCCTTCAACGCCGAAGCGACCGCTTCGAGATAGCGGGCCACGCCGCCGCGGCGCGGCGGAAAATCCGGCGTGAGGAGAAGGGTTCGCATAACTTTCTACCGTTCCCCCGCATCCCCGCTCCATTTCTCCACGACCTCCGCCGGCTCGGCGGCGCGCGGCGCGCGGCGCACCAGGCGCGCGAGCGCGGCGACGTCGCGGCGGCGCAAGGCGCGCGTCGCAAACAGCGCGGCGACATAGACGAGGACGGAACCGGCGACGATGACCGCCAGGGCCGGATGCGGCGACGGGAGGACGGACGGCAGGCCGACGCGCAGGCCGTGGGCGGCCAGGCGCATCGCGACGCCGGCGGCGACGACGGGCAGCGCCAGCCGCCAGAGGCGGCGCAGCCGGTAGCCGCGGATCACCCGCGGCACGTACAGGAAGCCGCCCAGCGCGAGCAGCGTGACGGAGGCGATGGATCCGGCCGCCGCGCCGACCATGCCGTAGGCGGGCACCAGCCACAGGTCCAGCAGGAAATTGACGCCGAGCGTGGCGCCGAACAGCGCCGTCTGCGCGTTCTGGCGGCCGGCGGCGTTGAGCAGCGAGCCGACGGGAAAATCCAAAAAGCTCGGGATGAGCACGAACGGCAGGAAGGACAGCACGGGCACGGCCGCCGCATAGGACGCGCCGACCAGGCGGACGGCCTCCTGCGCGATGAACGCCAGCCCGAAAGCGAGCGGCACCGACAGCAGCAGCATGTAACGCACGGCCTGTTCGAACAGATCCGTCAGCCCCGCCTGGTCCCGTTCCCCCACGAGCGCGCTCATGCCAGGATACAGCGCCGCGACGAAGGCGAGCGGCAGGAATTGGAAGGCGTAGGTGAACTTGTAGGCGACGCTGTAGACGCCGACCGCCGCATTGCCCCAGAAGAACTTGAGGAATTGCACGTCCAGCGTGCTGAACAGCTTGACGAAGGCGGCGGCCAGAAAGAACGGCAGCGACAGGCCGAAGATCTGGCGGAATCCCGCCATGCTCCAGGCAGGCCGCGCGGCCGCCCAGCCAAGCCGCCGGATCGCCTGGCCCGCGGAAAACAGGAAGTTGAAGAGGCTGCCAAGGATGAGAATGACGATCAGCAGCGGCAGCGACGGATGGACGAACAGCACGGCGGCGCCGAACGCCAGCGTGATGGCCTGGCCGACGAACATGCCGACGCTCTCATACGCGAGCACGTGCTTCCCGCGCAGCACGCCGTAGAAAAACACGGAGAACGAATCAAGCGCGAGCGTTCCGCCGGAGAACAGCACGAGCCAGCGCGCGGCGGACTCGTAGCCCAGCAGCCATGCCGTCAGGTTGGCGAGCAGCAGCGCGAGCAGCGTCGTCGGAATCTTGAAGGCCAGCGCGCGGCGCACGAGCGGCAGCGCCTGCCCCGGCGCGCGCGCGACCTCGCGGATGATGACGGACGGAATGCCGAGATCCGAGACGACGTAGAACGTCGTCACCAAGGCCAGCGCGATCGAATACTGCCCCGTCTTTTCCGGCTGCAGCACGCGCGCCAGCAGCAAAAAATAGACGAACGACAGGATTTTTTGGCCGACGCTCGCCGCGGTGAGATAGAGCGCATTGCGCGCCAACCGGTCGCTCATACCACCGGCAGGGTAGCAGAAAACGGGCGAAAACGCTATGATACGGGCATATGATGGCGAAGACGGCCTGGCGCGTGATTCTGTTCGCGGGAATCGCGGTTCTTGGATTTGCGGCGGGCATCCGCTATGTCCAGTGGCGCTTCCCGCGCTCGTCCGCGGTGCAGGCAACCCCCTCTGGCTCCCAGCCCGTCGCCACGCCGCCCGCGCCCGGCGGCTATTCCCTCTTCCTCGTCGCGCTCGGCGACAACGGCGACGCGGGCAAAATGATCGGCTGCGGCGACAGCTTGGTGCGCGTCGGGACGCCGGCGACGAACGTGACGGACGCGCTGAACGCGCTGCTCGCCATCCGCACGCCATTCTACGGCCAGTCCGGTCTGGACACGGCGCTGTCCCAGTCGACGTTGGCCGTCATCGACGCGTCGCCCGCGCGCGTCGATTTGACGGGACAATTCATGCTTGGCGGCGAATGCGACAATCCACGCGCCGAGGAGCAGATCAACGCGACCGTGCACCAATTCCCCGGCTATGAGAAGACGCCGGTCTTCGTGAACGGCAAGGCGCTGCACGACGCGTTGTCGCTGAAGTAGTCCCCCCATGCGGCACCATTGCCCCGCGGACGGAACGGGCCCGGCGGAAGCGATCCGTCCGTGGCCGCAGCGGCCCGGATCGCGCCGACGGAGCCCGTCCGGCCAAGCGGGGCCTGGTGCCAAGATCCTTCTTTCTCCGGTTTCTTGGGATCGGCCAAGAAACCGGACCGCCGGAAGCTTCCGGCGAGAAATAATCTTATGCCGCACGAAGAACCAAAAACCATGGCCGACCGCCTCGCGCACGCGCGCGAGCTCGTGCCGACCGGCTCGCACTGGGTGCATTACAAAAAACCGGACGATCCGTACGAGATCGTCGCGGTGGGATTTCTGGAGTCGACGGAGGAAGCGGCCGTCGTCTATCGCAACTTGGGGAGCGGTCTGATCTGGATTCGTCCGCTTGAAAACTTCCTAAGCCGCGTGGAATACAACGGCGTCTCCGGCGCCCGGTTCCGCCGCGTCGATGAACGCAAAACGCACCTGCTTGGGTGCGTTTTGATGCGGCTTAGCGCTTTGCCCACTAAGGGAACCGACGATCACCTTTGCGAGAAGCCGAGAAACGTCCGAACCGCTGGCTTACAATATCAAGATACATGAAAGCCCAGCCATTGG
>JAJYIV010000023.1 GCA_021789915.1 bacterium | reverse complement strand
ATCTGCGACATCTGGTCGCGCAAGTCGCTTTGCGTGACGAGGTTCGCGGCGATGTCCTGCCGGGTCTGGTCCATCTGCGCCGCGACGTCGTCCAGTTTGGCGTTCGTCTCGCGGATTTGGAGGTTGCGCGACGCCTGCTTGACGGCCATTTGATGGATCTTGTTGGCCAGCGTGTTCTTTTGTCGGCCCAGGACGTTCAATTCCTGCTGCTGCGCGGCGATCTGGTCTTCCAGGGCCTGCAGCTGCTGCTCGAGCGCCTGCTGTTGGGCAGCCACGTCGGCGGCGGCGATAGGCGCGCCCTGGGCCTGCGCAAAATTCGCTCTGGCTGGGACGAAAGCCAGAACGGTCGCAAGCAAGAGAAACCAGGCGGCGGAACGGCGCATGGAGAAAGGATAGCAGATGGGAGACCGTCCTTGTAGGGGCAGACCCCCGTGTCTGCCCTGTGATTCGCGCGGATCCATGCGGACATCCGACGTTTGACGCAGCGCGACGAACATGCTAGTCTCACCCGTCCCACACGCGGGATGGCCTTTCCAAACTGAACACCAACCGAAAGAAAGGAGCACGTCATGAGCCAGACGAAGACACGCACGCGCCCCAGCGAGACGAACGAGACGGCGACCGGCGTCGCTGCAACGACGGAGGTGCCGAGCATCGACGAGCTGCTCGCCCAGGCCGATCGGGAAGCGCATCCGACCGTGCCCACCTTCGAGGAGCCGTCGTTCTGGTGGCCCACGGAGAAGCTGATCCTGTTCGACTGCCACAAGGCCGGCGGCTACGGGAAGAAGCACTGCGAGAAAGAAGAAAAGAGATGGGGGGAAGGTCATTGGTTACACGGCTACGACGGTGAGGATAAGCTGCGGGATATCCGACAGGTCAACCGGATCCGCTTCCTCGCCATCGCGGCACTCGGCCTCTTCGTCAGCTACCTGCTCACCGCGTGGCTGTCCCACACGTCTTGGTCGCTATCGGTTTTCCTCTCGCTCGCCGGCTGCGCAGCCGGATTCACGCTGTGGACCATTTACCATCGCCTCGAAAACGCGGCCTGGGCGCGGGCCGTGTGGCGGGGGCATGCGAAGGATCGGGAGAAGCGCGTCGAAGACGCACGGGCAGCGATCGAGCAGGCGAAGCTGGCGCCGGCCACGTTCCGGAACCAGCGCGCGTTCCATCTCCTGCAAGCGCGAATCGCCGCCGCGCGCGAACGGCGCATCGGCGAAGCATCCGAGTTCGCCAAGACGCGCGCGGAGCTCACGCGGCAGATCGCCGCGGCGAGCGGGACGATCGCGGAGCTCGCGCTGCATGCCAGGGTGACCAAACCCATGGCCGCCGTCATGGACGACGCGCGTGCCACGCTGGAGGCCCATCTCAAGGATGCCGCCGAACGTCGCGACGCGCTCGACAAGCTCATCGCCGCGGCGACGGCTGGCTACAAGTTCTTCGAAGAGAAGATGGACGGCGCCTCGGAAGCGCTCGTCTGCCACGGCCTCGTCGAGAAAGCCATGCACCAGGCAGGCCAGCTGCAGCAGTTCGTCCGGCGCGCGGACGAGGTCTTCTACAAGACGCTCGCCGGCGTGCAGACGGACTTCGCCGCCTTCAACCAGAAGGTGTTCGAGACGTCCGCGGCCGCCGCGGGGCGCGCGCTCGACGCGGATGACGCGGGATTCGCCGGCGCGATGAAGACGTTCAAGGAGTCCATCGACCAAACCGTCGAGACCTTCCGTCATCCGCCGGCGCTGCCCGAAGGCGCCTGACGCATCGCTGGTACGCCTTCCCACGGATCGCCCTCGATCCGTGGGATTTTTTATTTGTGTACGAATCGACGAATCGCCAACGAATCCTACGAATGTCGGCGTGCCGAGAGCCGACTTCGCGTTCCATTCCCCGCGCCACTTTTTACCTTCAGAGACCCCTGAAAAAATCCTTTTCCCTCGTCATTGCTTCGCTTCGGCCTTCGGCCTGCGCTCGCAATGACGAGTTTTGCAACGGTCTCGTCTCTTACTCTTTCCTTTCCCGTCCCCGCGTGCTACCCTGCCGGCGCGTCCAATCACAGGAGGTGGCCCGTGGACGAAACGACCGTTCTTTCGTATCCGCGCCGCTGGCGCGATGCCGTGATCGACTGGGCGCTGCACTTCAAGGAGTGGTGGGGATGGGCGCGGCGCGTCCTCAAACGCTTCCCCGCGTGGATCACGCCGAACGGCGTCACCGTCGCGCGCATGGCGCTCGTCGTGCCGATCCTCTGGCTGATCGCCGCCGACCGATTCGACGGGGCATTCGTCCTGGCCGTCGTCTCGTTCGTCGGCGATTTCGTCGACGGCGCGCTCGCGCACGTACGCGGGCAATTCACGGAACTCGGCAAGGTGCTCGACCCGCTCGCCGACAAAGTCGTGAACTACGCCGTCCTCGGCTTCCTTCTGCCGAAGCTGCCGGCCGTGTTCACGCTTCCCGTCGTCGCCTGCGCCGGCATCGGCCTGGCCTTGACCGGCTGGCGATTGCACAAGATGGTGACGCACCGCCTGCGCGGCGAGCCGATGCCCGCTTCCCCGGCGAACGGACCCGGCAAGGTGAAGGCCGTGAGCGAGATGGTTGGCATCTCCGCCCTGCTCTTCGGCCTCGCGTTCGAGCGGCGCGCCATCCCGGGCGGAGCATTCTTCGTCTGGTTCGGCGGCGCATTGCTCGCGCTGTCGATCCCCTTCGCCGTCTGGTCGCTGCGCCTCCAGCGGCGCGCGTAGTCGGCTCTCACGCGAGAGCCGATTTTTTGCATTTCGTGTATCGTGTAGGGCGGCTCTCGGCATTCGGCTCTCGGCGCGGCAACCACCCCAACCCCTCCTTGGAAAGGAGGGGACGCGTGAGACCCTGCGTCTTTCGTCCCTCAAGTCCCTCAAGTCCTTCTCGTCCCCATGCGCCGCCGCCTGCCCACGACCGTCATCGTCCTCGCCTTCGTCGCCCTGGCCTCGGGCTTCGGCCAGGATTTGATTTCCCCGGCGCTGCCGGGATTTTTGGTGCTCTTGGGCGTCAGCCGCGCGGGCATCGGCCTCGTCGACGGGCTGCTGCAAGGCGCCACGGCGCTGTTCCGCCTCGTGTCCGGACTCGCGTCCGACCGCTGGCGCGCGCGCAAGCCGCTCGTCTTCCTCGGCTACCTGCTGTCCTCGGCGGCCCGGCCGCTGCTGGCGGCGGCCGGCGGATTCGGCGCGATCGCGGCGCTGCGCACCGCGGACGGCGCGGGCAAGGGCGCGAAGGACGCGCCGCGCGACGCGCTCGTGGCCGACGCCGTTGGCGCGGACATCCGCGGCCGCGCGTTCGGCTTCCACCGCCTCGTCGACACGGCCGGCTCCGTCCTCGGCCCGCTCGCCGCCGGGACGCTGCTGCTCGCGCTCCTGCCGTCGCTCGCGACGTACCGGCTCATCTTCGCGCTCGCCGCAATCCCCGGCGTGATCGCGCTGGCGCTCATGTGGTTCGGCGTGCACGAGCCGGAACGGACGGAACGCAAAACGCGCGCCGTCCGCGCGCGCCTTCCCGCGGCTTTTTGGATCTTCACTGCCGGCACGACGGTGGCGATGCTCACGCGCGTGAACGACGCGCTGTTCCTCGTGCGCGCGCACGACGCCGGCGTGCCGCTGGCGTGGGTGCCGATCCTCTTCGCCGGCTTCACGCTGCTGTACGCGATGCTGTCCTATCCGATCGGCATCTGGAGCGATCGTGTCGGCCGCCTGCCGCTGTTGATCGCCGGGTGGCTCGTCCTCGCCGGAACGGAGTTCGGCTTCTCGTTCGTCCACCCGACGGTCTGGACGGCCCTGCCGGTCTTCGCCGGCTTCGGACTTTTCTATGCGCTGACGGAAGGATCCGGCCGCGCCTTCATTGCCGACCTCGTGGGCGCCGAAGCCCGCGGCACCGCCTACGCCGTCTTCTCCTCACTGACGGGCGTGGCGCTCATCGCGGGCGGATTCGGCATCGGCAAACTATGGGACGCGCTGTCCCCGTCCGCGGCGTTTCAGATCGCGTCGACCGGTTCCGTCATCGGCGCCCTCGTGCTGGCGACGGCGCTGCGGCGGCGAACGGCGTCTATTCCTTCTTCTTGAACAGACTCAGCGCGAACGCCGCGCCGGCCGTCAGCACGATCGTGGGCCCGAGCGACCAGCCTTGGGAGGCGGCGACCAGCGAGCCGACGAGAACCGCCGCAACGGACACGATCACGCAGCCGGCGAGAAACGCGCCGAGCGTATGCGTGAAGCGGCGCGCGATGGCCGGCGGGATGATGACCAGGGCGCCGACCTGCAGGGCACCGAGAAAGCGCAGGCCCAGCGCCAGCGCCGCGGCGAAGGCCAGCAGGAAGAGCAGATTGAGGCGCGCCACGCTGACGCCGGTGACGGCGGCCAGATCCGCATTGAACAGCGCGAGGACGAGCCGATCGCGCGCCATCCACAAAAACGCGATCACGGACGCCGCGATGGCGAGCGCAACGGCGACCGTCGTCCACGTAACGGCGCCGGAGCCGCCGAACACCGCCTCGACCAGCTGCTCCGAGGGCGTCACGAGGGCGCCGACGGCCAAGGCCACGGCGAATACGACGCCGATCATGTTCTCCGTCGGCAATCCGGTGCGGCGTTCGATCTGCCAGATGAGCAGGCCGCCCGCGAGCAGCGACGCGACGCCGCCGAGCAGCGGGTTCAATCCCCACAGCAGGGCAAGACCGATGCCGGGGAGCGCGATGTGCGACATCGTGTCGCCCGCGAGCGTCATGCCCTTGAGCAGCGCGAAACCGCCCATCAGGCCGATGGCGACGGCGGCGGGCAGCGCAAGCGCCAGGATGGAAACCGTGGACGTCACACGTCGTGATGATGGTGATGGCGGGATGCGCCGTGTTCCGCGGCGCCGTGTCCGCCGGCATGTCCGTGCGCTTCCGCCACGTGGCGGAAGTAAGCGTGCGGCGCGGCGTACAGCCGAGCGAAGACCTCGGGCGTGAGCGCCTGCTGCGGCGTGCCGTAACAGACCGTCGCCTTGTTGAGGCACAGCACGCGCGTGGCGGCCGACGGGACGACGCTCAAATCGTGCGACACGAAGACGAGCGTCAGCCCGCGCCGCTCGCGCAGGTCGCGCAGCAGCTCGTAGACGTGCGCCTCGGCCAGCTCGTCGAGCGACGCGGTCGGTTCGTCCAGCAGGATCACGTCCGGCTCGCCGAGCAAGGCGAAGGCGATCAGCGATTTCTGCAGCTGGCCGCCGGAAAGATGGCCGAGCGGCGTCCTGAGCACCGCCGCCGGAATGTCGGCCGCTTCCGCCGCGCGCCCGGCCGCCGAGGACGGAAGGCGGAGGATGCGCGCCTTGGATTCCAACAGGGTGCGCAGCGTCAGCGGCAGGTGCAGATCCGCGTCGATCTTTTGCGGAACATACGCCAGGCGTGCGCCCGCGTCCCAGACGACGGAACCGCTCGCGGGCGGAAGCAGGCCGAGCAGCGTCTTGAGCAGAACGGTCTTCCCCGCCCCGTTGGGACCCAGCACGGCCAGCGACTCGCCTGCGGAAAGCTCGAAGCTCACGCGCTCCAGCACGCGGCGGTCATTGAGCACGACGGTGAGATCGCGGACGGAAAGCATGAGGGGGGGGTGCGCAGGGCTCATGGTAGCAGACCGGCGCGTGACGAAAAAGCGCACGGGAGTCCCCGCCCCGTGCGCCCGGCCTTCGACGGCGTGCGCGCGCCCGATCACGCAAGCCGATCCTCCTCCATGTGGGAGGCCAGCTCGGCGCGCAAGGCATCCGCCTGCGCCAGCAATTGGTCGCGCATGCTCCCCAGCAGTTCCCCGCAGTCGCACGCGGCGCCGTCGGCATCCCGCAGATAGTGCTGCTCGATGCGCCACAAATTGTCCTGCGTCTCGTGCAGCAGCTTCATGAGGTTGTAATTGACGTTTTTCATAGGCCGAAAGATGAAGAATGATCGGCAGGGATAAGGCGAACGGTTCGCGACGAATGGTATCTCGATACGAATGATCCGTAACAATGGTACCATATTACAACTCCGTAAGTACAACCATCGTCATAGGCCATGACTTCGGGAATCCGAAAAACGGTCAGGTGCGGTGGACGCGCCGCCTCCCTTCTGATATCCTGCTGTCCGGCCGCATGCCTGCGGCAGGCCGTTCACTTCCACGCACGCGGAGACCTCCTATGACCGAGCATTCTATGGAATCCCACGCACGCCCCGAGCGCCGCATCCTCACCCGCGAAGAGGCCGCGGGCAAGCTGGCGCGCACGGCCCGCCTCATGACGCCGCCGCCGCGCAACTGGCATGGCGGCTGGCGCTGCATCGACGGGCGCGAACGCCGCGGGCATCTTCTCGCGGCTCCCGGCGGGGCGCTCGGCTTCCTCTTCGCCGTGGCGGCCGCCGCCGAGCAATGGGCCCGGGCGACCGGGCGCCGCGTCCCGGCGCTCGCGGATCTCCTGGGGCCGGTCGAGGCGTATTTCGGCGGCGGGCTCTCAACCCACACCGACGACCATCACGCGGACGATCCGCTCCGCTGCGCGGGCTGCGGACACTGCGCCGGCGCGCTGAAGGAGCCGGAGCGCTACGGTATCGCGCGCTACGCGCCGGACCTGCGGGACTATCTCCTGCGCGCGACCATGCCGTCGAACGTGCTGGAAGGCCCGCACCGCGAAGGCGCGGTCTTCGACGTCCCGGAGGCGGTCGCCATGCCCGGGAGCGAGGGCGACGGCGTTGACGCCTTCATCCTGCACGGCCGCGCTTGGAAGCAGACGCTTGGCGATCTCGCCCTGCCCGTCGGGATGGCCATCGACGCGGATCCGCAGGCGTTTCCAGGACTGGTTCTGGAGCTTGGCGCGCGGCAGCTGGGCGTCACCGACAAGCGGCTGGCCGACGGCCTGCCGCATCTCTCCGTCGAGGTCGGCGAGAACGGTTCCATCCGCCTTTCCGCCTGACGACGACCCGCCCCTCCTGCCCTGCAGGCGAGGCGGTTTTCTTTTTGCGAAACTTCTGAAAATCACGCCGAAGCTGGAAAACGATTGTAAGATTATCGAACTTGCGGAAAAGGCCGGTTCAAAAGAAAGAACCAAGGCTTTTGATGCCTTGGTTCCCTCTTGGCAGGGGCGGAGGGAACCCACGCCCGCAAGCGGGCGGGGCGGGTCGAACCCGCGTTACCGGTTTTGGACCCCGCCTGCAGTCGACAACGCTCTTGGCAGGGGCGGAGGGAATCGAACCCGCGTTACCGGTTTTGGAGACCGGTGTCCTACCATTGAACGACGCCCCTATGAAGAGCGTTGTCGACTGCGTCTTAGGACTCGCCTAATCGCATGAGCAATCCTTTGTAAGCGGAACCGAACTGTTTCAACTGGGCTTCCCGTGTTCTTGCCAATTTTTCCGTAACAAACGCCTCGTAATAAATCAACGCCCATGGTCGACGATGCTTCGTTGAATCCACTGTCCCGTCCTGGTGCTGCTGGAATCGACGAGCCAAATCACCGCTAAACCCTATGTAGTACCCACCGTCCTGATCGGACTTTAGCACATACACGAACCACAGAAACGTTGCGGTCGCATTGTACACGAGACGCCGGCTTTGAAAAGGGACGCCGGGGGCGCTAGGATGCCCGTGTATGGACGTAAAGATCGACCCGAGCTGGAAAGAGGCGCTCAAGGATGAGTTCGACAAGCCCTACTTCAAGGAGCTCGTCGGTTTCGTGCACGGCGCCTACCTGCGCGGCGTCGTGTATCCGCCCCCCAAGCACATCTTCAACGCCTTCAACTCGACGCCGTTCGACAAGGTCAAGGTCGTCATCCTGGGCCAGGATCCGTATCACGGCGCCGGCCAGGCCAACGGCCTGTGCTTCTCCGTCAACGACGGCGTGCGCGTCCCGCCGTCGCTGCAGAACATCTACAAGGAGATCCACGACGACCTCGGCTTGCCGATTCCGACGACCGGCAACCTCCAGCATTGGGCGGATCAGGGCGTCTTGCTGTTGAACGCGACGCTCACGGTGGAGGCAAACAAGGCGGGCTCGCACCAACATCGCGGCTGGGAAGAATTTACCGACGCCGCGATCAAGGCGCTGTCGGACAAGCGCGAGCACCTGGTGTTCATGCTGTGGGGCGCGTACGCGCAAAAGAAAGGCGCCGTCATCGACCGCACGAAGCACCTCGTGCTGACGGCCGCACATCCGTCGCCATTCTCCGCCGAACGTTTCTTCGGCTGCCGCCATTTCAGTCAGGCGAACGATTACCTGCTGGCGCATTTGATCGCGCCGATCGATTGGGGCGTCGGTTCGGCCGCGTCGGCGCCCGATTGAACCCCTCCAGACCTCCCCTTGGCAGGGGAGGATAACGCGGCGCGCCCCCTCGCCTTGTCTCCTGCCTCCTGACTCCCAATTCCTAACTCCTTTTCTTATTCCCCTTCGTACAACCCGAGCGAGGCAAGCGCGTCTAATTCCAATCGCCGGAGGAAGACGGCGCGCGCGGCTTCCACGTTCTCCGCGCGGCCGCGCCAGATTTCCAACGTCGGCCCCTGCAGGGCGCGGGCGAAGGAAAACGTGACCGGCCATGGAAACGGCCCGCGGCGCGCCACCGCGTTCAGGAACTCCGTCTCGCGCACCGGCGGCTCGCCGCCGGAGAGGAAGACGACGCCGGCCGTGTCCGGCGGCACATGGTCGCGCAGCAGGCGCGCCGTCGCTTCGCCGACCTCTTCCGGGCCGGCTGGACGGGCGTCCAGGCTCCCCGAAACCGCCATGCTGGTTTTCAGGATGACGGCGGAGAGGTCCACGCCGTAGCCGTCCAGGGCGTCGAAGAGCGCCCGCAGGACCAGGCCCGTCACGCGTTCCGCCGTGGCCAAATCATGGTCGCCGTCCATCAGGACTTCCGGCTCCACGATGGGAACCAGACCCTGCGCGTGGCAGATCTGCGCATATTGCGCCAAGGCTTCCGTGTTCGCGAAGATCGCCTCGGGGCTCGGCAGATGCTCCGCGATCGGAAACGCCGCGCGCCACTTGCAGAACCGCGCGCCCAGCGCCCGATATTCCGCGAGCCGTTGCTCCAGGCCGCCAAGGCCCTGCGTCGCCGTCTCGCCGGGATGATCCGGCAGCGGCACCCGTCCCTGGTCGACCTTGATGCCGGGCAGGATGCCCTGCCGCGCCAGCCGTTCCGGGAACGGCGTGCCGTCGTCCGCCCGTTGGCGCATCGTTTCATCGAACAGGATGACGCCGGACAGATAGGCGTCGACGCCGCGCGCGGACAAAAACAAATCCCGGTACTGGCGCCGCGTTTCCAGCGTGGATGCGACGCCGACGGCCGCCAGGCGCTTGCCGGCCGAGCCCGTGCTTTCGTCGGCGGCGAGCAGCCCTTTGCCCCGCTCCACCATCTTCCGCGCCGTCCCGCGCAATTCCTCCGTCATATGCGGACAGTGTAGCACAAGGGGGCGGGGAGGAGGCGCGTCGGGATGGAAGGCTAAAGCTTTCCGCTACGGGTGACGGAGACAAGGCGAGACACGCGAGCCAACGCCTAACGCCTCGCGCCTTCCGATTGACGCCCGGCCGGCGCGCGCCTAAAATGGCGGCGTTAAACATTCATCCGCCTATGAATACCGTTCTCCTTGCGGCCCTGCTGGCGTCGCTGTTGGCGCTCGTGTACGCCGCGCTGCTCATCCGATGGATTTTGAAACGCCCCGCCGGCGACGGCAAGATGGTCGGCATCGCCCGCGCCATCCAGGAGGGCGCCCGCGCGTACCTGGCGCGGCAGTACAAGATGATCACGGCGATCGGCTTCGTGATCTTCCTCCTGATCGGCATTTTCCTGAACTGGCAGATCGCCCTGGGCTTCCTGGTGGGCGCCGTGCTTTCGGGCCTGGCCGGCTTCATCGGCATGTCCGTTTCCGTGCGCGCCAACGTGCGCACGACGGAAGCGGCCAAGGGCGGCCTCGCCTCCGCGCTGAACGTCGCCGTGCGCGGCGGGACGGTGACGGGCCTGTTCGTCGTCGGCCTGGCGCTCGGCGGCATCACGCTCTTCTATCTCGCGACCGGCAGCCCGGCGAGCCTGATCGGCCTGGGCTTCGGCGGCTCGCTCATCAGCGTGTTCGCGCGCCTGGGCGGCGGCATCTTCACCAAGGCGGCCGACGTCGGCGCCGACCTGGTGGGCAAGACGGAGGCGAACATCCCGGAGGACGACCCGCGCAACCCGGCCGTCATCGCCGACAACGTGGGCGACAACGTGGGCGACTGCGCCGGCATGGCCGCGGACTTGTTCGAGACCTACGCCGTGACGACCGTCGCCGCGATGCTGCTCGGCTCCCTGCTCTTCCCGGGCAACGAGGCCGTGGTGCTCTTCCCGCTCGCGCTCGGCGCCGCGGCGATCGTCGCCTCGGTGCTCGGCACGTTCGCGTTCAAGCTGGGCCGCGGCAACGACATCATGGGCGCCCTGTACAAGGGGCTCCTCGTCGCCGGCGTGCTGGCGGCCGTGTTCTTCTGGTTCGTCACGCGCGGCATGCTCGCGGGCGTCGACGGGCTGGACGCGACGCGCCTGTTCTTCGCCGCGCTCGCCGGATTGGTGCTGACCGGCTTCCTCATCTTCATCACGGAGTACTACACGGCCACGCGCTTTTCGCCGGTGCGGAAGCTCTCCGAGGCCTCGACGTCCGGGCACGGCACGAACATCATCGCCGGCCTGGCGCTCTCGATGAAGGCGACGGCGCTGCCGGTGGTCGCCATCGCGCTGTCCATTCTCGCCGCGTTCTTCCTCGCGGGCCTCTACGGCATCGCGATCGCCGCCATGGCCATGCTGTCGCTGGCCGGCATCGTCGTCGCCATCGACGCCTACGGCCCGATCACGGACAACGCCGGCGGCATCGCGGAAATGGCCGGGCTCTCGAAGGAGATCCGCGACATCACCGACCCGCTGGACGCGGTCGGCAACACCACCAAGGCCGTCACGAAGGCGTACGCCATCGGTTCGGCGGGCCTGGCCGCGCTCGTGCTGTTCGGGGACTTCGTGCACGCGATCGCCGCGCGCGGCGTGCAGGCCGACTTCGGCCTTGCGAAGCCGGAAGTGATCGCCGGCCTGTTCCTGGGCGGCCTCGTCACCTATCTCTTCGCCGCCATGGCGATGGAAGCCGTCGGTAAGACGGCGGGCAGCGTCGTGGAGGAAGTGCGCCGCCAGTTCCGCGACATCCGCGGCCTCATGGAGGGCACCGCCAAGCCGGACTACGGCCGCGCGGTGGACATCGTCACCAGGGAAGCGATCCGCAAGATGATCGCGCCGTCGCTCCTGGCCGTGCTCGCGCCGATCGTCGTCGGATTCCTCTTCGGGCCGTCGGGCCTGGGCGGATTGCTGATCGGCGCCATCGTCACGGGGCTGTTCGTCGCCATTTCGATGACGACGGGCGGCGGCGCCTGGGACAACGCCAAGAAGTACATCGAGGCGGGCCACTTCGGCGGCAAGGGCAGCGAGGCGCACAAGGCGGCCGTCACCGGCGACACGGTGGGCGACCCGTACAAGGATACGGCCGGCCCCGCCATCAATCCGATGATCAAGATCCTGAACATCGTCGCGCTGCTCATCATCCCGCTGCTGCTGCGCTAGCGCCAATAGAAAACCGGCTCCCTTGTGGGGGCCGGTTTTTCCTGTCTCCTGTCTCCTGTCTCCTAACTCCTAACTCCCCCGCCCTACTTTTCCTCCGGCAGTTCCCTGGGCTCCGACAGGTACGCGCGCACCTTTTCGACCACCTGCTTCAACGGAAGCTGGACCTTCTCCAGGTAATCGACGGCGCCGAGATCCAGGCCGCGCCTGACGTCCTGATCCTGCGCCAGATTGGACAGGATGATGACGGGGACGGCCTTCAGCGCGGCATCGGCTTTCAACTCCCGCAGGACCTCGAAGCCGTCTTTGCGCGGCATGAGCAGATCAAGCAGGATGAGGTCCGGGACGTTTTTGCGCGCGGCGCGCAAGGCTTCGACGCCGTCGCGGGCGACCGTCACGGCGTAATGCGCCCGCACGAGCTCGTCGCGCAGGATGGTGGCGAGGGCTTCCTCGTCTTCGGCAATCAGGATTTTCATACGCAGGGGGTTACCCGTTCAGTTCCTCGACGTTGTCGAGGATGTATTTCTCCGCCTTCGCCAGCTTGTCGTGCGCCCGGCCGAGCGCGGCGGAAAGCGCGCGCGAGGCGCCCTCGCGGCCGACATTGGCCTGCGCGGTTTCCACCTCGCGGCGGGCGATGGCGAAGGCGTTCGCGATGTCGCGCGTGACGGTCAGGGCGCGGAAGCCGCGACGCTGGCGCAGCCGCCGCTGCCAGAACGCGCCGGCGACGGCGCCGGCGGCCAGCACGAGCACGAGAAGCCCCAGCAAGCCGACCGCCGAAACGCCGATGCCGTCGATGGCGAGCACGGGGCGCTGGCGCACGTCGAAGGACGCCGCGACCGGCAGGCTCAGCGCGCCGCGCGCGTCCGCCGCCGTCGCCGTCACTTTATACGAGCCGGCCGGCAGTCCTTCCGTGAAGACGGTGCTCCAAGAGCCGTCGGGAGAGACCGCCGCCGTGCGATCGGCGACGGACGCGCCGGCGGCGTTCAGCAGGGACAGCCGCACGGCCGTGGCGCCCCCGCCCGCCGTCCCGTCCACCGAGGGTCCGCTTTCCCCGGCGTACACGGCCGCCCGGATCGGATTCATGACCGGCGAGGCGATGGGGAGCACGGAGAACGTGAGCGTGCTTTCCGTCCGGTTGCCCGCCTGGTCCATGGCCGTCACGAGCACCGTATGCGTCCCCGGCGGCAGATCCGGCAGCGGAAAGGTCGTGTCCTTCGTCGGGACGGCGGCGCCGTTGTCCACGCGCACGGTGTAGCCCGCGATGCCGGAAATCGCGTCCGAACTGGCGTACGCGATGGTCGGATTCGGCTGGTCCTTGGGCGTCCCGCCCGCTTCGGTCACGGCGAACGGCGCCGGCGGATCCACGTCGACGCCGATGCGCTGGTGGGCGACCGGTCCCCAGCCGACATTGTTCTTGAATTGCACGTGCACGTAGCTCACGCCTTCGGGCAGCGCGGCGAACGCCTTGTTGTCGAACAATCCTTCCGAGGCGCCCGGCTCCGTCGTCGGGCTGCGGGTGACGGCCGTCGCGACGCCGGTCACGTCCGGGGGCAGCGTCCACCGGACGAGGAACGGACCGCTGACGTTGTACCACTTCGTCGGATCCGGGTAGAGCGGGATATTCAGCGCGGGCAGCGCGGGCTTGGTCGCGCTCGGCACCGCCGGACGCGTGATCTGCACGGGCGGCGCCGGCGCCTGCACCACCTGGTTCTTCGGCACGCTGATGACCTGCGCGCCGACCATGGAAGACAGCACGT
Source organism: bacterium (assembly GCA_021789915.1). Taxonomy (GTDB): domain Bacteria; phylum Patescibacteriota; class Patescibacteriia; order UBA9934; family GWF2-40-263; genus JAJYIV01. Next base: position 5,664 of record JAJYIV010000023.1, on the reverse strand, counting down.
TCGTGCCGCTGCCGTCGCTCGCCGTCACCGCGCCGTCCGTCAAGGCCAGATCGGCCGTCCCCGTGCCCTTCACCTTGAACGCCGCCGTCAGCACCTGGAGCGACGCGCCGGAAACGCCGTTCGCGGTGCCGCCCGTGAACGTCAGCGTGCCGGCGCCGTTGTCCGCCGTCGGCCCCGCAAGCCAAAAGCCGAAGACCGACGCCGAGCGATCGACGCTCGTCAGCTCGAGCAGGTCCTTTGGAAAGCGCAGCGTCGCCTGGGCGGCATTGATGCCGACCCCGCCGCTGTCGATGCGCAGCGTCGCGTTGACGACGTCGCCGACCGAGACGGACGTCTTGTCGACGGAGACGGACAGGGTCGCCGCCAAGGCTGGGCTTGCCCACAAGAGGAGCGCACCCGCCGCCGCGGAGAGGCTGAGAATGGAACGTGGCATAAGACGGAGTGAGGGAGTGATGGAGTGATTAAGGAGTCAGCGTCCGAATGAAGATGCTGAAGTCCGCGATGTCCACTTTTCCGTCGCCGTCGAAGTCAAGCGCCAGGTCGGGCGTGGGCGACGCGTACTTGGCAAGAAAGATGCTCCAGTCCGAAAGGTCCACTTTTCCGTCGCCGTTCAAGTCCGTCTGCGGGAACAGGAGCGAAGAGACGGTGAAGCCGAGCGTTTGCGACGCCGGGCCGTCCTGCACGTCCGCCACGAGGACGTGGGGCCCGAGCGCAAGCGTGCCCGTGGGAACGAGCGCGTCAAACGAGCCGTCCGCTCCGGAGGCCGTCTGCAGGGCCGGCGCTCCGTCGACGCGCAGCTCGATGGCGGCGTGCGGCGGCGCGTATCCGCTTGCGGATAGCACGGCGCCTTTCGTCGCCACGGCGCGCAAAAGGCCAAGCGTCGGCGGGACGGGAACCGTCAGGGCCGAGCGCTCGCCGCCCTTGGGCTGGACGGTGAATAAGGCAAGCGGCGCCGCGCGTCCGTTCGGATCCGTCACCTGCAGCGCATACGGCCGCGGCGCGCCGGGCGTATCGTTGAAGGTCAGCGCGAAGGAACCGTCCTTTCCGGCGGTCGTCTCCTGCACGACGGAGGCGGATGCCACCTGCAACGGCGCGAGCACCTCGACGCGGCTTCCCGGGGCGGCAACGCCGTCGAATTGCAGCACGGCGACATTGGACGGAATCGCAGGGACGGGGGGCGGCGGCGGGGCGGCCGGCGCGGACGGCGGCCCGCCGGCGGACGGGGCGGCCGGCGGCGCAGACGTGGACGGCGGAAGCAGGTTTTGCCCGTGCGGCTGCACCAGCAGCGTCTGCGTCGACGAAACGTCCAGACCGGTTCCGGCGGAATCGGAAAGCGAAAGCGTAACCGTCTGCGCGACGTCGTCCTTTACCGTCGTCGTGCCGACGCCGTTCACGACGTCCACCGCGCCGCCGCCCGTCGCGGCGCCCGTCGTCACCAACGTCACGCCGCGCTGTTCGGAAGCGTCCAGGGCGCCCGAAGCGTCCTCCGCGCGCACCGTCGCCGTCGCCGGCTGGCCGGCGAGCACGCGGCTGGGCGAGACGGACAGCACGAAGCGCGTGGCCACGATCGGCGCCGCCTGCACCGTCACCTGGTCCGTCGCGTCCGCGATGCCCGCGGCGCCGTCGGGGGCCGTGGCGTTGTCGGACGCCGTGACGGTCCACGTCCCGACCGTGCCGTCCAGATACCAGAAGTCCGCCGTGGACGAACCGTCGGCGACGGCGACCGACGTGATCGCGCTGCCGCCGGCGCTCGCGGCATAGAACGCGTGCGCGCCGGTGGAGGTGCTGTAGAGGTACGCGGTGGTGGAGCCGCTGGCGACGGCATTGCCGTAGGCGTCCGCGCGCGACAGCACGTATCCCAACCGCGTCCCCGCCGTGACGTTGCCGGGATGGTTCAAAAGGAACGCGCTGACGGAGCCGGCCGTCACGCCGATCGCATCCGTCGCGTCCGCGATGCCCGCGGCCCCGTCGGGGGCCGTGGCGTTGTCGGACGCCGTCACCGTCCACGAGCCGACCTTGGTGTCCTGGTACCAGAAATCAGCGGTCGACGAAGCGTCGGCGATCGCCACGTGCGTCAGCGGGCTGCCGCCGGACGCCGCTCCGTAGAACGCGTACGTGCCGGTGGACGAGCTGTACAGGTAGACGGCGGTGGAGCCGCTGGTGACGAGATTGCCGTACTGGTCCTTGCGGGTGACGACGTAGGCGGCGCGAGAACCGGCCGTGATGCCGGCGGGGGCGTTCAGCGCGAAGGAGGCGACGGGGCCGGGCGCGAAGGCCAGGGTCTGGGTGGAACTCACGTTCAAGCCCGTCGCCTGGGTGTCCGACAAGGAGAGGTGGACCGTCTCCGCCGTCGTGTCGTCGACGCTCTTCGTCCCCACGCCGTTGACGATGTTGACGAGCCCGGCGCCGGTGGCGGAGCCGTCCGCGACGAGCGTCACGCCGTTTTGATAGCTGGTATCCACGTTGCCGGAGGCGTCCTGCGCCTGCACCGTCACCGTCACCGGCGTGCCGACGGGCCCTCCGGCGGGCGGGAGGATGACGAACTTGGTCGCCGGCGAAACCACCTGCACCGTCGGCGAGGAGGCGATCGCCGTGAGCGTGCCGCCGTCATTCGTGCGCGTCTGCGCATTGAACGTGCTCGTCTGGACGCTGCCGGGCGCCGTGGCGCCGCTCGCGCCCCCGAGAGCGCCGTACGTGACGGTGACGGTCTGGCCGCCGGCAAGCTGCAGCAGCCGCGCGTTCACCGCGCCGCCGCCCGGAAACGTCGGCGAGCCGGGGCCCGCGAGCAAATCATCCGTGTTGATGTTGGCATGCTTGATGAGGCTGTCCGTCACGCCCTGCCGGAAGCCGTAGCTCAAGATGCTTGAGCGCGTGGTGGAACCGAGGTCAAGGACGATGTACGTCCACGTGTTCGCGGGGATGGCGGCGGCGATGGGAACGAGCTGGGGCGAGCCAAGGTTGTTGGCGCTGGAAAACGCGAAGGAGAAATCGTTGGCCGCGACGGCGAGGCTCGAGTACATCCAAAAGCCGACCGTGGTGTAGGACGACCAGTTGACGGCGGACGGCGGACGGTAATACCAAATCTTGCCCGAGCCCTGCGCCCAGTTCGAACACAGGATCGACGCCGCGCCTTCGTGCTTGAGCATCGTGTCGGCCGAGATGGAGCCGCAATTCCCCTTTTGCCAGTTCGTGAGGGTATCCATCGTGTTCACGACGTCCGCGATCGTCCCGGCGCCCGACGATACGGTCGTGTACCCGGCCGTTCCCTGCGTTCCTTGCGGCGCCGTCCAGCCGGAAGGGACCGTGAGCGACAGCCCGCCGCTCGGCATCGATTCGGCGGCCGTGAAGGTGAACGCCAGCGTATTGCCGCTCGAACCGACGGCGGCCGTCGTCGGCGCGACGGACATCGTGCCGGATCCGTCTGCGCCGCGCGCGCGAGGCAGGATCGCAACGAACGACGCGATCAGCGCGACACCAAGAATGCCGAGCATGGCAAACGGGCGTGCACGGCGGACGATCTTCTTCCAAAATAGCCTGCGGCTTTTCGCGCGCGTCCATCCCATAGGAACCCGAACCGGCTTTGTGGGAACGAAAGCCTCACGTCGCCAAACAGTGTATCACATTACTTGTTCCAAGGTCTGCGAACCCTTCCGCGGGCGCATGCCGCGCGGCGGCAAGGCGACGGCAAACGTCGATCCGTGGTTGAGCCTGGATGCGAACCACGTGTCCCCGCCGACCATGGCGGCGGCCGTCTTCACCGTGTACAGGCCGAGTCCGGTGCCCTGGGTGCTCTGTGCGCGCGCATTGTCCGCGCGGAACATCTTGGTGTAGATCCTGTCCTGCGCGGCGCGCGGGATGCCGCATCCCGTGTCGGCGACCACGAGGAGGAGCCACGGTTCCTGGAGCGTGCGGCCGGCGACGGTCTCCCCCGGCTTGGACACGCCGACGCGCACGGCCACGCTCCCGCCGTCCGGCGTGTACTTCACGGCGTTCGACAGCAGGTTCTGCAGCAGGATCTGCAGCAGCCCTTCGTCCGCGACGTACGCGGCGGGCGCCCGGTCGACGTCGACGGCGACGCGCAGATGCTTCGCAAGGATGTCCGCCTGCAGGACCCGCAGGGCTTCCCGCACGGCGGCGCGCAGGTCCGCCGCCGCCGGCTTGACGGCGATGGTTCCCGTCTCGAGCCGCGACACGTTCAGCAGGGACGTCACCAGGGAGATCATGCGCAGGTTCGACTGGTCGATTTGCCGCATCAGCTGTGCCTGCTTCGGCTTCAGGGCGCCGGCATGCCCGTCCAACAACGTCTCCGCCATCCAACGGATGGCGTTCAGCGGCGTGTGCAGCTGGTGGGACGCGATGGAGACGAAATCCGTCTTCGCGCGGTTCGCCACGTATTCCCGCGTCCGGTCCTGGATGATGACGAGAACCGTGTCCATGCGCCCGCCTTCGTACAAGGGCGTGCTGGCGATAAACAGGTTGAGGCGCTCGTCCGGCGTCCGTTGGATGAACACGGACGCCGACTGGGCCGGTTTGCCCGTGCGCAGCGTCTGCGCGAACGGCCATTCCTCCTCCGGCAGGGGCGTCCCGCCTTCGCGCACGGGACGGCAGGCCGCGTACAGGGCGGCGATGGACGCGTCCGCCGACGGTTCCCATCCGATGATGTCCGCGGCGGCGCGGTTCACCGTGGCGACGGCGCCGTCCGGGGCCTGCAGGATCAGCACGCCGACGGGCAGCTCGTTCAGCACGTACTGCAGGCGGATCTGCTCGCGGCGCGCGAAGTCCAGGGCCCGGGACAGCTCGGTCTGGACGCGGCGCAGCTGGAGGACGGTCGCCTCGAGGCTTTTCTGCGTCTGCCGGCGCAAGGCCGTCTCGCGCTTCAGCGCGTCGACGTTTTCCGCCAGGGCCGTGCGCCGCGCCAGGACGCGCGCCTGCTCGCCGGACGCGGCGGAGGACAGAAGGAAGGCGAGCAGGGCGACGCCGGCGAGGCCGAGATAGATTTCGACCGCCCGCGGAAGGAGGATGGCGGGAGCCCAGGCCGCATGCAGGAGCCGCGACGCTTCCGCGGCGAAGGCGATGCCGGCGGCGAGCGCGGTGAGAAGAAGCGCCGAACGCCGCGGGAGCAGGAAAAAGCCGACCAGAGGGACGGCGAACAGCCACGGGATCGACGTCCCCGCCCCGCCGGATCGCCACAGGCAGGCGGCGAACAGCGCCGTCAGGACGAGCATGACTCCCAGGATGGGCCGCGAGGTCCGCCGCGTCCGCAGCAGCGCGGCGAATCCCGCGAGGATGAACGCGGCGCCCGCGCCAAGCATCGCGGCTCCCCACGCGTCGCGCATGCTCAAGCGGACGAAGGCGTCAACGACGATGGCGAGAACCAGGGGCGGCACGGAGACCAAAAAAAAGCCGGCAGGCGCGCGTTCGTCCTCCGGGAACCGCGCCAACAGCCGTCTCCACCAATGGAAGATCGCGGAGAGAACGGAAATCCTCATAGGGGGCTGAAACATAATACCATCACCTGATGAGCCTGTCTCAAATCCCGCTGTAGATACTATTAACGGTTACTGAGTTTCTCCGGGTAGATACTAATTCCGGTTACCGTGTCGCCATATGACTATGGCGACTATAAAGGAGGTGTTGCGAGAACATTTGAAGGAGTGGATGGCG
>JAJYIV010000022.1 GCA_021789915.1 bacterium | reverse complement strand
CGCGTCGTTTCTACGTTTTCTACGTCTTCTACGCTTTCTACGTTGAAACGCCGTCCGAACCGCGTCGTTTCTCCGAGCGAGTCTGGCCCCAACCGTGACGAGCGATTCTCCGTTCTACGCTTTCTATGTTCTCCATACCCCGCTCATGCCTCCTTCCCACAACATCGTCGACCGCTTCTCAACGCATTTGAAAAACGTGCTCACGCGGGCGCTAGTGTTTGCGGTGGAAAACGAGCAGCCCGCCATTCTGTCAGAACATTTGCTTTGGGCCCTTGGAACGGAACGCGGCGGCATCGGAGCGGAATTGCTAGAAAAACTCGGGGTCAAGACCGGCGCCCTGCGCGCCCTGGCAACGCAGGCGAACGCGCCGTCCGCCATGAAACCCGCGGCGCAGACGGCATCCCCCCAGCTTTCCGAAGACGCGAAACGCGCCATCGAAAAGGCCGTCCTGACCGCCAACGCCCACGAGCACCGCTATGTCGGAACGGAACATCTGCTGGCCGGCCTGATCCAGGCGCGCGTCTCCGCCTTGGAATCGTTTTTCACGAACCAGGGCGTCGACCGCAAGGAATTGAGCGAGCACCTGGCGGCCGCCTTGCACGGCACGAGCCGCTTCCCGGACATCGCGACGTCCGTCGATGTGCCGCCGGGCGCCGAGCCGGTACCGGCTGCGGCCGCGGGGCGCGAGCCGTCGGCGCATCTGCAGGCGCTGGAAGCGTTCGGGCGCGAACTGACGGCGAAGGAGGAACAGCCAAAGCTCGACCCCGTCGTCGGACGCGAACGCGAGATTGAGCGCGTCATGGAGATCCTTTGCCGGCGCACGAAGAACAATCCCCTTCTGATGGGCGAGCCGGGCGTCGGCAAGACGGCCATCGTGGAAGGCCTGGCCCGGCGCATCCATGCGGGCGACGTGCCCCCCGCCTTGCGCGGCCGGCGCATCATCTCGGTGGATTTGGCGTCCATGATCGCCGGCACCATGTACCGCGGCGAATTCGAACAGCGCATCCGCCTGCTGATCGAGGAAACGCGCCGGCATCCGGACATCGTCCTGTTCATCGACGAAATTCACACCGTGGTCGGCGCGGGCGCCGCGACCGGCTCCCTGGACGCGGCCAATATCCTGAAGCCGGCCCTGGCGCGCGGCGACCTTCGCTGCATCGGCGCCACGACGCCGGCGGAATTCAAGCGCCATATCGAATCGGACGCCGCCCTTGAACGCCGGTTCCAGCCCGTAACGGTGGACGAGCCGACGCCGGAACGGACGCTCGACATCCTGCGCGGCCTTTCGCCCGCCTACGAGGATCATCATCACGTCCGCTATGCGCCCGAGGCTCTCGAAGCCGCGGTGCGGCTTTCCCTGCGCTTTCTCCAGGACCGGCGGCTGCCGGACAAGGCCATCGACTTGATGGACGAGGCGGGGGCGGCCGTGCGCGTGCGCTCTCGGACGGCCTGGCCGTCCGAGACGCGCCGGAACCTCGAGCAGCGCATCGCGGACGCGGGCGCGCGCAAGCAGGAAGCCGTGGCCCGCGAGCACTTCGACGAAGCGACCGCGTGCCGGGCGGAAGAAGAAGGCATGCGCCGCACCCTGGCGCGCGCGGCGAAGGAAGCGAAGGAGGACGCGCGTCCGTTCGTGGACGCGCGCGGCATTGCGAGCGTCGTCTCGCGCCTGTCCGGACTGTCCCTCGAGGACGTCCTGCACGAGGCGACGGACCCGAACGCCCTCGAGGCGGCGCTGTCCGCGCGCGTGTTCGGACAATCTTCCGCGGTGGCAACCGTGGCCCGGGCGATCGCGCGCGCAAAAGCCGGCCTGAACGACCGTCGGCGCCCGCTCGCCTCCTTTCTCTTCGTGGGACCATCCGGCGTGGGAAAAACGGAGTTGGCGAAGGCCGTGGCGGAAGCGGCTTTCCACGACGAGCGCGCATGCCTGCGCCTGGACATGTCGGAGTACGCCGAAAGCTTCACGGCATCCAAGCTCGTCGGCGCGCCGGCTGGCTACGTGGGCTACAAGGACGGCGCCGCGCTTACGGACCGCCTGCGGCAGCGGCCGCACAGCGTCCTGCTCTTCGACGAGGCGGATAAGGCCCATCCGGACGTCCAGCACCTGCTGCTGCAGATGCTGGAGGAAGGCGAGATTTCCGATGCGTCGGGCCTGCCAGTCAGCGTGCGCAACGCGGTGCTCATCCTCACCTCCAATGCGGGGCTCGATACGGTGCGCCGGGGGCCCATCGGATTCGCCGCAGAAGGCGCGACCGCCGAGGACGTGCGCCGCGAGCTGGAAGAATGGTTCCGTCCGGAACTGCTGCACCGGATCGACCACATCCTGCCGTTCGCCCCCCTCTCGGCCGAGGCCCTGCGCGCCGTGGCCGCGCGCGAAATGGAACGGCTCGCCCGCCGCCTGGCCGAGCGCGGCCGCGCGCTGTCGTTCGACGCGCAGGTGAGCGCCTTCCTCGCCGAACGCGCCGATGTCCGATCCGGCGCCCGCGACATTCGCCGCCTCGTCCAGACGCTGGTGGAAGACCGCCTTGCCGAATGGCTCGGCAGCCGATCCACGGCCTTTTCCGTCGACGTCGAGGGCGGAGACGTACGCGTGAAAGCGTCCTGAAGCCGGCCATGATAGAATAAAGACGATCGCCGCTGCGGTCGTCTTTTGCTATGGCCACGCCTCCCTCGATGACACCCGCGGAAGCCCAGCGCAAAACCCTCTTCGCCTCCGGGACCCGGCAACGGCGCCACCATGCCCTCCCCGATTCTTTGTCGCGGGCGCCGCTGCCGGAACCGATCGCGGCTTTCGGCACAGACGAAGAAAACGGGCAAGACCAAGGTCCCGTGTTCGGCGAGCCTGGTTTCGGTGAGCTGGAAAACAAGGAGGCTGCGCCGCGCCGGACGGAAGAGGAAACGCCGAAGGCGGAAGAGGAACCGGCGGGAACGGAAGCCGCGCGGCAAGCGGCGTTCGCACAGCGGACGGCCGACTTGCGCGAAGCCGCCGTACAGAGGAGAGAGGAACAAGAGGAGGCGGAAGAAGGCGAGGAAGAAGAGGAATCGCCCGACGGGTTGAGCGACGTCCAACGCCTGGCGCGCGACGGCATCGACGCAGGCATGGGAAAGATCGCCTTGTGCCTGCCGGTCATCGGCCATTTCCTCTGGTGGAATGTCAAAATGGTCTGGGGCGGATGGATTCGCAAGGGACGCGATCCGTCCATCAGCCCGTTCACGTTCAACGACGTCCTGCTCATCGCCGCCCCGAGCGCGCCGCCGACGGCGAAAAAAGCCGCCGGAAAAATCATCCCGGATGCCGTCATGCAGGCGCTGCTCGTCAGCGCGGATTTTCTGCTCCTTGCGGGCGCGCTGTTCAACCTGCTGCTCATGATCGGCATTCCGGTGCTGTACGTCTATGCCATCACGCATCCGCTCGAGGACCTGAAGTGGGCATACCGCCTCTTCGGTTTCTCCTGGGCCTTGGTGAAAGGGGCCTGGACGGTCATTTGGGACGCCCTGTGAAAGACGCCCGAAGGAGGCTGCCAGCCCCCTCCAACCGGCATCCGTGAAAATGCGTTATACTTCCCCATATGGCTTTGAGCGAACGCACGCGCAAAATCCTCGCCGTCCTGCTCTTTTCCGTTTCCATCTTCGGCATCGGGGGGGCTTTGTATTTCACGTTCTTCCGGGCGCCGACGCCGCCCGCCGCCCCCGCCGTCGTGTCGTCCGTCGCGCCGTCCGGCGCGCTTCCCTCCTCCGTCCCGGGGGCGCCGACGGCGGCCCCGTCTCCCGGCGCAGGCGCGCCGCTGCCGACGCCCTCGCCGGTCGCCGCCGGCGGGCCGACCGCCACGACCCTCCTCACGCAGGCGCCGGTCGCGGACACGACCCTGAACGGCAACGGTGCCTCCATGAACTACTACGACCGGACGGACGGCCATTTCTACACGATCGACGCGAACGGCAACGTGCAGAGCCTTTCCGACAAGTCGTTCCCGCAGGTCAGCAGCGTCGCGTGGAACAAGACGGGCAGCAAGGCCGTCCTCACCTTCCCGGACGATTCGAAAATCGTCTACGATTTCGCGAACCAGAAGCAAGTGACGCTGCCGTCGCAATGGCAGGACGTCTCCTTCTCGCCGATCGGCGACCAGCTGGAAGCCAAGGACATGGCGCTGGACCCGCAGAACCGCTGGCTGGTCACGAGCAATGCCGACGGGTCGAATGTCCGCGCCATCCAGGACCTCGGGGACAATGCGGACAGCGTAACCGTTTCCTGGTCGCCCAACGACCAGGTGGTCGCCTTCGCGAAGTCGCCAAGTCTCCCCCAGGATTCGCTCTACCGCCAATCGCTCGTCCCCATCGGCAAGAACAACGAGAACTTCCAGGCCCTGACGGTGGAAGGCCTCGGATTCCAGCCGCAATGGTCGCCGGGAGGGTCGCAGCTGCTGTATTCCGTGTCAGGCGATTTCAGCAACGGCAAACCCCTGCTGTGGATCACGGACGCGACGCCGAACACGATGGACCAGAACCGCCGCAGCCTCGGGCTGAACACCTGGGCTGACAAATGCACCTTCGCGTCCTCGGCCACGCTCTACTGCGCCGTCCCGACGTCCCTGCCCGACCAAGCGGGGCTGCAGCGCGTCCTGTTCCGAACGAATCCCGACCAGCTGTACAAGGTGGACGTCGCGACGGGACAGACGTCCCTGGTCGCCGCGCCCCAGGGCGGCGTGGCGATGGAAAATCTCCAGGTGAGCAAGGACGGCGGCACGCTGTTCTTCACCGACGCCTCGACGCAGCAGCTGGAACGCATACGCCTCAAGTGATATGCGCACGCGCTGGATGGCCTTCCTCTCGATCGGCGTCCTGAGCGGCATCGTGCTGCTGCTTTTCGCGCTCCAGCTGCGGCCCGTCTACATCCCCCAAGGCCAGGCGTCCGACGGGAACCAGCCGCTGCTGACGCAGCCGACGGTTACCTTCGTGGATCCGTCCATCGGGCCCGCGGACGCCAAAGTGACCATCGTGGAGTACGGGGATTTCCAGTGCGGCCCGTGCGCGGACATGACGTCTTCCGCGGAAGCGGTGCAAGCGGCCTTTCCCAAGGACGTCCGTCTCGTCTGGAAGCACCTGCCAAACGACACGCTTCACCCGGCCGCCACGCCGGCCGCCGTCGCCGCGCAGTGCGCTGAGCGGCAAAACAAGTTCTGGCCCTATGCCCAAGCCGTTTTCGCGCGGCAAGACAGCCTGACGGCGGACCAGCTGCCGGAGATCGCGCAGGAGGTCGGCCTGGACATGGGCGCTTTCCAATCCTGCCTGAACGCGCAGGACACGCTGCCCATCGTCCAAAAGGACGAACAGGAAGGCCAGGCGCTGCGCATCGCCGCCACGCCGACCGTGTTCGTGAACGATCAACGCTATGTCGGCTCCGTCTCGGCGCAGGAATTGACCGGCTATGTCCAACAGATCCTGCAAGCGTCGAAATAGCTTCTTACCCGTGCTTGCGGCGCTGGTCCTGGCATTCGTGCCGCGCATTTCATCTGCGGCGACCCCCGGGACTTGTCTGTGCTATACCAGCGCAACCACGATAGACAACACGACGTGCACAACATCCCCCACCTCGGATTGCACCACATGCGGGCCAACCTGTGCTCATGTAGGAGCGGTAAACGGCACCTGCGCTCCGACGGGCGGGAGCAACAGCCAGGCCTTGCTGTCTGCCTGCAACGCAGCGCCGGCCCCCGTCACTAAATGCACATCCAGCGGCCAGTGTTCCGACGCCGATTCCTGTAAGAACGGGACGTGCCAACCGAGTTCATGCCATGGTCTTTGCACGTCGGGTCAAGCGTGTACGCACGGCTTTTGCACAACACAAGCGTTCACGTGCCCGAGCGACGAGGTTGTCACGAGCAAAAATGCCGACGGTACCGTCAATTGCGGTCCTGCTGCGCCTCCTGCTACTCCTCCGAGACCCATCACGCCGCCGCACTTGGAAATTCTCATTCCTACGGTGTCTTTCTCATCGGCTCTGCAGGCCAACGGCCAGCTGACCGTCAACTGGATCGGCGAGTACATCCAAGGGGTCTACAAATATCTGCTCGGCTTTTCCGTCATCGTCGCCATCGTCATGGTGATGATCGGCGGGCTGCAGTACCTGATGGCGGCCGGCACCGGAAACGTGGGCTCCGGCAAGGAAAAGATCACGAACGCCGTGGTCGGCCTCGTTCTGCTGTTCGGCGTCTACGTGATCCTCTACGCCGTCGAGGGAGGACGGCTGGTGGCGTTCCCGCCGCTCACGCTGCAGGAAATTCCGCCGGCGCCGGCGGAAACGGAGGACGACAGCGTAAACGGAACGCTCGCCACGAGTTTCGGGAATGCCACGTCGCCGAACGTCCAGGGACGTGGAGCAACGAAAGTCCCCACGGATCTCGTGGACGCCGTAAAGGCGGCCGGGGATGCCGTGGCCAAACAAGGCTACAGCCTTTCCATCGCTTCCAGCTTCCGAAGCGTGGCGGATCAAGTCGCCTTGATTGAAAGAAACTGTCAGAACCCGCCCGGCTCGGCCACGTGCAATCCCAAGCCGGGACATCCGCAAACGTGCATCCTGCAGGACAACAATCCCGCGAGATGTCCGCACACGACCGGCCACGCGTTGGACGTCTGGGGGTTCCAAGGCGGCAGCCAATGCGTCTCGCAGGACGTCTGCCTTCAAGACAAGGACGCCTGCCGGGCGAATCCGTGCCAGGCGGCCGTCATCGCGGCGATGCGCGCACAAGGATTCTGCAATTCTTCAAGCGAACCGTGGCATTTCGAGAAACCGAAAATGTCGTCCAATTGTTCGTAGCCTATGTATGCCTGCGTGAAATGCGACGCCCAATCGAGCAAGTGGCTGGGGCGCTGCCCCGAGTGCGGCGGCTGGGGGACGGTGGTGGAGAACGGTTCGACCCCATCTGCCGCCGGCGGCGGCATCTCCCCCTTGCGTAGGCAAGGGGGAGACTCTGCAGCCAGAGGGGGTCTGGGTCGAGCACGCGCGAGTTCCCCGCTGTCCCAAGCGGCCGGACCCGAGCACCGCGCGCGGCTTTCGAGCGGCGATGCGGAAGCCGACCGCGTGCTGGGCGGCGGCTTCGTCCATGGCAGCCTCGTGCTCATTTCCGGCGAGCCCGGCATCGGCAAGTCCACGCTGGTGGCGCAGATTGCCGGATCGATCTCCAGCGAGCGCCGAGCGCCCATGGCCGTCAGCCGTCAGCTATCAGCCGTCAGCTATCAGCCGTCAGGCGAGACACGTAGGGCGGGGGCTAGTCCCCCGCCGAACGCCGAACGCCGCACCATCTACGTCTCCGGCGAAGAAAGCGCGCGCCAGCTCGCGGACCGTTTCGCGCGGCTGGCATCGTCCGGCGACGGCGTGCGTTTCCTCGAGCCCTTCCCCGTCGAGACGCTCGTGGCGACGCTCGAGAAGGAAAAGCCCGCGTTCGCGGTGTTGGATTCCGTGCAGACCCTGACGTCGGATGCGCTCGATGCCACCGCCGGCAGCCCGGCGCTCGTGCGCTACGCCACCGGCCTGTTGCTGGATCTCGCCAAGCGCACCGGCATCACGATCCTGCTCGTCGGCCAGGTGACGAAGGACGGCTCGGTCGCGGGGCCGAAGACGCTCGAGCATCTCGTCGACGCCGTGCTGACGCTCGAGGGCGACGCGGCGCACGCCTATCGCCTGCTGCGCGCGACCAAGAACCGCTTCGGCTCCACGGACGAAGTCGGCGTGTTCGAGATGACGGCCCGCGGACTCAAGGCCGTCGAGAATCCGTCGGCGAGATTCCTCAAGGAGCGCGCCGCCGCGCCCGGCTCCGTCGTGACGGGAGCGGCGGAGGGCTCGCGCGTGTTCCTCGTGGAGGTGCAGGCGTTGGTCGAGCGCGCCGCGTACGGCACGCCGGTGCGCCGCGCCTCGGGCTTCGACGGCAACCGATTGCAGATGCTGTGCGCCATCCTCTCCAAACGCGGCGGGTTGAAGCTCGGCGACCAGGACGTGTACGTGAACGTGATCGGCGGCCTGGAGCTGCGCGAGCCGGCGGCCGATCTCGCCATCTGCGCGGCCGTCGCCTCCGCCGTGCGCGGCACCGCTGCGCCCGAGCCGGTGCTCTACGTCGGCGAAGTCGGGCTGGGCGGCGAAGTGCGCTCGATTCCCTTCCTCGACCGGCGGCTCGCGGAAGCCAAGCGGCTCGGCATCACCCGCGCCGTCGTGCCCGCCAAGGCGGCGAAGAGCGTGGACGGGATGAACGTGGCGGGACTCGCGAATGTCGGCCAACTTTAGAAACGACTACTATGTTCGAAAGATTTCCTTCCTCCGAACCGTCTCATCCCGCCGAACCGAAACCGGAAACGGAAACGCGGCGGCTTCTGCACGAATTGGAAGCATCGGGACAGTACGTCTTTCATGGATCGGCGACGCCTGACATCTCCGTCTTGGAACCCCGTCAACCGTTCACGGGACACGGAGCCGGCGTAAAACACGGCGATCCTTCCGTCGTGGCTTCGCCGTATGCGGACATCGCGATCTTCCGCGCCCTCGTCTACCAAGATCGAACGGTTTTCGGCGTGGAGAATGATCTCCCGCATTTCGAAGCAAGCGCGCGAGTCCTTGATGCCGCGCGGCGGGCGAAGGGATACGTGTATGTCCTTCCCCGGCAGAATTTCGCCCCGCTCCACGGAGACGCGAAGGAGATGGATTGGCGGGCAAAGACCGGTCAGCAGCCCGCGCGCGTTGTTCATGTTTCTTTCGCCGACTTGCCGAATAACATCAATCGCATATAAGAAAACTGCCTCCGAAGGAGGCGGCTTTCTTAAGCGGGTTCGAACAACGTGACTTCACGCGCTATTTTTTTCCAGCGCTCCTTTCACCGAATCCATCTCATACGCCGTCTGCAAATTGAGCCACAGACGTGCCGACGTGCCGAAAAAACGTCCGAGCCGCAGAGCGGTATCAACCGTCACGGCCCGATCTCCGTGGATGATCTCGTTGATCCGGCGGGCAGGAACGCGTATTTCTTTCGCGAGTCTGTATTGGGAAAGGCCAAGCGGGATCAGAAATTCCTGTTCCAGGATTTCCCCCGGGCTGATGCTCAAGTCCTTCTTCATAGGTTTCCCGCCCTCTGGGGGGGGCGATTATGAGACCACTAAAGAGGTTCTCCCTTCCCCTCGTCATTGCGAGGAGCTGGCTCCAACCGTGGCGACGAAGCAATCTTTCGCTCGCGCCCCTCGGGCTGCAGGATTGCTTCGCCCCGACGTGTGTAGGGGCTCGCAATGACAAGAGAAAGGGTTTTGCAGAGATCCCTACTCCAAGTGCACCTCGTCGAACGCCGCGCGGACGTTTTCCTTGAGCGCCGGGTGGTGCGAGAGGTCTGGATCGGACGCGAGCAGGGCGCGGGCGGCCTCGTGCGCCTCGCGCATGAGTCCCGTGTCCGCCGGCGTGGCGAGTTTGAAATCCGGCCATCCGCTCTGCGCGTCGCCGAACACGTTGCCCGATCCGCGCAGCTGCAAATCCTTCTCCGCGAGCGCGAAGCCGTCGGCGCAGTCGACCAGCGCCCGCAGCCGTTCCTGCGACGCGCGCGACACGTCCCGCGCGACGAGATAGCACGCGCTCGGGAGATCCGACCGCCCGACGCGGCCGCGCAGCTGGTGCAGCTGCGCGAGCCCGAAGCGCTCCGCGCCCATCACCACCATCGCCGTCGCGTTCGGAACGTCCACGCCGACCTCGACGACGGTCGTCGAGACGAGCGCGTCGATCTTTCCGTCGCGGAAATCGGCCAGCAGGCCGGTTTTTTCGTCGCTCTTCAATTTGCCGTGCAACATGCCGACCGTCCGCCCCTTGAGCGCTCCCCGGCGCAGCGACGCACCGAGCTCGGTGACGGACGCCGCCCCGAGCGCATCCGACGGATCGATGAGCGGGCACACCACGTACGCTTGACGCCCCGCGTCCAGCTCGCGGCGCACGGCCGCCCACACGGACGCGGCCTGCGTCTCGGGCACGAGCGACGTCGCGACGGGCCGGCGGCCGCCCGGTTTCTGACGGAGGACGGACACGTCGAGGTCGCCGTAGAGCGTGAGCGCCAGCGAGCGCGGAATGGGCGTGGCCGTCATCGAGAGCAGATGCGGCGCGTCGCCCTGCTCGCCGAGCAGCGCGTGGCGCTGCTGCACGCCGAAGCGATGCTGCTCGTCCACGACGACGAGGCACAGGTTCGGCATCTTCACGCCGTCCTGGATGAGCGCGTGGGTGCCCACGAGGCAATCGATGCGGCCGGCGGCGAGCGCTTCCATGAGCGCGTCGCGCGGCGCGTCCTCGCCGCCGAGGCGCGCGCGGCTGCCGGTGAGCAGACCGATGGCGAGATCCGGCAGGAAGCGCCGCAAGGCTTCCTGCTGCTGGGCGGCCAAGAGCTCCGTCGGCGCAAGATAGGCGCAGGCCACGCCGGCGTGCGCGGCACCCGCGATCGCGATGGCCGCCACGACGGTCTTGCCGCTGCCGACGTCGCCTTCCAGCAGGCGGTTCATCGGCGAGGGCCTGGCCATGTCCTGAACGGCGTCCCACGCGGCGCGCCGCTGGGCGTCGGTGAGCGCAAACGGCAGGCCGGCGACGAACGCCTTGAGGAAATCCGCGTCGACGGGCAGCGCGCGCGCCTGGCGCGCCTGGCGCTGTGCGCGGACGGCGGCGAACATCAGCTGGTGCAGGAACAGCTCGTCGAACTTGAGGCGGTCGACGGCGCGCGCGAGCGCATCCTGCGACGCGGGCGCGTGCACGGCGCGAACCGCGACGGCGAGCGGCATACGTCCTGCGGCGACATCCGGCGGCAGCCACTCGGCAAGCTCCGCAACGGCGGGCAAGGCGGCAGCGGCGAGCAGGCGCATGCGCCGCTGCGTCAGCGATCCTGTCAGTCCGTACACCGGCACGAGGCGCCCCGTCAGCACGCGTGCGCCGACGGGCTCGAAGACCGGATTGGCGAGCACGGCGCCGAACGTGCCGTCCACGCGCCCGGCGAACGACCACGTCGTGCCCGGGCGCAGCGTCTTTTCCAGGTACGGCTGGTTGAACCACATCGCCTTCGCTTCCCCGCTGTCGTTTTCGAGGATCGCCTCGGTGAGCCTCAAACGCGGATTGTTTCGGGACGGCCGCGTGGCGATCGTCCGCACGCGCGCCTCGACGGTCACCGCGTCGTCACGGCGCAGCGCCGGAAGCGGCTTCGTCTTCGAGAAGTCGTCGTAGCGGAACGGCACGTGTGTCAAGAGGTCGGCGACAGAAACGATGCCGAGGCGGCGCAAATCCGCGGCGGCAACGGGGCCGACGCCGGGCAGGGCGGACACGGGGGTGGAGAGATGGACGGCCATGGGAACCAGCATAGCTGGGAAGAACCAAATGGGGCAAAGAACCAAGAACCAAAAAAAAGACGCCGTGCCCGAAGGCCGTGCGTCAGAGAGACGACGGATGCCTAGTTCCCGGCGTCCGCTTCCTGCATCCGCTTCTGCAGGAGGATGGCGGCGGTCGCCGACCGGATCTTCTTCCGCATCCCGCTCGACATGCCCTTCAGCCGGCGATTGACTTCGTCGAGAGCGCCGAGGACGGCGTCGTGGCCCTTCGGGATCTTCGTGGCTTCGATGAGCCGGAGGAGGCTCTCCAGCCCGTGAAGATCAACTCGCTCCAGCGCGTTCACGACCGTCTCGTGAAACGGACGGGGCCGCCCGGGGAGCGTCGACGCGGACACTCTGCCGCCCGACGTGGCGATGGGCTCGGGCGATCCGTTGTGAAAATGCCGTCGGCTTTCGGCGCCAGTCACGACGCCGTCGACGCTTGCGATGCGAAAAAGCGCCGTATTCCCTGCCGCGCAATCGCAGGGGATTTCATTGTTCCCCGTGTCGATGACGCCGTTCACACACTTGCCGCACGCTGCCATGGGACAACTCCTTGGATTGTCTCCCGCGAACGCCGCGAGAGGCGATAATCTCCCATAAAATCGAAAGGACGTCAAGGGCTTCCGTAGACGCAATCAAAAATCTCCGAGCGGAATCGGAGATTCATGGTGCATCCGGCAAGACTCGAACTTGCGACCCCCAGCTCCGCAAGCTGGTGCTCTATCCAACTGAGCTACGGATGCGTACAGCGGCGGATGACGGTTCGTCAAAGCTCAAAGTTTATACACCCGGCGCAGGCGATCCGTCAAGGATTCCGAAGTCCGGTTCAGGTTTTCCGCGCAAAAGGCGCCGAGGAAATCCCGAACGTCGTTTGGGTCCGTCTCTTCGAGAGGAATGGACAGCAGCGGCTCAAGCGGAGAATGGAAACTGACGTAGAGGAGCTTTACGTGCGGCGGATCGTACACGATGGAAAAATCCCGGATGTTCTTGAATTCGTAAAACCGGTCGCCGACGGCCAGGCCGAGCGTGGTGACGAAGATCTCGATGCGGTTCGGCTTCGAGAACGAGGAAACCAGCATGATGATGCCGGCCATGAGGATGATGATGGCGAACAGGAAATCCGCCGTGGCGACGGCGTAGATGATCAGGGCGACGGCGACCGCACTGGCGATCACGTACCAGAGCCGCGAGCGCTGCACGCGCGGAAACTCGTCAATCTCCCACTGCAGCAGCGGATCGCCGTAATACGGACCGGACTCCGGCGCGGAATCTTCCGCCGGCGCCACCTCTTCAAACATCGTTTGAGCCGCCTCTTCATCCATATGCCGTCAGTGTAGCGCATTCACGCCGCCGTTTCCATGCGGCGCGAGACGCTCCACAACACGTCGAAGATCTGGCGAAGCATGAGAACGATCCCGCGGCTGCGCACGAGCAGGGCCAAGCCTTCCGCCGGCGGCGCGAAAAACGCCGCCCATTCGCCGTCCCAGAACATCACCGTGGACGAAAACGCCATCTCGCGCGGCAGGAACCTCGCCTCACGCAGCTCCCGGCGATGCGTTTCGGCCGAATAGGATTTGATTTCATGCGCCTCGACGCGCAGGCTCTTGAGCCCCACGCCGGCGCGAACGCGGCGGCGGGTGAAGTGGAATTTCTCCCCGAGCGTTTCCTGCAGGTCGCGCGCCGAGACGATCTCGTAGACGAGCTTCTCTCGCGACCGCAGCGCGCGGTGAAAGAGATCCGTCAGCCGCTCGCGGCGATAGACGCGCACGTCCGCCGCGGACGCCGACGCGCCGCGCATCAGCTCTTGCAGCTGCGGGATGATGCCGGCGGCCTCTTCCGCCTGCCGCTCGAGGATGCGCCGCAGCACGACGGGATCCAGCGCTTCGTACGCGCGGCGCGATTTGCGCTTGGTCACGGCGACGAGCCCGAGGCGTTCCAACCGTTCGAGCACGGATTGCGCCGTCGTCGACGGAAAACCGGCCGCGCGGGCGAGCGGCGTCAGTGTCGATTGGCCGAGCGGAAGGAGGGCCAAGTAAACGGCCCTGTCCTTTTCGTTCAGGCCGAAGCGCGCAAGCACCTCATCGGCTTCTTTCGTATTTACGATATGTTTCGTCGTTAACATGTGGAAAAACCACCGTCATGTTAGCCTAATAACCATTTTTCGACAAGCGCGCGACGAAAAAACGTGTCGCGGAATTTCCCTTGGTGGCATGCTGGCCGTGTCAGCGGGACCGAGTGTTCTCCTGACACAAGGCCTTTCACAACGGAGACCGACATGAAAATCCTCAAGGAGGGCAAGTGGAAGCTCCCGTGGATCGGCGAGTTCTCCTGCTCCACCTGCGAGGCCGTCCTCCAGGTGGAGGAGTCGGACGTCAAGCCGACCTACAACAAGATGACCTACTTCGCGACGTGCACGGCCTGCGGGCACCCGTTCGACATCCCCGGGAAACGGCTGACGCAACGGCTGAAGGAAAAGCTCGATCAGAAGCGGGAGTGGCCCGACCGGGACTAGGAATGGACAAAACGCCGGTTCCGTGCTAAACCGCGCGCGCCGCATGTGCGCGTGCTTCCCTTCTCCCGGGACGCCGCCGCACGGCGTCCCGGCCTTTTTCAACCGAGGTGGAATATGCCCGTGCTCTTGTACTCGCCGAAGATGGAAACCCTGGCCCGCCAGGTGCAGGCCTTGGATCCCGAACGGATCGAGCTCGGCATCATGGAATGGCAGCGCTTTCCCGACGGGTTCCCGGATCTGCGCACGTTCGACCCGGACCTGCTTCGGGCCCGCGATGTCGCCTTTCTCGCCTGCCTGGACACGCCCGACCGGGTGTTCGAGGAGGTGAGCATGATGCAAAAGCTGGCGGCCTTGCGGCCGAACTCATTCCGCATCGCCCTTCCGTACTTTCCAACAGGGACGATGGAACGCGGCGACGAGGAGAGCCAAGTCGTGACGGCGAAGACGCTCGCTTCCATCATGTCCACCATCGCCCCGTCCGGCTCTGGCCCCGTCCCGCTCTACGTGTGGGACTTGCACGCGCTCCAGAACCTGGAGTTCTTCGGCCAGAACATCGCCCCGCGCGGCAAGTGGGGCGTCAAGACGCTGCTGTCAAAGCTGCGCCCGGGCGAGACGGCCATCGCCTTCCCCGACGAAGGCGCGTATAAGAGGTTCAAGCGCGTCTTCTGCGACAAGGACCTCAAGCCGCTGTACCCGTTCGTCCTGTGCTACAAGGAACGCTACGGCGCCGGCCGCAAGGTCCGCATCATCGAGGGCGATCCGCGCGGCAAGGACGTCGTCATCATCGACGACCTGATCCATTCCGGCGGGACGATCATCAAGTGCCTGGAGGCCCTGAAGGCGGCCGGTGCCGAACGCGTGAGCGCGTACGCGACCCACGGCGTGATGGAGGAAGGGGCCTGGCGGAAGTTCCTCACGGCTGGCTTCGACAAGGTCTGGATCACGGACACGTGTCCGGACACGGCGAAGACGGTCGACGGCCAGGGGCCGTTCGAGGTTCTGTCCATCGCGGAATCCGTCCGCGAAGCCATCATGGATGGCCTGCGCTTCAATCCGACGAGCGCCGTGGCGACGCTGGCAGCAATCCTTCAAGACCACCTGGCCGGGAAGGACATCGGCCCGGCGCTGGCCCGGCTCATCGACGAGCTGAAGAACAGGAGATGACGATGAAGATCGTCGTCGGTTCGATGAGCGAAATCAAGCTCGCCGCCGTCCGGGACGCACTCGCGCGCGCCGGTCGTGCCGCCGAAGTTCTCTCCGCAGCGACGGAACCCGGCGTTCCGGCACAGCCGCTCGGAGACGAAACCTTCGCGGGCGCCCGCGCCCGCGCGCGGCAGGCGGGACGCGCCCATCCGGGCGCCTGGAGCGTCGGCATCGAGAATGGACTGTTCTTCTCCCGCGACGGCTGGCAGGACAAAGCCGTCCTCGTCCTGCGGTCGCCCGACGAGAGCGAGCGTCTCGCCTTCTCGGCTTCCGTCGCCGTGCCGAACGCCGTGATCGCGGAACTGAAACGCCGCATGCGCCGGGAGCGCATCACCGTCGGCGGCGTGCTCGCGGAGCGCACCGGATGTGATCATCAAGATTCGCACGCGTTCCTCACGAACGGACGCACGGACCGCCAGGCCATCCTGACGGAAGCCCTCACGCAGCTGTTCCGGGACGTGCTCCCGGAGAAGGAGAACGCATGAGTCGCACGCATCGTGTTCAGATCGGCCGCCTGACCATCGACCTGCCCGTCATCAACATCGCCGACGACGGCGCGCCGCCGATTCTCGTCGCCCTGTTCGACTCGCAGGGCAAGTGGGAGATCAATCGGGAGGCGGCTGCCCTGCTCGCCAAGAAGATGCCGGACGGCGTCGAGGCCATCCTCATGCCCGGCGGCAAGGCAGAAGGCCTGCTGCAGGCGATGGGCGAAGAGACTCGCCTGCCCACGTACGTCGCGCGGAAGGAGCGCAAGAAATACATGGGCAAGGCCGTCTCCCATACGGTGCAGACCATCACGACGCAGAGGACTCAGACGCTCAACCTCTCGGAGACGAGCGTGGCAGAGCTGCATGGCAAGCGCGTCCTCATGCTCGACGACGTGGTCTCCACCGGCGGCAGCGTCGACGCCATTAAAGGTCTCCTGAAGGACGTCGGGGCCGAATGTGTCGGCGTCATGGCCGTCTTCACGGAGGGCACGCGCCGGCCCGAAGTGATCACCCTCGGTCACTTGCCGCTCTTCGACTGATCGGTCAACGACTTCTCTTTCACAGCCGTACGTTTCGCCTCGCGCGAACGTCCGGCTGTTTTTCTTTTCCCAAACGCAAAATCCGCCTCTCGGCGGAAGGGGTGTCAGCATCAAAGAAATCTCTTCTTCGAGAACGCTCGACCGGATCCTGATTTAAGATACCTTTCAAACTCCTGCGACTTCCGTTTGGATGAAAACACAGCGTACCAAACGAGTTTCCAAGGTTTACGTTTACTCGTATAAGTCACTCTCCCGCTATTATGTTCCCACAGACGTTCATTCATTTCCTTCTCCGTGGAACCATAATAGCAACTTCCGTCGATCTCGCTTTGGAGAATGTAAGCGATGTACACATGAACGTGATCGAGCTCCATGGCGGAGAGGGTGAGATTCGAACTCACGGGCCCTTGCGAGCCGCCGCTTTTCAAGAGCGGTGCCTTAAACCACTCGGCCACCTCTCCGCGATGAAGCCAGATTCGTCTACTGCCTTTCCGCCTTCGCCATGGCTTCGGCGGATCCGCCAAAGTCCGGCGTTGCCGGACGACGGCGGAAAACCGCTCGGCCACCCTTCCGCCCTGGGGCGGATCGCCGCCATGGTACGGATGCGACAGACTTCTGGCAACCCGATACGGGGAAGAATGGGGGGGTCTGGCGGGCGAGCTCTACAAGCAGTATCCTGGCGAACACGTCGCCGTGAGAGACAGCTCACCGCGATCTCCTGTCGTGGAAAGAGCACAAAGTCACGAAGCTTTACGTGTGATTCTGAAGGAAAAGTACCCGCGACAGATGCAGGAGTTCGCGTACATGCATCTTTCTCCTGAAGAAATGGCTCCGCACGGATAATCTGTTCACATTCTGACCGGGCTGCAAGAACACGGTCTTTTTTCTTGTTCTTGCATCATGCATCGTGACGAAAAAGCTCCCGCGCGAAGACCCGAATCTCTCCTTGGTTGAGCCAAACAAACACGACGCGGCCGAAGCCGCGCCGTGTTGGCGGAGAGAGAGGGATTCGAACCCTCGCGCCGGGAATACCCCGACCTAGGAGATTAGCAATCTCCCCCCTTCAGCCACTTGGGTACCTCTCCATGAGAGAGCACCGGCAGCTTACGAAAAATCGGCGAAGTGGGCAAGTTCCTTCGGGGCCGGTGCAAAAAGACCCCCGCCTCCGTCGGAGGAAGGGGCCGTCCGCCTAGGCGGCAAGAGCCTGAAGCACTTTTCGATAGAGGTCGCGCACGACGCGGACCTGCGTTTCGCCGATGGACGCGTAATTGTCCAGCCCGGGCGCCGCGTTGATCTCGATGACCACGTAGCTTCCCGGCGGATCCGACAATTCCGCTTCGGTCATGACGTCCACGCCGATGTAGCGCAGGTTCATGTCCCGCGCGATGCCGGCGGCGAGACGCTTCCACGCCGGATGCAGGGAAGCCGTCACGTCGCGCGCGTCCCCTCCGGTGGAGAGGTTGGCGTTCGGCAGCAGGCGCTGCGTGATGCCGGCGGCGAGCACCGAATCGCGCGTGAAGCGATGGAAGCGGAGCGCCTCCGTGATGCGCGGATCGTCCGGCTGGAGCCGCGTGTCGCGGCCCACCGCGTCGAAACGCCGCTGCTTGGCCGCCAACAGCTCGGCCACGGTGGACCGGCCGTCGCCGATGACGGCCAACGGCAGGCGCTCGTAGGCGGAGATGGCTTGGCCGTCAAGCACGACGATGCGGAAATCCTTTCCAACGACGGGACGCTGGACCAGGAAGACGCGCTCGTGCCTGGACGCGCGCGCCACGGCGCGGAAGAACTCGCGCTTGGTGCGCGGGAGCGAAACGCCGGCGCCCTGGCTCTTGCTGTTGGGCTTGACGATGACCGGCAGGCCGAGCTGCTTGGCGTACTCCCAGGCCATCTCCGGCGTGCGGCCGCTGTTGATCTTCCGCGCCCATTCCCGCGTGTGGAAGGAATCTCCTTCCGGCACCGGGTAGCCGCTTCGCGCGAGAAACCAAGCCGCGTAGTCCTTGTCCTTCGCGATTTCCGTCGCGCCCGCGCCGTTCAGGTCGAACACCGTGTTGCGCAGCAGCCGCGTCCGGCCGTCCGGAAGGACAAGGCGGGCGGCGTAGCCGTAGCGCGGCTCCACGTCCAGCGTGAATCCAAGCTCCGCGGCGAGTTCCCGCAGCATGGGAATGACGAAACTCTTCTTCATGGGAAGATCCTCCGGTGAAGCGTTCACCGCGGCCATTTGTTCACGGGGCATAGGGCTTGTCAAGGGGGTCGGACGCCGTGCCGGACGCGTAGGCAAAACGATAGAGGTCGTCCGTGGGAAGCACGGCGAGATCGCCGACGTCCCCCGCCGCGTCGCGCCGCCGAGGGACATCGAAGCCGCGAAGGACGGCGAGCGGGACGCGCTCGGCGCCTTCGCCCATCGCCAGCACGGCGGCAGCCGCGAGCGCGTGCACCACGTTGGCCTGCGTCATCTTGAGCGGACGGCCGTACAGGTCGGGACGGCCGACATAATCGACGATCGGTTCCAGGCCGGCCCACGCGAGCGCCACGCCCATCGTTCCGCGCCGCAGCGGCACGAGCCGCGTATCCGTCAGAATGAGGGCGAGATCGGGCACGCCGTACGCGTCGGCCAGCTCCCGACGCCATGCGGCGGCGGATGCCTTGGGCGCGGACGGCAGCAGGATAAGCCGGCCGTCCCCGTTCGATTCGTCGACGCCCGCGTTGGCCGACCAATCCCCGCCGCGCCGGGCCAGGAGGCACCACGGCGTCTCCGCCGTCTCTTCCGATTCGTCACGCACGACGCGGCGCTTGTCGAATCCCGGCGTCAGGACGCGCCCCTGGCTCAGGGCGGCGATTTTCGAGGTGACGGCGAGCACGTCGCCCGGGCGAAGCTCCGGCACATGCGCGCGCACGAACGGCGCGAGCGCTTCGCCCAGCTGGAAGAGCCGCGTGCGCACGGGTATGATTTCCATATGCGATGTAGTACGTTCTTCCCTGAATGCTATGTCGAATCAAGACGTAGTTGCCATAGGTCGGGTCGGACAAGTCGTAGGGTGCACTGCCGTTGGCGGCGGCGGTAACAGGGAAACCCGTCTCGTCAGGACGCATGTAGTCGTTCCCGTAATGTAAACACTGCTTGGGTGCATCTTCGGGAAGAAGTGTGACTACGTTGCGACATCCATGAAGTCCGGAATAGAGCCACCCTTGAATGTGGTAGACCGTCGAGTCAGAAAACGGAACTGACAGGAAGTGATCTGGAAACACAGGCAGTCCCCCACCTCCCGAAATGTCCGATGCTGGATCCTCTTGCGAGGCCGGCGTTGTGGGCACGGTACACTGCGGCAACAGGAAGAGGAGTGCTGCAAACACGAGTGGTGTACGCCTCATTGAGGGGTCTCCGTAAGTAGTCGCGGAAGGATTACGCTTGTGACATAGTCGTAAGCTTGATCGTTGTCGGTTGCCGCAAGGGACATAATGTGGTCATCAGGAAGATGAATACACCACTCTCGAGTACCTTCTCCGACGCCGGGCTCTGACCAGCTAATCACTCGTCCGTTGAACGACGCGGCCACGTTTGCGCCGACGAGGAGGTCCTTGCCGAGGGATCGGGAAATGCTTGCGACGCTACAAGGCACTGCTGAGTCAAAACGCACTTCGTACAACGTGAAATCATCTGTAACAATTTTGCCGAAGCCTGGTACGCCGTATGCTTGTTGGAGAACTGCATTGAGCGGCGCGGGAATGACGGTGCCCTCGAGAGCCCAGGCGAGTTGCCCAGAGCATTGCGGGGGGGAGGGCTGTGAAAGCGTCGAAAT
>JAJYIV010000021.1 GCA_021789915.1 bacterium | reverse complement strand
ATGACGTTTTAGGCGAAAAAGGCGAAGGCCGACGAAGCGTAGCCAAAGCTACGGTGAGGAGGTCTGAGCCTTTTGCAGCCAAAACGGGGCCGAATGGAGCCGGGAGAAAAGATTTTGAACAGGCTCTAACCGCTCGACCCATGCCTTGGCGCGTCGCCGAACCCGTTTCCGAAGACGTCCGCGCGCAATTCCCGGACCTGCGTCCGGTGTTTTTGCAGCTGCTGTGGAATCGCGGCCTGCGCACGCGGGAGGCGATGGACGCGTTCCTGCGGCCGCAGTGGGAGCGCGACGCGTTCCCTCCGGCGCTTTTCCGCCGGATGGGAGACGCCGTCGCGCGGGTGTTCGCCGCGCTGGAGCGCGGAGAAACCATCGCGGTGCACGGCGACTACGACGCCGACGGCGTCTGCGGGTCCGCCGTGCTCGTCTCGACGCTGCGCGACATCTGCCGTACGTCGGGCTTCGACGAACGGAAGCTGTCGTGGTATCTGCCCCATCGCGAGACGGAAGGGTACGGATTGGCCGTGCCGACGATGGAGAAACTCGCCACGGAGCGCGGCGCGACGCTCGTCATCACGGTGGATTGCGGCATCAGCAACAAGCCGGCCGTCGACCGCGGCCGGGAACTCGGCGTGGACACCATCGTGTGCGACCACCACGCCATGCCCGCGGCCTTGCCGGAGGCCGCCATCCTGATCCATCCGCAGGCGCCGGGCGAGACGTATCCGAACAAGCACCTCTGCGGGACGGGCGTGGCCTTCAAGCTCGCTTCGGCGCTCGTGCAGGAAGCGCGGCGCCGCGGCGCCGCCTTGCCGGAAGGCCACGAGAAATGGCTGCTCGACCTGGTTGCCGTCGCCACGGTGACGGACGTCGTGCCGCTCATCGGCGAAAACCGCGCCCTGGAGGCCTACGGCCTGATCGTGCTCAACAAGACGCGGCGCCCGGGATTCAAGGCGCTGTTGGAGGCGCAGGGCGCGGCGCCGGGCGCGGCGGATACGGCGACGATCGGCTTCCAGATCGGCCCCCGCCTGAACGCCGCCGGGCGCATGGATCACGCCTCCGGCGCGCTGGAGCTTCTCCTGGCGGAGGACGCGGCGGAAGCGGCGCGCCTGGCCGAAGCGCTGCAGGCGGCCAATGCGCGGCGGCAGGAAGCGTCGGATCGGATGTATCTTGAGGCCTTGGAGCAGGTCGGCGAGATCGGCGCGCGCACGCTCGTCGTCGCCCGCGGCGACGGCTGGCCGTCCGGTCTCGTCGGTCTCGTCGCTTCCAAGCTGGCAAACGCGTTCCATCGGCCCGCCCTCGTGATCGGCGGCGCGGACGGACGCTACGTGGGGTCCGGCCGCAGCATTCCCGGCTTCGACATCACGGCGATGCTGCGCGCGGCCGCGGAACATCTCGACAAGTTCGGCGGCCACCCGCAGGCCTGCGGGTTTTCCATCACGGGCGCCGACCGGCTCGCGCGCGCCGTCGGCGCGATGGAGGCGCATGCCGAGGCGAACCTGTCGGCCGAGCAGCTGGTTCCGATCCTGGACGTCGACGCGGAGCTCCGGCTGGAGGACGCGGACGGGGAGCTGCTCGCCGACATCGATCGGCTGCGCCCCTTCGGGGAAGGCAATCGCCCTCCGGTGTTCGCCGTCCGCGGCCTTGCCGTCTCCGGCGTCGACACGGTCGGCGCGGAAGGCAGACACCTGCGCCTGGCCGTGCGCTCGCCCTTTGGGCGCTTCTTCAGGATGATCGGCTTCCGCTTCGGCGACCGCGCGGCTACCCTGAAGCTCGGTGACCGCGTCGACGTGGCGTTCGAACTGGGCGAAAACGAGTGGCGCGGACGGAAGGAGATGCAATACAGGATCGTGGACATCACTCCATCACTTCCCCTATGACCATCCGCATCTACACCGACGGCGGTTCGCGCGGCAACCCGGGGCCCGCCGCCTCCGCTGCCATCCTCAAGGAGGTGCATCCCGACGGTCGCGAGGGAAAGGTTCTCGCCACGGCCGCCAAGTGGCTCGGGATGACGACGAACAATCAGGCCGAGTACACGGCCATCATCATCGGCCTGGAAAAAGCGAAGGAGATCGGCGCCACGGTCGTGCAGATGTACATGGATTCGGAGCTCGCGGTGCGCCAGCTGACCGGCGTCTACAAGGTGAAGAACCCGGACATCGCGAAACGCTATCTCGAGGTGCATAACCTGATCACCAAGTTTGCGCGCGTGTCCTTCACGCATGTGCCGCGCGAGCGCAACACGGAGGCCGACGCGCTCGTGAACGAGACGATCGACGCGCACAGGAGGAGCAAGTAGCTGGGAGCTCGTAGCTGGGGCGAGCACGTGCCGCGTAATCCTCCCCTGCCAAGGGGAGGTCTGGAGGGGTTCAATCGGGTGCCGAATGCCGAGAGCCGAGTGCCGAACGCCGCGGGTTAACGCCTGGCAGCAGGAGTCAGGATTCAGGAGTCAGGAGTTAGGACGAAGAACGCGTCTAACCGTCTCTGCGCCCATCGCTTTCTTTTGTGTTATAGTATGGCCATCGTATGGCTCTCTTTGACGGACTCTTCAAGAAAAAACCGGCCGGCTATCTCGGCGTGGACATCGGCTCCGGCGGCATCAAGGTCGTGGAATTGCGGGCCGAACGCGGACGGCCCCGGCTGGTGACGTACGGGTACTCGAGGACCATGCCCGGCCAGGCCGGTACGCCGTTCGACGATCCGAAGTCCGCCGGCGAGCTGCTCGGCAGGATCTGCCGGCAAGCGGGCGCCAAGACCACGGCCGCCACCGCGGCCCTGCCGGCGGCGAGCGTGTTCTCCGCCATCATCGCCGTGCCGCGCACGCCGGGCGCCACCGCCCTGCAGCTCAAGCCGCTCATCGATGCGCAGGTCGCCAAGCTCGCCCCGCTGCCCGCGGCGGACATGGTGACGTACTCGACGTTCGTCGACGATCTCAAAAAACCGCCCGCCAAGCCGGCGCCTCCGGTTCCGGGCGCGGTCCCGGCGCCGAAGAAGCAGGAGTACGTGCGCGTGCTCGTGACGGGCGCCGCCAAGTCGCTCGTCCAAAAGTACGTGGAAATTTTCCGCGCGGCAAAGCTGGACCTCAAAGCGATCGACTCGGAAGCCTTCGCGTTGATCCGCGCCTTGATCGGGCGCGATCGGAGCACGATCGCCCTGCTCGACATCGGCGACAAGCGCACGAGCGTCACGGTCGTCGAGAAAGGCATCCCGTTCCTTTCGCGCAGCATCAACCTCGGCGGGGCCGGCGTGACGAAGCGCGTCATGGAGCAGATGAACGTCTCCGCGGAGGAAGCGGAACAGCTCAAGGCGGACCTTTCGCAGGCGGAAGTCCCCGGCGCCGCGCCGCCGCCGGCCGTGGAGGCCGTCCTGCAGCCCATCGTGCATGAGATCCAATTCGCGTTCCAGCTTTTCGGAAACATGGAATTGACGGAATCCAGACGCGTGGAAAAACTGATCGTCACGGGCGGCTCGTCGCTGCTGCCTGGCCTGACGGCCTCCCTTTCCAAGGCGCTGAACCTGAACGTCTATCTCGGCGATCCGTGGGCGCGCGTCGCGTATCCAGCCGAGCTGCGGCCGATGCTGGAGGAGGTCGGGCCGCGCCTGAGCGTTGCCATCGGCCTCGCCATGCGGGATATTGAATAGGGCAGTTCCTCCAAAATGGCGATCTGCCGGCTTGCGGGTCCCGGCCGTCCCCGCTCGCCGTAGCGCTGCTACGTCTCGGGGAACGGCTGTCCCGCGCACCGACATCTCATCCATTTTGGAGAAACTGCCACTCTACGCATATGCCTCTCGTCCCCAATGCGCCGGAAGAAGGCGGCGGCAAGCGCCGCACGCTCCTGGAAATCCTGATCATGCTCCTCATCGTCGGATTGGTCGGCACGTTCGCCGCCGTGGCGGTGAACGCCGCCCGTTCGCGGGCGCGCGACGCGACGCGCCTCTCGGCCGTCAGCCAGGCGCAAAGCGCGTTGGAACAGTATTTCGGATCGGCCAACGGCTATCCGCCCGGCAGCGGGTTGCCGCTCGGCGACAGCGCGCAGGCGGCCTGCCTCGGCACGGGCGGATTCAAGGCGGACTGCTCCGGCGACGCGGACGTGTTCCTGCGCATCGTGCGCGGGACATTGGACACGGGGCTGAAAGGCTTGGTCGCCTGCGGCACGCCGCTGCGCAACGCCTTCTGCTACACGCAGCTCAAGGGAGGAGATGCGTACGCCATCCAGTTCGAACTGGAAAACGCCTTGCCGGAAGCGGGCCTGGCCAAGGGGATCAATTGCGCGGCGCCGGACGGCATGAAAGCCGGCGCGTGCCAGTAAAACCCGTGAAATTCCGTCAGCTGCTGCGTTGCGGGGCCCGGCCATCGCCTCGCTGTACGTTTGAGTACAGCTCCGGCGATTGGCCACCCGCGCCTTGCATCTGTCGTTTTTCACGGGTTTTCCCCTTATGCGATTTCTCCTCACGCTTCTCGTCGCCTTGCTCGGCGCGGGCGTCGGCAGCTTCTTGAACGTCGCCGCGGTGCGTCTGCATGAGCGGCGCTCGCTCGGCGGCCGGTCGAAATGCGACGCGTGCGGGCGCACGCTCGGCGCGCTGGAGCTCGTGCCGGTGTTCGGCTACGTTTTTTTGGGCGGCCGCTGCCACGCCTGCCACGCGCGCATTCCCTGGTTCCATCCCGTCACGGAAGCCGCGGCGGCGCTGCTGTTCGCCCTTGCGTTTTGGACGCGCGCGACGCATCCCTTGTTCGTCACGTGGCCGATCATCCTGGCCGTCGTGCGCGATCTTGCTGCCGTTTCGTTCCTCGTGCTGCTCGCGCTGACGGATCTCCTGTACGGCGAGCTGCCGGATCGGTTCACGTGGCCGGCGATCGGCGTCCTGGCGATCCTCGCGGCGCTCGCCGGACGTCCGCCGCTCGACGTCCTGCTGGGCGCCGTGGCTGGGGCGGCGTTCTTCCTCATCCAGCGCGTGCTGTCGCGCGGCGCGTGGGTGGGCGACGGCGACGCGTTCCTCGGCGCGGCGATCGGCGCGCTGCTCGGCGTGTGCGGCGGGCTCACCGCGATCCTGCTGGCCTATGTCTACGGTGCCGTCGCGGCCGTCGTCCTGCTCGCGGCGCACAAAGCGAACCGTAAGACGGCCCTGCCGTTCGCGCCGTTCTTGTCCGCCGCCGCGCTGACCGTGCTGTTCTTCGGCCCGGCGCTGTGGAACGCCTATCTCGGGCTGATGATGCGATGACATTGTCCACACGGACGGATTGACAACGAGATAAAATTCTGTTTAAATGTGAGCAAGCGGATGTGCCACACGGGCAATTTCCGGTGTCAGCAAAACTCCCCCAAATCGGTTTTTCCGATTGGGGGAGTCTTGTTTTTTGATCCAGGGCTTCTTTTTGTCATCACGAGCGAACTCATCACACGCCCCATCTTTGTCATCCCGAGCGAAGCCCCGCTGCAGCGGGGCGAAGTCGAGGGATCACGTGAGTCTATGCGTGAGCACAACTACTACGTTTACATTCTCTCCAACAAGTTCGGCAGTGTTTTGTACGTTGGCATGACAAACAATCTTGTACGCCGCGTTGACGAACACCGCTTAGGGGTCATTGAAGGATTCACGAAGAAATACAGCGTGAAGAGACTCGTCTATTTCGAACATTCGAACTATGTCCTCGGGGCGATCGAGCGGGAGAAGCAATTGAAACGTTGGAGCAGGAAGAAAAAGGAATGGCTCATCGATCGGATGAACCCTGATCGTCTGGATCTCTTTGATCAGCTTCGTGATCCCTCCACTCCGGCCTGCGGCCTCCGGTCGGGATGACAAAAGGAGAAAGCCTCGACCTCCGGTCGGGATGACACACCACAAAACAAAGAGCGCACCCGCGGGCGGAGAGCGAGTACGCTCTTTGCCGCGGGGGCGCGAGCTTCAGATGACGATCACCTTGTCACGTCCCCCCATCATCTCACGGCTTCGTCGATGGGATTGCGGTGGACGTGTTGGCCCTTGGCGAGACGTCGAACAGTGAGACACTCGCCAAATTTCTTGATCTGCTCGTTGAGCCAGTCCGTCCAGTTCTCGCTGTTGACACAGGAAGCGTCGACGGAGCAGAGCTGCGGGTGCTGTTTGAGCAGTTCGGGCTTGCACTCGTCCGCGGCGCGAGGGAGCTGATGCGTGGACAAGTTGTCGTCCGTCATGAAGTTGAGCACGTCGTACTCGCCCTCCATGTGACGGAGCGACACAAGGCGTCCTGTGGTGATGGAGAGAACGTCTGACAGATGGAACTCACGCTCGTTCTGCGACCGGTTCATCTTTCTCCTACGCCGACTCAGCCCTCGGGCCTGCCGGCTCTGCGTGCGTTGGTCGGCTCTCCTCGCCGCGAGGGTCAAAAGATGACGGGCGAAGATATCACGTTTTCGCCCTTTTGTCAACGCTGCTGCCGGGCTGGTAGAATGGCGACGAAAAGCCGTTCGCGCGCAAGCCTTTAGCCATTAGGTGAGAACCGAGGTTTTTGTCCCAGCTAAAAGCTAAAGGCTAATGGCTAACGGCTAATGGCTTGTCCCCTATGACCCACGCCGAGGCCGAAAAACGCATCGTCCAGCTGCGCGAGACGATCGACAAGTACCGCTACGCCTACCACGTCCTGGACGAGTCGCTCATCTCGGACGCGGCGCTCGATTCGCTCAAGCACGAGCTCTACACGATCGAGCAGCAATTCCCAGGCCTCGTCACGCCGGATTCGCCCACGCAGCGCATCGGCGGCAAGGCGCTGCCGGAATTCAAAAAGGTCACGCATCGCGCGCCGATGCTCTCGATGGAAGACGTGTTCACCCCGGAGGAGTTCGAGGCGTGGGTCGCGCGCGTGTCGAAACTCGCGCGCCGTGAACTCCCCCAGCCCCCCTCTTCGAAAGAGGGGGGTGTCGCGCTGTTCTGCATGCCCAAGATCGACGGGCTGGCGATGTCGCTGACGTATCGCGACGGCGTGCTGGTTTCCGCCGCCACGCGCGGCGACGGACGCGTCGGCGAGGACGTGACGCAGAACGTGCGCACGATCGAGAGCGTGCCGCTGCGGCTGCGCGAGGGCGGCGTCCGGCGTTCGGCACTCGGCGTTCGATCCGGCCGAGAGCCGAGAGCCGAGAGCCGAGAGCCGATGCATCTCCCGTCCGTCATCGAAGTCCGCGGAGAAATCTATCTGCCCGTCAAGGATTTCGAGAAGATGAACCGCGCGCTCAAAAAAGCCGGCAAGCCGGCGTTCGCCAACCCGCGCAACGCCGCCGCCGGTTCCATCCGCCAGCTGGATCCCGCGGTCGCCGCGTCGCGGCCGCTGCAGTTCATCGCGTGGGACCTCGTCACGGACGTCGGGCAGAAGACGGAATCGGAAGAGGCCGAGCTGCTCAAGGGAATGGGCTTCAAATTCGCGCCGCACTCCGCCTTGTGCAAGACGCTCCACGACGTCCAGGCGCATTGGCATTCGCTGCAGGAAAAACGCAAGGGCCTCGGCTTTTGGATCGACGGGATGGTGGCGCGCGTGAACGACAATGAAGTTTTCGACGCGCTCGGCGTCGTCGGCAAGACGCCGCGCGGGCTGATCGCGTGGAAGTTTCCGCCGGAGGAGGCGACCGCGCCGGTGAAGGACGTCGCGTGGTACGTCGGCCGCACGGGGGCGTTGACGCCGGTGGCCGTGCTCGACCCGACGTGGATCGGCGGCACGACGGTGAAGCACGCGTCCCTGCACAATCTCGACGAAATCCATCGCCTCGACGTGCGCGTGGGCGACACGGTCGTGCTGTTCAAGGCGGGCGACATCATCCCGAAGGTCAAGCGCGTGCTGAAGGAGATGCGGCCGAAGGGCGCGCACGAGATCGGCGCGCCGCGCGTCTGCCCCGTGTGCGGCGAGCCCGTGCACCGGCGCGAGGGCGAGGTGGCGATCGTCTGCACGAACCGCCGCTGCCCGGCCAAGAACGCGGAAGCGGTGCTGCACGCCGCACGCGCCTTCGGCATCGACGGCATCGGCCCCTCGACGGTGGAACAGCTGCTTGAGACCGGCCTCGTGAAGCGCCCGTCCGACATCTTCGCGCTGACGGCGGACGACGTGATGACGCTCGAAGGCTTCGCCGAGGTGTCGTCCAAAAAATTGATCGACGAAATCCATCGCCGGCGCACGATCGCGCTCGATCATTTCATCACGGGCCTTGGCATCCGCAATGTCGGCAGCGAGACGGCCTACGATTTGGCCAAGCACTTCAAGACGATCAAGGAAT
Source organism: bacterium (assembly GCA_021789915.1). Taxonomy (GTDB): domain Bacteria; phylum Patescibacteriota; class Patescibacteriia; order UBA9934; family GWF2-40-263; genus JAJYIV01. The sequence continues at coordinate 14,922 of JAJYIV010000021.1, read as the reverse complement.
TGATGGACGCGGACATGGATACACTGACGGCGGTGCCGCAGATCGGCGACGTCGTGGCGCGCAGCATCGTCGAGCATTTCAAAGATGCCTATCACCGCGAGACAGTCGAGGGTTTCTTGAAGCACGGCGTGCGCGTCGTGCGGCCGAAGATGGCCGCGGCGCAACCGCTCGAAGGCAAGACGTTCGTGCTGACCGGCACGCTGGAGACGCTTGAGCGCGAGGACGCGGAAGAAAAGATCAAACAGCTCGGCGGCAAGGCGTCCGGCAGCGTCAGTAAAAAGACGAGCTACGTCGTCGCCGGCGCGGAGCCCGGATCGAAACTGACGAAGGCGCGGGATCTTGGCGTTCCCGTCTTGAATGAGAAGGAGTTCCTCGCTATGCTTGGGCGGACTTAAGTCTCCGTATTTTGTCATCCTGAACGAAGTGAAGGATTTGATAGATCCTTCGCCTGCGGCTCAGGATGACAAGGCATATGTCCCTCTCCAACGACGAATTGAAACACCTGGCGCAGCTCGCGCGGCTTCGCATCGAAGACGGCGAGCTCGACGGCTATCGCGACAAGATCGGCGCCGTCATCGAATACGTCGACCAGCTGCGGGAGCTTGACACGCGGGGCGTGCCGGAGATCGCCTCCGCCGGAGGCGGATCCGCCTTTGGCGAAAATGGGGCGGGGGAGATCAACGCCTTCCGCGACGACGTTGTCGCCGACTGCCCGGAGGACGTGCGCGCGCGCCTGCTGGCCGCCTTCCCGCGCCGCGCGGGCGACTTGCTGGAAGTACAGGCCGTGTTTGAGAACCGGGACGAATAACCTCCCTGTGTCATCCTGACCCCGCCTGCATGCAGGCGGGGGAAGGATCTCGAGATTCCTCGCTACGCTCGGAATGACACAAAAGAAATGAGCCCTTATGTCCGTTGACCTGAACAATCTGACCGTCGCCGGCGCCGCCAAGCGCCTGGCCGACGGGAGCGTCACCAGCGAAGAGCTGGTCAAGGCGTCGCTGGCGGCCATCGAGGAAAAGAACCCGAAGCTCAACGCCTTCGTCAGCACGTACGAGCGCGCGCTTGACGATGCGCGCGCGGCGGACGCGCGGCGCGCGGGAGGCGGCGAGGTCGGTCCGCTGCACGGCGTGCCGGTCGCCGTGAAGGACAACATCCTCGTCGCCGGCGAGCGCGTCTCGGCCGGCTCGCGCATCCTGGAGAATTACGTCGGCGCGTACGACGCCGCGGTCGTCGTACGGCTCAAGGCCGCCGGCGCGATCCTCGTCGGCCGCACGAACATGGACGAGTTCGCCATGGGATCCTCCACGGAGACGTCGCACTACGGCGCCACGCGCAACCCGTGGGACGCGGAGCGCGTGCCCGGCGGTTCCTCGGGCGGTTCGGCGGCGGCCGTCGCGGCGGGCCTCGTCCCTGCGGCGCTCGGCTCGGACACGGGCGGTTCCATCCGCCAGCCGGCGTCCTTGTGCGGCGTCGTCGGGCTGAAGCCGACGTACGGCCGCGTGTCGCGTTACGGCCTCATCGCCATGGCGTCGAGCCTGGATCAGATCGGGCCGCTTGCGCGCACGGTGGAGGATGCCGCGCTGCTCCTGGCAGCCATCCAGGGCGCCGACCCGAAGGACGCGACCACCGTTTCGTCGCCGGATGCGTTCGTGCCGGCGCTCGAGACGGAAGGCGTCAAAGGCCTACGCGTCGGCTTGCCCAGGGAGTTCTTCGTCGAAGGCATGGATGAGCGCGTCAAAGATCTGGTGACGGACGCGGTGCGCGTGCTGGAGCGGGGCGGCGCGGAGATCCGCGAGGTCTCGCTGCCGCACGCGCCCTCCGCGCTGGCGGCGTACTACGTCAACATGCCGGCAGAGGCGTCGTCCAACCTCGGCCGCTTCGACGGCATGCGCTACGGCCTCTCGATGCCGGGCGCGCGGTTGGAAGAGACGTACGGACGCACGCGCGAGGAAGGATTCGGTCCCGAAGTGAAGCGGCGCATCCTGCTCGGGACGTTCGTGCTCTCCGCCGGCTACGCAGACGCTTACTACCGCCAGGCGATGAAAGTCCGCACGCTGATCAAGCGCGATTTCGACGAGGCCTTCAAGGAAGTCGACGTCCTCGCCGGGCCGACGTCGCCGTCGGTGGCGTGGAAGCTCGGCGAGAAATTCGACGATCCGCTGACGATGTACCTTTCCGACATCTACACGATCTCCGCGAACCTCGCCGGCGTGCCGGCCCTGTCGCTGCCGTGCGGATTTGCGGATGGCCTGCCCGTCGGCTTGCAGCTGCACGCGCGGCCCCTCGACGAGGCGTCCCTCTTCCGCGCCGGCATGTTCTATCAGGCGAAGACCGACTGGCACGCGCGGGTGGCGGAAATGTAGAAGACGTAGAAATCGTAGAAGTCGTAGAATCGACGCATTCGGAACGCGACGCTTCTACGCTCCACGTTCTACGCTCCACGCTCCACACTATGCTCCCCTGGTTCCAATTCATTTCCTTTCGCGTCGGTCCGTTCACGATCTACGTGTGGGGCGCCATGGTCGCGCTCGGGATCCTGACCGGCACATGGGTTGCCGCGCGTTTTGCGAAGGCGCGCGGACAGGATCCGAAGCTTATTTGGGACACGGCGTCCGTCGCGGCGCTCGCCGGCGTCGTCGCCGCCCGTCTCGCGTACGTCGCGTTTTACAATCCGGCGCCCTATCTTGCCTTTCCGCTGCGCGTTTTCGAGCTGTGGGACGGCGGGATGGCGTCCATGGGCGCGGTCGTCGGGGCGCTCGTCGCCGCGCTGTGGTTTTTGCGCTCGCGCACGGTCGACGTCGTGGCGTACATGGACACGATCGCCTACGGCACCCCGCTCGCCTACGGCATCGGCCGCATCGGCTGCTTCCTCATCCACGACCATCCCGGCACGCTCACGCACTTCCTCCTCGGCGTGAAATATCCCGACGGCGTGCGCCACGACCTCGGCCTCTACGAGATGTTCAACGGCTTCGGGCTGTTCCTTCTCTTTCTCGTCCTTCGTCGATGCAAGGTGAAGCCGCCGACGTACGCGATCACGTTCCTGATCTGGTACGGCGCCGTGCGCTTCCTGTTCGATTTCCTGCGCGCCGCCGATCCGCGCTACGGCGGCCTGACGCTGGCGCAGTACGGCTGCGTCGGCATGTTCGTGGTTGGTCTTGTCTGGGCGGGGAAGCGGTGGCGCGCGGATAAAAAAGACGCTTTGAGCGCGGCGAAGCGAAGGATCTGACAGATGCTTCGCCTGCGGCTCAGCATGACAAAATCGCTATGCCCGAACCCATCATCCACGTCGACCGGCTGACGAAGAAGTTCAAGAACTTCATGGCCGTCGACCACATTTCCTTCGACGTTCCGGCCGGGCAGATCTTCGCGTTTCTCGGTCCCAACGGCGCGGGCAAGTCCACGACGATCAAGATGATCACGACGCTGCTGCACCCGTCATCCGGGACGATCCGCTTGAACGGCGTGGATCCCGTCAAGGATCCGAAGGATGCCCGGCGGTCGTTCGGCATCGTCTTCCAGGATCCGTCGCTCGACGACGAGCTGACGGCGTGGGAAAACCTTGAGTTCCACGGCGTGCTCTACGGCGTACCCAAGGAGCTGCGCCGCACGCGGATCGGCGAAATGCTCGCGTTCGTGGAGCTCTCCGACCGCCGCGACGATCTCGTGAAAACCTTCTCGGGCGGCATGAAGCGCCGGCTGGAGATCGCCCGCGGCCTGCTGCACCATCCGAAGGTGCTGTTTCTGGACGAGCCGACGCTGGGGCTTGATCCGCAGACGCGCAACCACATGTGGTCGTACTTGCACGAGCTGAACCGCAAGGAAGGCATCACGGTGTTCTTCTCGACGCACTACATGGAGGAGGCCGAACGCAACGCGCAGCGCATCGCCGTGATCGACCACGGCAAGATCGTCACCTCCGGCACGTCGGACGATCTGAAGGCGCAGACGCACACGGCGACGCTGGAGGACGCGTTCCTGGCGCTCACGGGGACGACGATCCGCGACGAGGCGGGATCCGCGGCGGACCGCATGCGCCAGCGCCACCGCGCGTGGGGGCATCGGTGACGAGAAACGCGGAGTCGCGAATGACGAATCGGCCACGAATGGAAGCACGCGCGCCTCGCCCCCAGCTGCCAAATACTGCCTCCGCCTTTATGAACAAAATCTTCATTCTCTGGCTGCGCCAAGTCATCCGTTACCTGCGTTCGCGCCCGCGGATCATCGGCTCGCTCGGGCAGCCGCTGCTGTTCCTCGTGGCGCTGGGCTTCGGCTTCGGGCCGGTGTTCGCCAAGGCGGGGCAGGGCAACTATCTGGAGTTCCTCGCGCCGGGCGTCGTCGGCATGGGCATCATCTTCACGTCGATCTTCTCCGGCATCGAGGTGATCTGGGATCGCCAGTTCGGCTTTCTGAAGGAGACGCTCGTCGCGCCGGTGTCGCGCCTGCGCATCATGGTCGGCCGCACGCTCGGCGGCGCCACGGTCGCGACGCTGCAAGGCGTGCTGGTGCTGGCGCTGACGTTCCTCATCGGCTTCCGGCCCGCGAACGCCTGGCTCATCCTGCCGGCCATCCTGGTGATGGGATTGGTCGCGCTGCTCTTCACGTCGCTCGGCACCGCCATCGCCTCGATGCTCGACGACATGCAGGGCTTCCAGCTCATCATGAACTTCCTCGTGATGCCGCTGTTCTTCCTGTCCGGCGCCCTGTTTCCGCTCGACCATCTGCCGACGGCCATCCGCGTGGCGACCGTGATCGATCCGCTCACCTACGGCATCGATGCGATGCGCCATCTGCTGATCGGCGCCAGCCACTACGCGCTGTCGCTGGACCTGCTCGTTTTGAGCGCGTTCACGGCCGTCTTCGTCGCGCTCGGCGCGTGGCTGTTCTCGCGGATTCAAGTGTGATGAAGGGATGAAGAGTAGGAAGGGTTTGAAGGGGTTGAAGAGTCACGTAGCGCGGGGGCTTGTCCCCCGCCTGAAAAGGGGTCAGGTCTTGGGATGTGAATTTTGGCCAAGAACGACGTCCTTGATCAGCAAGCATGTGCGTAGTAACATTTTGCCAGCGTTCCGCACCGTGCGGAGCCGACAAAAGGGCTCGAAGCCCTGGAGGGTACGTCGATGAAGCGCAAGACGACACGGAAATTGGTCGTGATCATGCTCGCGGCCTTGACGCTCGGGATCCCGGCCGCGGCGGCCGCGCTCACGATCATCTTCTAGCAGCTTGCGGGCGCCTGCCTGCCGGTTGCTGATGCCGGCGGAACGCACGAAGGGGTCCTTCGGCCTGCTGGCCTCAGGACGACGTGGTCCTTCGCCCCGCCTGCATGCAGGCGGGGCTCAGGATGATGCCGCCTCCGGTTGAAGCAAGCGGCATCACCTCACGACGCTGCGACCCGCACGGGGTCCTTCGGCCTGCTGGCCTCAGGACGACGCTGCCTCCGGGGCGACCCGCAGCGTCGTTTTTTCTTTCCGTTTGACGCGCCCCGTGCCGGCGCCTACCATGGCGGCGGCTCGTTTCCTTGGAGGTGAAACGTGGCGACGAAAGCGATCCTGATGATGTGCGGACAGCCGCACGCAAAACAGAGAAGCGAGCGTTTGTGGCACAGGGGGCCGCGCGCGCAGTACGTCTGTCCGTGCGAGCACGAAGGCACCCGTTGCTTTTCCCACGTCGACGCCGCCATTCGGCTCGCACGCGAGCGCCGGGCGCCCGTCCTTGTGTTCGGTGATGCCTTTCGTGATCACGCCGACGTGCGTGCCTTCGTGAAACGTGCCGTGCACGCGGGCGTGGAGGCCATGGGTTTGCTGTGCACCATAGGACCCGCCGACGTTTACGCGGGCGTGCAGACCGCGGCGCATGTGCTGGCGCAAGAGAAAGCGTTCGTCAGCGTGAACACGATCTGCCTGTTGGCGGACCCTTGGGGCATACCGCTCATAGCGCCGATGGCGCAGGCAGCGCTGCAGAAGCCGCGCGCCGCTGACGACAAGCCGTTCGTCTTGGAGACGATTCCCGTCAATCTGTGCTGGCGTCCGACGAAGACGGTCTTGCGCGAAGGTCGTCGGCAGCTACGGGCGTTTCTCCGCCAACGAGGATTGCCGGTGCCCTAGCGGTCGCCGGTCGAGTTTGTGAAGCGCGCGCGACGAGTGCCAATCGACTTCGTCACGTCCGCTGACCCGCCGCCTTTCGACGAGACGATCGCTTCCTGACGGCGGAACGCACGACGCGTTCCGTCTTTTTTTGGCGTTTGACGCGACGTGCGCGCGTCGCGTAGCATGGCCGCTGGCCCGTCATCGCTTTGCAGGAGGTTCGACGTGTCGATTCCTACGCAAGCCGTCGTCGTGATGATGTGCGGTCCGCCGCACGAGAAGGAAGACGAACGAGGCACGTGCCCGGCCGCGCACGACGGCCGGCGCTGCTACGCGCGCGTCGACCATGCGGTCGTCGTGGCGAAGAGGGAGAACGCCGCGCTGCTCGTGTGCGGCGCCGCGAGCGAGACGGAAGACGTCGACGCGTACGTCAAGCGCGCCCGGGCGGCGGGCGTCGAGAAGGTCCACCCGATCGTCGACGAACGGTTTCGCGGCACGCTGGGTTTGCTGGAAGCGGCCGTGGACCGGGTGGCGCGCTACGGGGATTTCGCCGACGTGACGGACCTCGTGCTGGTCACCGACGAGTGGCACCTGACGCGCGCCGTCGTCATCGCCGCCAACGTCGTCGTGAAAACATGCGTGCGGCTGCGTCGGCCGCTGCTCGCCATGCGGTGGGAGCAGACGTCGCCCGCGTGGAACGCGCCGCCCGTCCTCGCCGCGCGCGAGGGGGAGAAGCTCATGGCGTTCGTCCTGGACGACGAGGCGTCGGCCCGGCCGGCCGCTTGACGGCGGAACGCACGACGCGTTCCGTCTTTTTTGTCCGCCCGTTCTCATGCGATGCGATTGACGCACGCGACGCATGCTGTTAGGGTTTCCGCCTCGGGATATGCGGCACATGGGGTGACCGTCCCCGAGGAAAGGTTTCCATGAAAAAACCGATTCGTTTGGCGATCGTCGGCTGCGGCGATCATGCGCGACGAAGCCACGTCGCGCCGGCGCTTCGCGGCCGCGACTTCGTCATCACCGCGCTGTGCGATCTGACGGAGGAACAGACGCAGCCGATGGCTGACTCCATCATGGCGGCGACGCACGCGGACAAGCCGCCGGTCTTCTGGGGAAGCGCGCAGCGCCTGCTCACGGACGGCGGAGACTCGTTCGACGCCGTCGTCGACGCGAGCCCGGACGGCTTCCACCTGAACCATCTCGCCATGTTCGTGGAGTGTGGCAAGCATGTCATGGTGGAGAAGCCGCTCGGGGTGAAGTCGGACGACTTCGGTCTTCTCCGCGATCTCCTTGCGGAGGCCCAACGGAAGCAGCTCATCGTAACGAGCTGCCACCCGCGCCGCTTCGATCCGCCGTACCTCGAGTTGCGCGCGCGGCTGCCGATGCTCGTGAAGACGTTCGGGCGGTTGCTGGCCTTGGAGATGGACTTCTCCTACCACGAGCCCGATCCCGCAAAGGAAGGGCTGCATCGGGGATTGCTCATCGACCACTTCTCTCACGAGGCGGACTACGCGCATTTCCTCCTCGGGCGCTGCCCCGCGACGTTCCACCGTCTTTCCGATGCGCTCGATCGGTACCGTGCGGTCGGCATCCGCGACGACGGCGTCGCCCTGACGTTCCAGGGATCGCGCATGCTGGGGGAGAAAGTGTACGGCGAACAGGTGCGGATGCGCTTCGCGCGTGGGGAGGCCATCCTGCACTGCAAGGCCGGGACCTTGTCCATGTTCCATCACGGAACCGGCAGACGGCTGAACATCACGGTGCCCGCGACGGACTACGACCGCCGCTTCGACGGCGTCATGGCGAACTTCGCGGCGGCGATCCGCGGGGAAGCGGCGAATTACCTCACGCCCGCTGACCTGATCGCGAACGCCGAGGGCGGCGTCCGGCTCACGGACGATGGGAGCTGGACGTACCTGCCCCGCTAACGACGGCCGTCTGCGACCCGCACGGGGTCCTTCGGCCTCCTGGCCTCAGGACGACGTGGTCCTTCGCCCCGCCTGCATGCAGGCGGGGCTCAGGATGATGCCGCCTCCGGTTGAAGCAAGCGGCATCACCTCACGACGCTGCGACCCGCAGCGTCGTTTTTTCTTTTGTCCGGTGCGGACGTATACTAAGCGCATCATCCACATGCCTATGCTCAATCTTTTGTTCCTCGGCGCGTACGGCGCCTTCGCGCTGGCCGTCGCGCGCGTCGTGCTTGCGGCGGTGTTCCTCGCTCACGGTCCGATGAAGTGGTCGCTGTGGAAGACGACGGATGCAAAGCCGATGAAGGGATTGATGAAGTTCCTGTCCGTCGCCGAGCCGCTCGGCGGCCTGGGCGTGCTGTTCGGCTTTCTGACGCGCTGGGCGGCGCTCGGCCTTGCGCTCGTCATGCTGGGCGCCATGTACATGAAGATCTTCGTCTGGAAACGGACGTTCACCGGCGAGAACGGCTGGGAGCTGGATCTGAGCTTGTTCGCGCTCTCCGTCGTGCTGTTAGTTCTTGGCGCCGGCGCGTGGAGCCTGGACCGCGTGCTGCTCGGGATGTAACGCCGCCGGAAAAGAGACCCGCTTGGGTCTCTTTTCCGTCTCGATCAGCTCCCGAACAAGCCGCCCCAGAAGCCACCGCGTTTGGGCGCAACCGCCGCCCCGTTCTCATCCGTGCCGGCGTCGGCCTGGCTCTTGATCGACTCGACGAAGGCGCCGATGCGATCCAGCTCGCGCGCGAGGAGCGGACCGTCGTACTCGCCGCTGTGCGCGTGCGCGCTTTCATACGTGGCGGCCTTCTGGTCGACGTGGAGATTCACCTGCAGTCCGCCGTTGCGGTCCTCGACATAGGCGTGATACTTGGGATACGGCGCGTTCGTAAAGCGCCGGTTGAAGCTGACTTGTCCTTCGCGGTTCTGCTGCTCGCCGTAGCCGAGCCGGCGCAGGATGTTGCGGGCGTGGTCGGGCAGGGGCCCTGGGAAGAAGCGGGTCATACGTCCGCATGATGCCGCCGCGGCGGCGAAAAGGGAAGGGGGCGTGGTATACTCGTGACGGTTCGGCGCGCGATTGAACCCCTCCAGACCTCCCCCTTCGACTCCCCTTCGGCAGGCTCAGGGTCGCTCAGGGCAGGCTCTTGGCAGGGGAGGATAACGCGCCGCGTTCCTCGCCTCAGCCCCCAGCTACGAGCTACTTGCTACTCATCCTCTCTCCTGTGAGCCAGCAAAAGAAATTCGCGCTGCTGCGCATCGTATTCGGCGCCGTGTGGCTCATCGATGCGTACTTCAAGTGGCAACCGGCGTTCTTCGCCAACTTCACGGAGTACCTGTCCGGCGCCGCGGACGGCCAGCCGTTCCTCGTCCATCAATGGATCGGCTTCTGGGTACGCATCGTCGGCGTGAATCCGCACGCGTTTGCGCTGCTCGTCGCCCTGTCGGAGACGGCCTTGGCGCTGGGATTGATCTTCGGTTTTTTCACGCGCCCGGCGCTCTACGCCGGCATGGCCCTGGCCGCCGCCATTTGGTCGACGGCGGAAGGCTTCGGCGGACCGTATCGGGCGGGGTCGACGGACATCGGTTCGGCGGCGATTTACGTCATCGTCTTCGTCGCGCTCCTGGATGGGAAATGCTGGGAACGCTGGAGCGCGGACGCGTGGCTGGCCAGACGGCGCCGTCGGCGGGCGTGACGGTCATCATCGTTCCCCGACGCCTCGGCGTCTTGCCGCGCCGGCGCGCGCGGCGTATAGTGCCCCCGCGCCGACGACCCGTGGAGAGGTCGCATAGTGGCCTAGTGCACGCGCTTGGAAAGCGCGCAACCCGCAAGGGTTCGCGAGTTCGAATCTCGCCCTCTCCGCCAGCGAAAATATCCCAGCCGCGCTGGGATATTTTCGCAGGGAGAAACGGAGTCAGGACGAAGGAGTCGCTCGTAGCAAGCAGTTTATAGCGAGGGCGAGACACGCGAGCTGATGGCTGATAGCTAACGGCTAACGCCTCTCTGTAAGAAACCCGCCTCCTTCCGCGTATTACCCAATCGAAGACATGTCCCATCTTTCCGAGCTCACGGACGAGGAGCTGGCCCGCCGCGTGCAGGACGGCAACGCGCGCATGTTCGGCGTACTCGTCGAACGGTATGCGGACAAATTGTCCCGATACGGTCGGAAGTTCCTCTTTAAGGAAGACGACGTCGAGGATTTGGTGCAGGACGTCTTCATCAAGGCCTACGTGAACATCCGCGGCTTCGATCCGTCCCGCCGCTTCTCGCCGTGGATTTACCGCATCGCGCACAATGAGTTCATCAACGCGATGCGCAAGCGCGGACGCGAGCCCGTCTCGTTCATCGACCTGGACACGCTGCTGCCGCATCCCGCCGCAAAAGAGGCGACGGACGCGGGCGCGCAGCGGCAGGACATGCGGCGCCTGCTCGACCGGGCGCTGGACCGCATCGGGCCGAAGTACCGCGAACCGCTCGTGCTGTTCTATTTTGAAGATCTGGATTACCGGGAAATCGCCGACGTGCTGCGCATTCCGGTTTCGACCGTCGGCGTGCGCCTGAACCGCGGCCGCGCGCTGCTCAAGAGACTCGTCCCGCCGGACAGCCTATGACCGCATCCGCCGAACACGAGAAGCCCTCGGGCCAGGACGTGCTCGAGACCATCGAGACGCACCGCATCCGCATGCGCCCGCGCCTGTATTTCGTGCTGCGCGCGCTGCTGGTCGGGGTCGGCATTTTCTTCTCGGCCGTCCTGCTGCTGTATCTGGTGAGCTTCCTCGGTTTCGAGTGGCGCGCGGCGGCCTTCTGGAGCGTGCCCGACGCGGAGTTTCAGCGCTGCGCGTTCGTACACACCTTCCCCTGGCTGCCCATCCTGTTGATGGTCGGTTGCGTCGTCCTCATCGAATGGCTCGTGCGGCGCAACCCGTCCGTGTACCGCCGCCCGGCAGCCTACTCGATCGCCTTGATCGTCCTCCTCGCCGTTCTCGGCGGCCTGGCGGTCCTGCGCACGTCTTTCCACCGCCGGGTCTTCCTGTTCGCGACGGAACGCCACGTGCCGTTCGTGGAACCGATGTACCGCGGCGAGCGCGCGCGCTTCCGCATCGTCACCGGCTGTCCTCCGGAACGCGCCGTCCGCCTGCCGCCGCCCCCGCCCGCCTGGATGCCGTAGGGGCCGCCGGCGGGAGGAGGCTTCGTCACGGCGTCTTCACCGGCGCCGCGCCCTCCCAGAGGGCGTCGAACATGCCCTTCATCAATTCATGATGTTCCGGCGAACGCACGACAAGCGCGTACCCGCTCGCCAGGCTGGAAATGTACATCACGGCGTCGTCGTACAGGAAAACGGTCGTGCGGAAGCGGCCGCGCATGGTCGCCGGCAGAAGGCGCACCTGCGACAGCCCGCGGTACGTGCGCAGCATGATCTCGGGTTCGAGCGGTTCTTCCCAGAGATGGCGCGTCGTGATCTTGCGCGCGACGCGCTGGTCGATGTACGGCTGCGAAAACGCCTGGCCGACCTGCCAGAAGAAATTGTCCGACGGCGCCAGCGAATCGATGTGCCGGTCGCGGCAATACAGCGTGTCCATGACGGCCTGTTTCATCGCCTCCGCGCCCTCGTAGAACGTAACGGACGGCTTGCCATCCGCGCGGGCGCGTTCGGGAACGAGCGACGGCAGCAGGGTGCGCACGTCGGCTTCCAAGGCGTCGATGCCTTGTCGGTGCAGCGCAAGCAGCGTCAGCAGCTTCTCCACCGGTTCCGCTTGGAACCGCTCGGCGCCAGCGGCGCCGACTTTGTGAACCAGCCCGCGGTCGACGAGCTGCCGCAGAGCATAATACGTGGTCGGGCGCTTGCCGTGCGCGCGGCGCGTGAGCTCGGAAGCCGTCTGTGCGCCTTGCGCGACCAGGGCAAGGTAGCAGGCGATTTCCGCATCCGACAATCCGAGGGCGCGGAGGGTCTTTTTTGGATCGGACATAGGGGATGTTACGAATCAACGAGTGGGGACGCAGCCTTTAGCCGTTAGCCATCAGCCATCAGCTCGCTTGCCGCGTATTGTCCAAGCGTTATAAACACATCTTGGACAAAAACGCGTCCGTTGGCAAGATGATCATGGAGCTGGCATGGGGCCCGTTCCGTTCGCTCATTCACAGGAGGCCGTCATGGCCGTCAATCGCACGGAACTCGATCTCGGCGTCTACGCGCCGCATCTCGTCTCGCCGGGCGTGGGCGTGTGGCGCTACGAGCGCAAGCTGCCGCTTGAAACCGACGGGCGGCTGCGCCTCCTCGCTCTTGGCAACGGCGCGGCGTTCTCGACGCGGATGTACCAGAGCAACTTCATTCTCGTCAAAGGCAGGACGGCGCTGTTCGTCGATCTCGGGACGAAGGGCACGCTGAAGATGGCGGAGTTCGGCCTGAGCGTACACGACGTCCGCGACGTGCTCATCACGCACTCGCACGCCGACCACTGCGGCAGCGTCGAGGAACTCGCCCTGAAGGCGCGGTACGAGGCGCCGTTCATCCGTGAACCGGCGAAGGAGCCCGACGAGGCGCAGAGCCTCTACCTGGCGCGCATCGTCGCCGCCCGCAATAGCGGCAAGTTCCGCCCCAACCTCTACGTGCCGCACGGGTACGCGCAGCAGCTCTGGGGCTGGACGCTGCGCGGCGGGCTCGCGTTCGGCGAAGAGACCGACATCGGCGGGAACAGGGGCGAGATGCTCGCGGGCCACTTCTTCAACGTGGTGACCCCGGCCAAGCTCGACGGGTTCGGCGTCGACACGTGGGTGCAGGACATCGGCGGCATCCGCGTGCAGTCGTTCCGCACGAAGCACATCCCCGACACATCGCCGAGCGTCGACGAGAGCATGTACAGCGTGGGGCTCGTCGTCGACGGCCGGCTGTACATCTCCGGCGACACGCGGTTCGACGCGTCGACGACGATCCGCTTCGGCACCGGCTGCGAGTTGTTGCTGCATGACTGCCAGAGCTTCCCGGGCGGCGTGCACGCCTTCTACGGCAACCTGCTCAAGGGCGTGCCCGGCGACCTGCGGTCGCGCATGCTGCTGTACCACCTGGACGACGGCATGGCCTCGCGCGCGGAGCAGGCCGTCAAGGACGGCTTCAAGGGCCTGCTTGAGCCGGCGCCGGTCGCGTACGACTTCGCGTAGCGCCGCCGGACGCATGTCCGCCCCCGGACGAACGGGGGCGGATTTTTGCACGCGATCCGCTTAGAGCCTGTTCAGCATCTTTCTTCCAGGGACATGCGGATGACGTTTTGTGCGAAAAAGGCGAAGGCCGACGAAGCGTAGCCAAAGCTACGGTGAGGAGGTCTGAGCCTTTTGCAGCCAAAACGGGGCCGAATGGAGCCGGGAGAAAAGATTTTGAACAGGCTCTAAGGCCTCCCTGTCGGCGGCGTTGCCACGATGCAAGCGAAAAGGTACAACATGGAGTCAGGAGGATGACATGGAAGAGAGAAGCCCAAAGCTCGTCCGAGACCGCATTCCGGACATGATCTTTGCGAAAGGGGGAACGTGCCGGTTCCACACGGCGGACGCGGGCGAACGGGCCCAGCTCTTGTGCGAGAAGATGGCCGAAGAGATTGTCGAATTCCTGCTCGCGCTCGACCGGGGCAATCGGGACCACGCCGAGGAAGAGCTCGCGGACGTGCTGGAAGTAGCCTCGGCGCTCGCGCAACTGCCGAATATCGACGCGCTCGCGCTGTTCGCGCGCCGTCGTCCCCATCGGCGCTTCGGGTTCTTCCGCCGGTGGAGAGCGCCGGATGAGACCGCGGAACCCCGTCTTGCCGCGGAACCGTTCCGCGTCGCGCTCGTCCAGGGAACATTGAACGAGGACTTCGCGCGGCTCTGCCGCCTGCTGGACGTCCTGATGGCGAAGAAGCGCGACGAGGCGGGAGCGCCGCTCCTGCGCGCCACGCGCATCGGCCTTCTCAAGGATCGGAAGCGCCGCGAGCGCGGCGGCTTCGAGCGCGGGATCGTTTTGACGGCCTGGTGAGGCCCGGACGCCGCGGCGCCCCTTTTCTGACGAGCCCGGGAACAGGCTCGTTTTTCTTCTTGCGGGAAAGCCCCCTTTCCACTACACTACCGGCGTTCAATTTTTGAATCTGGTTTTTCCGACCGGTTATGCAAACCTGGAAGCGCAAGAAAAGGTACGACTCGTCCTCCAAAGGAGGTTCCTCTTCGTCGGGGAAGCCCTGGCAGCTGCGGCTGCTCTCCGCCGCGTTCCTGATCGCCACGATGGCCGCCGGCCTGTCGTCGTTCCCGCAGCCGTGGAATGCCGCCGCCGCGGCGGTGAAGGCGAAGACGGGATGGAGCGTTCCGATGATTCCGGATCCGACGTTCCGGCTCGGATTGGACCTGCAGGGCGGCACGCACCTGGTGTACGACCTGGACATGTCGCAGATTCCCCAGGCGGACCGCGATTCGGCGCTTTCCGGCGTCCGCGACGTCATCGAGCGGCGCGTGAACGCCTTCGGCGTGTCGGAACCGCTGGTGGAGACGACGTCGTCCGGCGGCGCGTACCGCCTCATCGTCGAGCTGGCCGGCGTGCTGGACGTCAAGCAGGCCATCGCCCAGATCGGCGAAACGCCGGTGCTTGAGTTCAAGGAGCCGGGAGAGCAGCAGACGCGCACGCCGACCGCCGACGACCAAAAGCAATTGGCCGCGCTCCAGGCGCCGCAGCGCGTCGCGGCGGCCGCCGAGCTCGCCAAGGCGGAAAAGGCCGGGACGGATTTCGACGCCCTGGTCAAGGCGGACTCCACGGAAAAGGGAAAGGCCGACACGGGCGGCAAGATTTCGGATTTCAACGCCCAGTCGCCGTCCTACGGGGCCATCGCCGCGGCCATCGAAAAGACGCATACGGCCGTCGGCCGAGATC
>JAJYIV010000020.1 GCA_021789915.1 bacterium | reverse complement strand
CGCAGGAGGCGGCGGCCTCCGCGCAGGCGGCGCTTGCCCAGGCGGCGGCGCAGCGGACGTCCGTGACGGCGCCGGCGCGGCCCGAGGACGCGGCCGCCGCGCGAGCCGCGGTCGCCGCGGCGCAGGCCGGCGTGCAGGCGGCGCAGACGGCCTACGACGACGGCCTCGCCGTCGCGCCCTTTGACGGCCGCATCGGATCGTTCGCGCCGCAGATCGGCGATGCGGTGTCGCCGGGCGCGGGCATCGGCACGATCATTTCCGACGGCGCGCCGCAGTTCGACGTCCAGCTCTCGGACGCCGACCTCGCCCGCGCGCATGCGGGCGACGCGTCCGCCGTCACCCTCGACGCATACCCCGGCGTTTCGTTTGACGCCGCGCTCGCGTCCGTGGACGCCACGCCGGTTCCCGGCGCGCCGTCGGCGCACAAGGCGGTGCTCGCGTTCGCGGCCGCCGATGCGCGGCTCGTGCCGGGCCTCGCCGGCAGCGCCGTCATCACGGACGCGCCGCGGACGGACGTCCTGCTCGTTCCCGCTTCGTCCGTTCTGACGGACGGCAACGCCTCGTTCGTGCTCGTCCGCCAGGCGGACGGCTCCGTCGCACGCAAAACCGTGACGCCAGGCGCCACGGAAGGCGCGCAGACGGAAATCCTCTCCGGCCTCTCCGCCGGCCAGGACGTCGCCGTCTTTTGATCTTCGTATGGAATCATCGACCCCTTCGAACCAACCGCCGGCGCCGAAGCGGAAAAATCCGCTGGCGAATCCGATGCTGCGCAACGCCGGCGTCCTTCTGGTCGCCCTCGCCGCCGCCGGCGGGATCGTGTACGCGCGCGGCGCCTCCATGCGCGTCGGCATCCCGGACGCCACGGTGTCGGCGCCGCAGGTGGACGTTTCGCCCGCCGCTTCTGGCGTGCTGCGCGCCGTGTACGTGCGGACGGGCGACGTCGTCGCGCCCAATGCCGTCGTGGCGGAAGTCGGCACGCAGCTGCTGACGGCCGCGGGCGGCGGCCTCGTCGTCTCGGTGAACCGCCAGATCGGCGCGACGTTCAGTCCCGGCCAGGCCGTCGTCGCGCTGATCGACCCGTCGCAGCTGCGCGTCGTTGGGCAGGCGGATGAAAACAAGGGACTCAACCGCCTTCGCGTCGGACAGGCGGCGGATTTCACCGCGGACGCCTTCGGCTCGCGCGTTTTCCACGGCGTCGTGGACGAAGTGAGCCCGACGGCGCAGGCCTCCGGCGTCGTCTTCAACATCTCGGACCAGCGTCAGACGCAGATCTTCGACGTGAAGGTGCGCTTCGACGCGTCGGCGTACCCGGAACTCAAGAACGGCATGTCCGCGCGCCTCACGGTGTACACGGAATGAGTAGGAAGTAGTCCACGCTATGCCCTACGACCCATCGGACACGATCGAATCCGGCAACGGATTGAAATGGTGGATTCTCGCGACGGTGATCGTCGGGACGTTCTTGGGGCGCCTGGATCAGACGATCGTGAACCTGGCGCTGCCCAAGATCATGGATGATTTCCGCGTCACCGTGACGGCCGCCGGCTGGATCGCGACCGCCTACATCCTCGCGAACGCCGTGTTCGTGCCGATCTGGGGAAAACTCGGCGACACGCTCGGCCGCAAGAAGATCTATCTGCTCGGCTTTTCCATCTTCATCCTCGGCTCGGCGCTGGCGGGGCTCGCGTGGAACCTGACGTCCATGATCGTGTTCCGCGTGATCCAGGCCATCGCCGGCTCGGCGGATTATCCGACGGCCATGGCGATCCTCGCGGTGACGTTCCGCGACGCCAGGCAGCGCGCGCAGGCGCTGGGCATCTGGTCGTCGAGCTTCGCCGTGGCCGCCGTGTTCGGTCCGCTCCTCGGCGGCCCGCTCATCGATCATTTCAGCTGGCGCGCGGTTTTCCTGATCAACATTCCCGTCGGCTTGGCCGGCGCGCTCATGGCGCTCGCCTTCATCCACGAATCCGTGTCGGAAACCAAGGCGGCGTCCTTCGACTGGTGGGGTTCCGTCACGCTCGGCGCGGCGCTTTCCACGCTCGTGCTCGTGCTCGACCAGGGCATGTCCTGGGGCTGGGGCTCGGCCGCGTCCTGGCTGTGCTACGCGGGCACGGCCGCGTTCGCGGCGCTGTTCGTGCGGATCGAGCAGCGGGCCAGGGAGCCGATCGTCGACCTGAAGTTCTTCTCGAACGCCGTGTTCAACAGCGTGCTTTTCAACAATTTCATCGTCTTCATGGGACTGATGGGAAGCCTGTTCCTGGTGCCGGTGTTCGCGGAGACGTTCCTCGGCTATAACGCCACCCAGACGGGCTATGTGTTCATGCCGATGGCCGGCGCCTTGATGCTTGCCTCGCCGCTCGGCGGCGCGCTGACGGGACGGGTGTCGGCGCGCCTCGTCATCATGGCGAGCACGGCGGTGGCGGCGGTCGGTTTGTTCCTGTTCTCCTTCCTCGACATCCGTTCGGGGCCCTGGGACATCATCTGGCCGCTGTGCGTGATGGCCTTCGGGCTGGGCTTCGGCATGGCGCAGCGCACCAATATCATCGCGTCGGTGGTGGACCATCGCGAGATCGGCGTCGCCTCGTCCGTGCTGGCCCTGGCGCGCAACATCGCCGGCGCCTTCGGCGTCGCGATCTTCGGCACGCTGCTCGATCATTTCATCAGCGCGAACGCCCTGGTCGTGGGCGCGCACAGCGCGTTCCGCGGCGTCGCGGCGCAGATGCCGGCCTTCGTCGGTCTCGTGATCTTGAAGGCCGAAGTGATGGGCTACGACCAGGTGTTCCTCGTGTCCGCCGCGATCGTGCTCGTCGGCGCCGTGCTGGCCTGGTGGATTCGCGTGAAGGATGAGAAGACGGACGTGCGCGTGCATGTGGAGTAAGACAAAATCACGGCCCATGTCGGGCCGTGATTTTTCTCACGCCGAGACGACGCCGCGGACGCCCATGCGGATGGGCGTGCCCGCGAAGCCGAAGCGCCGGCGCAGGCGGTTCTCCAGGAAGCGCAGATAACTCGGATGCAGCACGTCCAGGCGCTTGGCCTTGATGACGACCTGGAACGACGGCGGCGCGACGTCCACCTGTTCGAGACCGAGGATTTTTGGCGGCGACGGCCCCTTGCCCTTGCTCGGCAGATGCGCGCGCACGGCCGTTTTCAGGAACGCGGCGAGTTCCTCTTCCGGCAGGCGCAAGTAGCGGCTCCGCTGCACGCCGTCGACGAGGTCGAAGATGTTTTCCACGCGCTGGCCCGAGCGGGCCGACGTGAACAGGACGGGCGCCCAGGCGATGAAGGGCAGGGCGGAGGCAAGGTGCCTCTCGAACAGGTTGATCGTGGACGGCGTCTTGTCCGGCACCAGGTCCCATTTGTTGGCGACGACGATGACGCCGACGCGCGCCTCCGTGAGCAGGCCCGCCAGCGTGCGTTCCTGCGCGCCGATCGGCTGCGTCGCGTCGACGACCAGAAGGGCCACGTCGCAGCGGCGCAGCGTCTGCTGCGTGCGTTCCACCCCCGCTTCCTCTAGGCCTCCCGTCTTGCGGACCTTCGCCTGCTTGCGCATGCCGGCCGTGTCGACGAAGACGTAGTGCCGCCCGTCCGCGTCGATCTCGACGTCATTGGGTTCGCGCGTCGTGCCGGCCACGGGGCTCACGATGAAACGCTCCTCGCCGAGGATGGCGTTCAGGATGGATGACTTGCCCACGTTCGGCTTGCCGACGACGGCCACGCGCACGGCCTGCACGCGGCTGAGCTCCGCCGGCGGGCGGTTCATCTTTTCCAGGGCGTCGTAGGTTTCGTCCAGCAAGTCGCCGACGCCCGCGCCTTTCAGCGCGGAGACGGCGATCGGCGCGGGCAGGCGCGGAAAGCGCCATTCGCGCGCGTGCGCCGTCGCCGCCGTCGCGACGGTTTCCGCCTTGTTGCCGACGACGATGACCGGCTTGCCGGACGCGACGAGTTTCCTGGCCAGTTCGCGCTCTTGCGGCAAGGCGCCCGTCTTCAAGTCGACGACGAAATAAATCGCGTCCGCCTGCGCGATCGCTTTTTCCGCCTGCCGGACGACGTTGCGCTCGATGTCGTCCGCCGGGCGCACGTCCAGGCCGCCGGTGTCGACCACGCGGATGACGCGCCCGCGCCACAGGCACACGCCCTCCTTGCGGTCGCGCGTCGTGCCGGCGACGGGCGAAACCAGCGCTCGGCGGGTTTCCGTCAGGCGGTTGAAGAGCGTCGATTTGCCGACATTCATGCGGCCGATGAGGGCCACCAGCGGGACGGAGGAAACGGAAGGCATACGCGGGAGAACAGGCCCGACAAGGGAGCCGCGCGCCGCGCGGCTCACGGCCTGACGAGATCGGCCGAATTCTGCCCAAGAACGACGAGGAAGTCAACGCCCGCTCCGGTCGGCTTGGCGGCGAAGTCGCTGACCGCCGGCACGACCTGGTTCGGCGCCGCGTCGCCGCCCGCGAGCCAGCCGCCGGCCGAGACGGCCACGTCGGCCTTCAGGTAATCGCTGAGCGAGCGGAGTTCCGTCGGCTGCCTGCCGTCCGTCAGGTCGTACACCACGGTGCGGGCGTGCGAGCGTTCCGGCGCGTTCCCGATCCTTACGACGTCGAACCCCTGGCCCGTCAGCAGCTGGTCGACATGCAGCGCCAGCCCGGCGACATTGGTTCCGTTCTGCACTTCCACCTTGGCGAGCGGGGAAGGCGGCGACGCGGAAGCCCCCGCGAGTTCCGCGTCCTTCGGCGCGCCGTCGAATACGTCCAAGGCCACGTTGCGCAGCGCCTGCCAGTCGTCGTTTTTCGGCAGCAGGACGTACGCGCCGTCCAGGGACGTGGCATAGAGCGGGGATTCGGGCGAATCGTCCAGGACGCGCGTGACAAGCTTGGACGCGTCGAAATGCTGGAACCATCCGGCCATGCGCAGGATTTCCCACGATCGCAGGTCCGTGGAAATGTTGTTTTGGAGCGCGGCGCGCAGCTGGTCGAGCTTGGCGGGATTGAGCAGCGTCGAGGCGGACAGCAGCTTCCCGCGCACGGCGAGCAGCACCTTCTGCTGGCGGCGGCTGCGCGCGAAATCGGAAGCCTCGCCGTTCGTCCCATGC
Source organism: bacterium (assembly GCA_021789915.1). Classification (GTDB taxonomy): domain Bacteria; phylum Patescibacteriota; class Patescibacteriia; order UBA9934; family GWF2-40-263; genus JAJYIV01. The sequence continues at coordinate 18,998 of JAJYIV010000020.1, read as the reverse complement.
CGCGAGCGGACGTATTTCAAGGCCGTCGCCCCGTCCATGTGCGTCCACCCCTGGGTGAAATGCAGGACTTCGTACCGGCAGTCGTATGTCGGCTGCTGCGTCGTCCCGCCCGTCGCCGGATCCGTCGCGGAAACGGTGCCGCAATCGGCATATTCCTTGCCGAGAATCGGGTACTGGCTGTCCGTGAACGAACGATCGACGTCGATGTCGACGCCGCCCAAATCATCGATGAACGCGGCGAATCCGCTGAAGTCCACGCGGACATAATAATCGATCGGCACGCCGAAGACGTTGCTGACCGTGGCTTCCGCCAGCGCGGGACCGCTGCCCGGATCGGCCGCTTCGCCGAACGCATTGGCGGCGTTGATCTTGTGCGTGCCATAGCCGGGAATGGGAACGGCCATGTCGCGCGGGATGGACATGAGCGCCACCTGGCCGGTGGACGGCTTGTAGGACGCGAGCATGATGGTGTCGGTGAGCTCCGGTCCGTCATGGTTGCCTCCGCCGATGCCGAGAAGCAGGATGTTCACGCGGTCCTGATCCTCGCCCTTCAGCGTGCGCTGGCTTGCGCCGATCAGGTGGGTAAGGCCGGAGAGCAGGGAAAAGGAAAAGCCGTTGCCGCCGCCGGAAGCGACGCGGAAGACGAGCGCGCCCGCCACGCTCAACGCGAAGACCAGCCCGATGAGGGCCGCGCGGCCGAAAAAAAGAACCGGCTTGCGCGGCTCCGCGGGCGCATCGTACGTGTCGCGCAGCAAGTCCACCTTGGGATGTTCCATAACGTACCGTCAGATTAGCGCCTTTTCTTTTCGCGTTCAAGAAAGAAAATACCTCTCAGAGGAGGATTTTCTGGTAGGCGCTGCAGGGCTCGAACCTGCGACCTTCTCGGTGTAAGCGAGACGCTCTGACCAGCTGAGCTAAGCGCCCGGGATGGGTTCCTCACTCGATGTTCGTGATCCCTCGACTTCGCCGCGCTGAGCGCGGCTTCGCTCGGGATGACACGGAAAAGGTTTCTGCGAAGCCTCTTCCGTCCGCGCCACCATAATCGTTTTTCCCGTCTCGGACAAGAAATCTGCTATACTGGCCGCCGTATGGGAATCGTCTTGCGCATCCTGATCGGCCTGGCCATCATGGCCGTCGGCTTTCTCATCGTCCAAAAGACGGACATGTTTCAAAACTGGACCGGCCGCATCGACTGGGCGGAGGAGAAGCTCGGCTCCGGCGGAACCAGGACGTTTTTGAAGCTTTCGGGGGTCGTCGTCGCCTTCATCGGCATCATGGTCGCGACGAACATCATGTCGGACGTCCTGTCCGGCCTGGCCGGCTTCGTGTTCCGAGCGAAGACGGGATAGACGAGAACGACGCGCAAGCCGTCGTCAAGGGGGTGGTCGCTTGACCTTGCCGGCGGATGGAATACACTACCCCGCGCAAAACGTGGAAGACCTATGGAACGCGATGCCGAGTACATGCGATTTGCCTGGCGGGTGCTTGGGGAGCTTGGCTCCATCATCCTGTTTCCCGCCCTGCTGGCCCTGTTCGCGGCGCGGACGCTGGAAACGTCCGGCGGTTCGCGGGCCCAAATCCTCGCGATCATCGCGGCCGCGTTCCTGCTCACCGCCGCCGCGCTGGTTCTGCGGATCAGAGCCTTCGGCCGGGAATACCGACGCCTGAACAAGACGCCCCGTCTATGACCATCCCTCCCGCCGCCGCGGAAACGCTGTGGACCATAGGTTCTTTCCCCATCACCAACGCGCTCCTGAACGCCTGGGCGGCCGTCGCCTTCTTCGTGATCGTGGCCGGCCTCATCAAGATCGGCGTCCGGTGGGGCGTCTTCCCGCGCTTCGTGCGCTTCGCCGAAGCCGTCGTCGAGTGGCTGCTGTCGGAGACGCAGAAGGTGACAGGCGACCGCGAGAGGGCCGTGCGTTTTCTTCCCATCGCGGGCGGCGCCTTCCTGCTCATCCTCTTCTCCAATTGGCTGGGCCAGCTTCCTGGGACGGGGACCGTCGGCGTGTGGCGCGCCGGCGAGTTGATCCCGCTGCTGCGGCCGGCCACGAGCGACGTGAACTTCACGCTCGCGCTGGCGATCGGCGCGGTGGTCGCGAGCCACGCCTACGGGCTGGCGGCGCTCGGCTTCGTCGAGCACGCGAGCAAGTTCGTGAACGTGCGCGGCGTGTGGCGCGCGATCCGCCACGGGCCCATGGCCATCCTGGTCGCGCTCGTGGAACTCGCCATCGGGTTCATCGAGATCGTGAGCGAGCTGGCCAAGGTGCTGTCGCTGTGCCTCCGCCTCTTCGGCAACGTCTTCGCCGGCGAGGTGCTGATGGCCGTCATTCTCGGCCTCTTCGCCTACGCGGTGCCGCTGCCGTTCATCGCGCTCGAGCTCCTGGTCGGCGCGGTGCAGGCCACCGTGTTTGCCATGCTGACGCTGTCGTACCTCACGGTGGCGACGGACAAACGTGAGCATGAGGAAGAAGAACGCGATGTCGAAGAAGCGGAAGGGCTCGCCATTCCGGCGCAGCCTGCCCGCGCCTAAGTCTTACCCGTCATGTGTTCGCCTCTTATGGACCCCGTCTCTCTCGTGAAGCTGGCTAAAGGATTGACCATCGCCCTGGGCGACTGGATGCCGGCCCTGGCCGTCGGCCTGATCGGCTTCAAGGCCATGGAATCCATCGGCCGCAACCCGGAAGCTTCCGGCAAGATCTTCGTGCCGATGCTGCTCGGCATGGCCTTCGCCGAGGCCATCGCGATTTACGCCTTGGTCGTCGCGTTCACGCTGTAAAAGCAGCCGCTGGCAGTTGTGGCGAGAAACGCGGGTTAACGGCTAACGGCTAAAGGCTAACGGCTTCCCCATGTCCGTCCTCGGCATCCAATGGAGCGTGTTCCTCGCCCAGCTCTTCAACGTGCTGGTGGTGTTCTTCGTGCTGCGCCAGTGGGCGTTCAAGCCGCTGGTGGGATTGCTCGAAGCGCGCCGCAAGCGCGTGGAGGAGGCGGACGCGCGCGCCAAGGAGATCGACCGTCGCCTGCAGGCGACTGCGGCGGAGCGCGAGGCGATGATGCAATCCGCCGCGCGCGAGGCCCAGGCGGTGCGCGAGGCGGCCGCCTCCGACGGCGAGCGCCTGCGCCGCGAGGCGGCGGAACGGACGCGCGCGGAGGTCGAGCACATGGTGCGCCAAGGCAAACAGACGCTTGCGCGCGAACAGGAGCAGATGGTGCGCGACGCGCGCGACGACATGGCCGGGCTGGCCGTCGCGGCGGCGGAAAAAATCCTGCGGGCCGAGGTGCATCGCCCCAAGGCGGAAGCCCTGGCCAGGCAGGCGATCGAAGAGGCCGCTTCCTAGCCTATGCCCGCCACGGCCGCACAACTTGCCGACCTGCTCGTCGGCGCCGCCGCGCCCGGCACGGCGGAGGATGCCGCGCGCGCCGCGCGACTGCTCGTGGAGCATCTGGCCCAGACGCGCCGGCTCTCGCTGCTGCCGCGCGTGATCCGCGCCGTGGATCTCGCCTGGCGCCGACGGTTCGGCGTCTCCCACGTCCGCGTGCGGAGCGCCTTCCCGCTGGTCAAGGAAGACGTCGCCCGCCTGAAGGAAGCCGCGCCCGGCGCGGATTTCACGGCGGCCGTCGACGCATCCCTGATCGGCGGCGCCGTCGTGCGCCTGGACGACCGGCTGCTCGACGGCTCGATTTCCGGCGCGCTCGCGCGCTTGAAGGAAGATCTCGTCCGCGGAACCTGACCGACGCTCCACGCTTCATGTTCTACGCTCCACGCTATGGCCACCAAGCATGACATCGTCCAGGCCCTGAAAGACCAGCTGGCCGCCTTCCAGCACGAGGCGCACGTTGAGGAGGTCGGCACCGTCCTGTCGGTCGGCGACGGCGTCGCGCGGCTTTCCGGCTTGCGCAGCGCCAAGGCATCCGAGATGCTCGCCTTTCCGGGCGGCGTCTTCGGCCTGGCCATCAACCTGGAAGAGGAAACCGTCGGCGCCATCGTCCTCGGCGACGCGGAGAAAATCAAGGAAGGCGACACGGTGAAGTCGACGGGGCGCGTCCTGTCCTTTCCCGTTTCGGACGATCTCATCGGCCGCGTCGTGGATCCGCTCGGCCAGCCGCTTGACGGCAAAGGGAAGATCGCGGCGGGCGCGTACATGCCGATCGAAAAGATCGCGCCGGGAGTGATGACGCGCCTGGGCGTCGGCGTACCGCTGCAGACGGGCATCAAGGCGATCGACACCATGATCCCGATCGGCCGCGGCCAGCGCGAGCTCATCATCGGCGACCGCCAGACGGGCAAGACGGCCATCGCGGTCGATGCGATTCTGAACCAGAAGGGGACCGGCGTGAAGTGCATCTACGTCGCCATCGGCCAGAAGGAATCCAAGGTCGCCAAAATCGTCGCGCGCCTGGAGGAGGCGGGCGCCATGGAGTACACCTGCGTCGTCGTGGCGGGCGCCGCGGATTCGGCGGCCCTCTCCTACATCGCGCCGTACGCCGGGTGCACCATCGGCGAGCATTTCATGGGGAAGGGCGAGGACGCGCTCATCGTGTACGACGATTTGTCCAAGCACGCCTGGGCCTACCGCGAGATCTCGCTGCTGCTGCGCCGCCCGCCGGGCCGCGAAGCCTATCCGGGCGACGTGTTCTACCTGCACTCGCGCCTGCTGGAACGCGCCGCGCGCGTAACCAAGGAATACGGCGGCGGGTCGCTGACGGCGCTCCCCATCATCGAAACGCAGGCCGGGGACGTGTCCGCCTACATCCCGACCAATGTCATCTCCATCACGGACGGCCAGATCTATCTCGAGAGCGACTTGTTCTACAAGGGCGTCCGTCCAGCCGTGAACGTCGGGCTTTCCGTCTCGCGCGTGGGCGGCGCCGCGCAGACCAAGGCGATGAAAAAAGTCGCCGGGAAGCTGCGCCTGGAGCTCGCGCAGTTCCGCGAGCTGGAGGCCTTCGCGCAATTCGCGACGGACCTGGACGAGCAGACGCGGCGCCAGATCGACCGCGGCCGCCGCCTGACGGAAGCGCTCAAGCAGCCGCAGTACCACCCGATGCCGTTCGAAGAGCAGGTCGCGTCGATGTACGCCATCACGGGCGGCTGGGCCGACCGCGTGCCGGTGGAGCAGATCAAGGCCTGGGAACAGGAACTGCTCGCGTATGTCCGCACGGCGGGCATAGCCGTGATGGACGCGCTGCGCGAAAAGAAGGAATTGACGCCGGACATCGACGCCGGATTGAAGAAGACGATGGATGATTTCACCCGGCAGTGGAACGCGAATCATCCCTCGCCGGCCGGGAAGTCCGATGCCCAGTAGCCCGTAGCCGGTAGCTTGTAGCCAGGGGCTAGGGGTCTGCGTCCTTTCCCTTCTCTGGCTTCTCGCTACGAGCTACTCCCCTTATGGCACTTCAAACCCGCGCCATCAAACGCCGGATCAAGTCGGTGCGCAACACCCGCAAGATCACCAAGGCCATGGAGCTGATCGCCGCATCCAAGATGCGCAAGGCGGCCGCCGCGGTTTTGGGTCCCCGGCCGTACGTCCAGCTGGCCCAGCAGACCGTCCAGGCGCTGGCGCAGCGTCTGGACGTGAGCCACCATCCCCTGCTGCGGCGCGCGGAAGAAGGACGGCGGGTCTTGCTGGTCCTATTCACTTCCGATCGCGGATTGGCCGGCGGCTACAACGCGAACGTGATCCGCGCGGCTCTGGCCCACGCGGCGAAGCAGCCGTCCGGCGTGACGGTGGAAGCGATCGCCGTGGGCCGGCGGGGCGGGGAGGCCTTGCATCGCGCTGGTATCAAGGTGATGGCCTTGCATACGGAGATGTCGGACAACCCGACGTTCGCGGAGACGCTGCCCATCGGGCAGCTTCTTGTCGAGGAATTCAGCCGCGGGGGCTACGACCGCGTGGTCCTAGCCTACACGAATTACGTGAGCGCCGTGACGCAGACGCCGCTTGTGGAGGAGCTGCTGCCGTTTGCTCAGCCGGCGGCGTCGGCAGCAGGAGACCGCGCGGCCCTGGGGACGGAACCGCTCTTCGAGCCGTCCATGGGCGGCGTCCTGGACCGGCTCCTGCCGCATATCGTGGAGGCGAGCGTGTACCAAGCCATCCTGGAGGCGGCCGCCTCGGAACACGCTTCGCGCATGATGGCCATGCGCAGCGCCTCCGACGCCGCGATCGACATGATCGATTCCCTGACGCTGAGTTTCAACCAGGCCCGCCAGGCCGGCATCACGCAGGAGATCGCGGAGATCTCCGGCGGCAAGGCGGCATTGGAGACGCGAAGCGATTAGCCTTCAGCCTTCAGCCATCAGCCATCAGCCTTCAGCCATCAGCTCGCGTTCCCTCCTGATTCCCTCCTGACGGCTGACGGCTGAACGCTAACGGCTCATGTCTTCTCTATGAAAGGCACCATCACCCAAATCATCGGACCGGTCGTGGACGTACGCTTCCCGGAAGACGCCGTCCCAGCCTTGAACTCGGCCTTGCGCGTGGCGCGCGCGGGGCAGGATCCGCTCGTGCTCGAGGTCGCCCAGCAGACGGGCGCCGGCGCCGTGCGCGCGATCGCCATGGATTCCACGGACGGCTTGACGCGCGGGCTGCCGGTCGAAGACACGGGCAAGCCGATTTCCGTGCCCGTCGGCCCGTCGACCCTGGGCCGCATGTTCGACGTGGTCGGCCGCCCGATCGACGGGATGCCGGCCCCCAAGGACGCGCGCCTGGATGCCATCCACCGCAAGGCCCCGTCGTTCATGGACCAGGCCACGAAGGACGAAATCTTCGAAACCGGCATCAAGGTCATCGATTTGATCTGTCCCTTCCTGAAGGGCGGCAAGACGGGGCTCTTCGGCGGCGCCGGCGTGGGCAAGACGGTGCTCATCCAGGAACTGATCCACAACATCGCGAAAGAGCACGGCGGCTATTCCGTGTTCGCCGGCGTCGGCGAGCGCACCCGCGAGGGCAACGACCTGTACGGGGAGATGAAGATCTCGGGCGTGCTCGAGAAGACCGCCATGGCGTTCGGACAGATGAACGAGCCGCCGGGCGCCCGCGCCCGCGTGGCGCTCTCGGCGCTCACGATGGCGGAATATTTCCGCGACGACGAAGGCCGCGACGTGCTGCTGTTCATCGACAACATCTTTCGTTTCACGCAGGCCGGCTCGGAAGTGTCGTCGCTGCTCGGCCGCATCCCGAGCGCCGTGGGCTATCAGCCGAATCTGGCGACCGAGATGGGCGCGCTGCAGGAGCGCATCACGTCCACCAGAAAGGGATCCATCACGTCCATTCAGGCCGTGTACGTGCCGGCGGACGATTTGACCGACCCGGCGCCGGCCACGACGTTCGCGCACCTGGATTCCACCGTCGTTCTTTCGCGCGCGCTGACGGAGCTCGGCATTTATCCGGCCGTCGATCCGCTCGATTCGTCCTCGACGATCCTGGATCCGCTGGTCGTCGGGGAAGAGCACTACCGCGTTGCCACCGGCGTGCAGCAGGTGCTGCAGCGCTACAAGGACCTGCAGGACATCATCGCCATCCTCGGCATGGAAGAGCTCTCCGACGCCGACAAGCGGATCGTGGGCCGCGCCCGCCGCATCCAGAAATTCCTGTCGCAGCCGCTCAACGTAGCCGAGGCGTTCACGGGCACGCCGGGCACGTACGTGAAACGCGAGGACACGATACGCGCGTTTGCGGAAATCCTGGACGGCAAGCACGATGACAAGCCGGAGCAGGCGTTCTACATGAAAGGCGGCATCGAAGACGTGAAGTAGGCGCGGACAGGAGTCAGAAGTCAGGAGACAGGAGTCAGAAGTGATGCCGAGAGCCTTCTTTGCGAGCGACTGCCCATTTTCCGCCCTATGAACCAACTCGAGCTCAAAGTCGTCACGCCCGAACGCGTCGTCTTGGACGAGCCGGTGGACGAAGTGACGACGATGACGGAATCGGGCGAGATCACGGTCCTGCCGGGGCACGTGCCGTTGGTGACGGCGCTGACGCCCGGGGAGATGCGCGTGAAAGAAGGAGGGAAGGAATGGTATTTGGCCGTGTCGACGGGCTTTCTCGAAGTTCGGCCGGGCAATCAGGTCGTCGTGCTGGCGGACACCGCGGAACGTTCGGAAGAGCTCGACCTTGCCAAAATCGAGGAAATGCGGGAAAAAGCCAAGGCCCTGCTGGAGGAAAAACGCCGCATGGGCTCCGCCGACCTGGCGGCAGCCGCCGGCGCCCTGGAGCGCGAACTGGCCCGTGCCAAAGTGGCGCGCCGCCGTCCGCCCGCCCATGGCGGCCACCTTCCTCATGTGTGAACTTGACGTATGACCTTCGATCCCCATGCCCTGACGCTTCCCTCGTTCTGGTTTTCGCCGAATCCCTTGCCTCCGTCCCCGACGACGACGGTCGTCCTGGCAGGCCTTTTCGCCGCGATGGCATTGGCGAGCATTGCCGTCCGCGTCGTCCGGCGGAGGACCAGGGACAAGCTGCGCCGGGCGCTGCTGGCCCGCATCGCCGCCATGCTGGCGGCGATGGGCATCCTCGCCCTTCTGTTTTTCTTTTTCCATTACGAGCAGGTGAGTTTCCTGGGCGCCCGCTTCTGGTTCCTGCTCTGGGGCGCCGGTCTGATCGTCTGGATCGTCTTCCTCGTCCGCTTCGCCCGCGTGCATGTGCCGCGCATGCGCGCCAAGAACCAAGCGGATCGGATGCGCGCCAAATATCTGCCGCGCGGCGCTTGACGGAACGCCGCGCATGTGATGCAATGGTCGTGTTGGAACTCCCCCGAATGACTCGGGGGAGTTTTCGTTTATGGTAAGGTCCTTCGTCTCTGTGTTCCTCAGGAATTGGCGGAGATGACGACCTATCCCTTGCTGCCTTTCCTGCCACTTCCCGAGCGCAGCGAGGGATCTCACCCCGTTTGGACACGGCAAGCGGGTGAGATCCTTCGCCTGCGGCTCAGGAATTGGCAATAGGCAAACTCATTTCGTTCGAGGCGGTGATTCACTGGATTAAACTTGGAACTTCCGATTTTATGCCGCACGAACGGCGTCTCTTTGGCACCAGCGGGGAAAATGCGGCCGCCGCGTACCTGGAGAGGAAGGGCTATCGCATCCTGTTCCGCCAGAAGCGCACGCCTTTCGGCGAGATCGACTTGGTCTGCCTCGACCGCGGCGTGCTCGTCTTCGTCGAGGTGAAGACGAGGCGCACGGAACGTTTCGGCCCGCCGCAAGCCGCCGTGACGCGGGCGAAATTCCGCCACATGGCCGCCGCCGCACAAACGTTCCTCGCCGAGCGCGCCTGGCTCGAGCGTCCGTGGCGCCTGGATGTCGTCGCCATCAAATGGTTCGCCGGTGGCGCGCCGCACATCGAGCATTTTCCGGCGGTTGACAGCGGCGCCGCCTTTTGATACCTTGTGAGCGTTGACCTGGCGCGCGTGCGGCAGGTCGTTTTAAAAGAACATAGCCTCAGCCATCAGCCATCAGCCTTCAGCCATTGGTTTCTACGCCTTGCCTGACGGCTGACGGCTGAACGCTCGTGCCTTCCATTATGTCTTCGCCCATCGAACAAGCCATCCGCCAGATCTGCGACGAGAAAGGCCTTTCATACGAAGCCGTCCTGGACGCCATCCAGGCCGCCATGGCGGCCGCGTACCGCAAGGATTACGGCGACAAAAATCAGAACGTGGAAGCCGAGTTCGACCCGGAGACGGGCGCTGTCCGCGTTTACGACGTGAAGACCGTCGTGGAAGACGTTGACTTGGCGGAGCTGGAGCGGATGGAAGAGGAACGCCGCCTCAAGGCGGAGGCGCTGGCCGCCCAGGTCGAGGAAGCGCGCGCCAAGGGCGAACCGCTTCCCGGCGTCTCCATGGGAGAAGAGGAAGGCCCGCGCTTCAACCCGAAGACGGACATCATGCTGTCGGAAGCGAAGGTGCTCAAGCATGGCGCGCAGCTGGGCGACGTGCTCCACAACGAATTGCCGCAGCCGGGCGAGTTCGGCCGCATGGCCGCCATGACCGCCAAGCAGGTCATCACGCAGAAGCTGCGCGAGGCCGAGCGCGAAATCATCTTCAACGAGTTCAAGCAGTACGAGGGGCAGATCCTGAACGGCACGGTGCAGCGCCGCGACGGGCGCGTCGTGCTTGTGGATCTGGGCCGCGCCACCGGCATCATCCGCCCCGATGACCAGATCGCCTCGGAGCGCTATGTCCCCGGCGCGCGCGTGAAGGTGTACGTCAAGCAAGTGGCGCTCGCCACCCGCGGGCCGGAAATCCTCCTGTCGCGCTCGACGGACGCCATCGTGCGCAGCCTGTTCGAAACGGAGATTCCGGAAGTCGCGGAACGCCTGGTGGACCTCAAGGCGGTGGCCCGCGAAGCCGGAGCCCGCTCCAAGGTCGCCGTGGCGGCGAACGATCCGCAAATCGATCCGATCGGCGCCTGCATCGGCCAGCGCGGCACGCGCATCCAGACCGTCATCGCCGAGCTCGGCGGCGAGAAGGTGGACATCATCGAGTGGGACGAGGACCCCGCCGGCTTCATCGCGAAGGCCTTGTCGCCGGCCAAAGTCGACCGCGTCGAGCTGAATGAGGAGACCAAGACGGCCACGGTGCACGTGCCGGAAGACCAGCTGTCGCTGGCGATCGGCCGCGGCGGCCAGAACGTCCGATTGGCATCCAAGCTGTCCGGTTGGAAAATCAACATTGCGGAGGTCGGACGCAAGAAAGAGTCGGCGGGGTCGGAAAAAACCGGAACGCCCGCGTCGGCGGATGGAATCGTCGCCGAAGAGGAAAAGGAATCGGCGGAAACCCTGCCGGTGGAAACGCCGGCGAAGACGTCCGATTCCGTCGGGGAAGCTCCATCTGCCGTAGCGCCGGCTGCGGAGCCGTCGGCGCCTGAAGCCGCGGGTGATGATGCGGCGTCCCAGGCGCTATGAACATCTTCCAAATCGTCTTGGAGCAGCCGATGTTCAATGCGCTGATCTGGCTCTATGACGTCCTGCCCGGCGCCGACATGGGCTTCGCCGTCCTGGCGCTCACGGTGCTGCTCAAGGCCGTGCTGTGGCCGCTGACCGGCGCGTCGCTCAAGGGCCAGCGCGCCATGCAGCAGCTGCAGCCGAAGCTCGACGCCATCCGCCGGGAACTCAAGGACAACAAGGAAGCGCAGGCCAAGGCCATGATGGAGCTCTACGCCAAGGAAAAGGTGAATCCGCTTTCGTCCTGCCTGCCGCTCCTGGTCCAGCTGCCGATCCTGATCGCCCTCTACCGCGTGCTGCGCGACGGCCTGTCCGCCGCGAACCTCTCGATGCTGTATCCGTTCGTGCACAATCCCGGCACGGTGAACGCGATGTTCCTCCATCTGGTGGATTTGTCCAAACCGAGCATCCTTCTTGCCGTGGCCGCCGCGGCGCTGCAATTCTGGCAAACCAAGATGCTCATGGTGAAAGCCCCGCCGAAGGCGCTGCAAAAGAAGGAAGGCGCCAAGGACGAGGACATGATGGCCGCCATGAACAAATCCATGACGTACATGATGCCGGTCATGACGCTCGTGATCGGCTGGACGCTGCCGGGCGGTCTGACGCTGTACTGGGTGGCCGTCAACCTCGTGTCGATCTTCCAGCAGTACGTCGTGTTCAAGCGTTTTCCCGTCGTGCCGCCGGCACCTCCGGCCCTTGAGCCGCCGAAAGCCGATGCCGCGTGATCAAAGTCCCCGCATCCGAACGGATGCGGGGATTTGCTTGAAGCCGGCTTGCGCCGACGATGCGTCCGTGCCAAGATCCGCCCGGCGATTTCGCCATGGAGGTTTCGATGAAGGCTCATTCCCTTGCGTGGTGGCGCGCGTGGTGCGAGCGGCTTTGGCGGCAGAACGAAAGCCGGTGGCTGGGGCGCACGGGACAGGACCACGCGTACCGGCGCCGCGTCGTCGTCCCCGCCTTGCGCGAGGCGCTCCAAGATGACGCCGGCTCGACGCTCGTCGATCTCGGCTGCGGAGACGGCGCGATGACGGCCTTGCTCTTGCGCGCACTCGGTCGCCGCCGTCCGGATTTCATCCTGCTGGTCGACCGTTCGGCAACCCAATTGATGCGCGCTGAAGAACGGGTCCGGCCTTTCGTTTCCGACGTCGGGTGCGTGTATGGCGACGTGGCCCGGCTGCCCCTCCGCGGCACAGTCGAAAACGATCGACGCGCCTGGATCTCCGTGTTCGCGCTGCAGGAGCTGCCGCGCCTCGCGCCCGTGTTCGCCCGCCTGCGTCGCGTCATGCGGACGTCGGAGCGCCTGCACGCCGTCGTCGTCGCTCCGTCGTTCGCCGAGCGGCTGCGCCGGACGCGCCGCGCTTTCGTCGCGGGCCTCGGGGGCGCGCGGGACGATTTCCGCCTCGCCATGCGCTACCCGATTGCCGACGGCGCGGACGGCGCTTTCTTCCTTCCGCACTTCCAGCGCACCGTCGCGGACTACCGTTGCCTTGCGCGGCTGCACGGTTTGCGTCTGGTTCATTGGCGCGCGCTGACGGTTCCACGAACGCGCGGGACGGAGCGCGTCTTCTTGCCGACGGTGTACGGAGAAGACATCCTGACGTATCCGTCGTCGCTCCTGCTGACGTTCGAGCGACGCTGACGAACCGGCGACGCACGCCGGTTTTTTATCGCATTTCTTGACGCGCGCGGCGGGGTTTGATAAGACGGGCGCGTCCGCATGGAGCGGAGAAGGGAGACGCGATGGAAAACACAAGACCGCCCGCGGAAGTTCGGCGCGCGCTGACGGGAGACGTGCTGCGCGGGCTCGGCAAAGCCGTCACGACAGTCAGCATGGGCGCCGGCAATGGCAAGGACCTACGCGATCTGCGAAGCGCGCTCGAGGGCTTCAACAGGGAGAACCCGGTGCCGCGGGAGTTCATGCCTCCGCACGAGCTCCTGGACGCGCGCCTGTACCGCCGTGTGGAGGGACTCGGGCTTTCCACGCGTCTGCGGCACTGCCTGGCCGCGGCGAAAATCGATCTCATCCGCGAGCTCGTCCTCCAACGGCCGGAGGATCTGCTGAAGATCAACGGCTTCGGCAAACGCCTGCTCAAGGAAGTCGAGCGGCTTCTCGCCTACGAAGGGCTCCGCCTCTGCATGATGGAAGAGGAACTGAACGATCCGTAACCTGCGCCGGCAGCGGCTCGGGTTTTTCTTTTTGGGCGGGCTGGGTACACTGGCCTTCGTATGGCTCCCGAACCGTCCGATCTTGAGCGATCCATCCTGCACACGGCCTGCTGGTTCGCCGTCCACGGCGTGCCCGTGACGTCCTTCGAGCTGTGGAAATGGCTGTGGTTCCCGGTGCGGGCGTACCGGCTGGAGGAAATCGTCGAGGCGCTTGAGGCGAGCGCTTGGCTTGCGTCGCGGCTGCAGACGGACGGCGCGTTCCACGCGCTGCGCGGGGAAGAGCCGCTCGCCGAGATGGTTGCGCGCCGCGAGGAGCGGTTCACGATCGCCTTGCGCAAGTTCCGCGCGCTGCGCCGGGCGATCCGCTATTTGGCGCGCTTGCCGGTGATCGACGGCGTCGCCGCGGCCAACACGCTCGCGTGGTGGCAGGCGCGGGAAGAGAGCGACATCGACCTGTTCATCCTGACGAAGCCGGGCGCCGCGTGGCTCGCGCGCGCATTCGCGACGTTGCCGTTCGCCTTGCTGCGCCGCCGGCCCGGCGATCATGCGCGCGACCCGCTCTGCTTCAGCTTCTTCGCGTCGATGGCGCACCTGTCGCTCAAGGACTTGCGGCTGTTCGGCGGCGATCCGTACCTGGCGTACTGGACGCGTTCGCTCGTGCCGGTGTTCGACCGCGGCGGCGCATGGGAACGGTTCCATGCGTCCAATGCCTGGGTCGAAGAGATGCTGCCGCATGCCGCGCCGCGCACGGCGCACGGCGTTCTTTCGTGCGTGACCTGGACACGTTTGGCGGGAGAAACTTCATCTGAACGGAGACGGACTCCGGCCCCCTCTTCGTCGGCCGGGTCCTTAGGTCTCGGCGCCGCTCTGAGCCGGGAGCCGTGCAGCGGCACCTGCGACATACTCCGTTCAGATGGAATTTCTCCCGCCGGTCGCTGGCTTGATCGCCTCGAGCGCACGGCGCGGGCGCTGCAGATGCGCCGGCTGCCGGCCGCGGTGAGAGCGCGGGCGAATCAAGGCAGCGCCGTCGTGCTTGAGAGCGATCGCCTGAAGTTCCACGAGAACGATCGGCGCGAAGCGTTCCGCGACCGTTTCCAGGAATTGATCATGGCCTATGAACGGTGACCGGCGCTTGTGGCGGACGGCGGCCGTGTGGGCCGTGCTGTTTTGGCTGCCGTGGCAGACGCGCTGGATGTTCGCGACGCCGGCGCTGCACGGCGGCGCGTGGGAGTACGGCGTCGGCAGCGTGTACGCCGTGGAGTTGCTCGTCGTGCTTGCGTATTTCCTAAACGCCCGGTCAACAAGGAGGATTGACGGCACCGCTCCCACCCCCCCTCCGGCCGCTGTGGGGCCAGCCGGCAGCCCCCCCTCGGGCAGGGGGGGACGCGTTAAGCCGTACGTTCGGCCGCTGGCCGTCTTCTTCGCGCTGGCCGTCGCGTCCGCGGCGCTCGGCCCGGCGCCGGGCGTTTCCTTCGGCGCGATGATTCATCTCGTTGTCGTGCTCATGTTCGGCGCACTGCTGGCGGCGGCGCAGGCCCGCCGCGCCGCAGACCCCCCCGCCTGCCGACAGACGGCCAGCAGGCAGCCCCCCTCCTTCGGCTTCGCTCAGGACAGGCTTGGCAGGGGGGGACGCGAAAACGCCGACGCGGAAATCAGGCGCGCGTTTTATCCGCACGCCTGCGCCGCCGAGGTGGCCGGCGCCGGAGGCGTTCCTGAAGCGAGCATGTCCGCGACTGCGGACCGAGCGGAAGGAATGCCGAGGACGCCGGACATGCCGCGCGGCGCCTGCGACATACTCTGTCCATGGGCCTGCGCCGCCGCCTTTGTGGCGGGCTTGATTCCCGCCGCCGCGCTCGGCTGGTGGCAGACGCTGACGGGCTCAAGTCCCGCGACAAAATGGCTGGGCCTCGCCGCGCATCTGGCCTCCACGCCCGGCACGGCGGTCGTGGCGACCGCGAGCGGACGCCTGCTGCGCGCGTACGGGCCGTTCTCCCATCCGAACGTCTTCGGCGGCTATCTCGCCGTCGGACTGATCATATGCCTGCTGTTGGACGCGTCCCTGCGCAGGCGCGCCCGCTGGCTCAATGCCGCCGCCGCGCTCTTCCTTGGCGGCACGCTCGTCGTCACCTTTTCCCGCGCCGCGTTCATCGCGCTGTCGCTCGGCATCCTGACGGCGCTGGTCCTGCGACGCCTGCCCATGCGCGGTAACCGCGCGCTCGCCGCCCTCGTGATCGGCTTCGCGCTCGCCGCCGTCTGGTTCCGGGTTCCGCTGTCCGTTCGCGCCGATGCGTCAGGCCGCCTGGAACGGCAGTCGCTTTCGCTGCGCGTGAGCCAGCTCGGCGAGTGGGGGAATGTGTTCCGCGCGTCGCCGCTGCTGGGCGTCGGAACGTCGGCGTACACGGCGGCGCTGGGACGCGCCTTCCCGTCGCGCGCCGCCTATGATCTGCAACCGGTGCACGACGTGTTCCTGCTGATCCTGGCGGAGCAGGGAATGCTCGGTTTCCTCGCGCTGGCCTGGCTCGCGTGGACCGCCGTCCGCTGCCGCGCGCGGGAGTTTCTGCTGCCCGCCGCCGTCCTCCTGCCGCTTGTGCTCTTCGACCATTATCCGTGGAGCTCGTGGAGCGGATTGGCGCTGGTCGTCGTCGCGTGCGTGCTGCTGCCGGCGCTTGCAAACGGCGCGAGGGCGTGCTACCACAAGGCGTCCGCCTGAGCGGACCAGGAGGCGTCCTTTGGCCAACGTCGTGCTCAATGTCCGGCCCGGATTCGTCACGGATCGTGAGCGGTATCTCCGTGAGGCGCCGCCGTTTTCCGTCGCGATCGATGGGTACGTGAGAGGCGGCCCGTGGTTCGATGAGAACGGGCCGCGGCAGAATTTCAACCATCACGAAGACGTCCCGCGTTTGGAGACGCGCGCGACGTGCGCGCAGGCGCTCCTGAACGTCCGGCAGGGATTTTTCGACACCTTTCGGGACGCGCACGGGCCCCGCGTCGCCGTGGATGCGAACGACTGCGACCAGGACGTCGCGCTCACGTGGTTCCTGTTCTCGACGTCGTCGCTCGCGCGCACGGTGTCCCAGCCCGCGTTGAACCGGCTGGTGGGATGCGTGGACCTGATGGATGCGACCGGCGGCGCGTATCCGTTTCCGGAGGACGCGCCGATCCTCGAGGAGATGGCCTGGATCTTCGATCCGTACGTGCGTTTCCGCCTCAGCGGGGAGATCGACAAGATGGATGCGGCCTCTTACCGCGGGATCATCGAAGCGGTCTGCCGGCGCATCGGCGATTACGTGAACGGCCGTGGAAGGTCCAAGCCTCTCGAGCTCGGGTACGACACGATCGGCGGCGGATCCGGGTGGATCATGGTCCGCGAAACGGGCGGCCAAGCCCGGACCAAGATGTTTGCCGACGGCATTCGCGCGTTCGTCTCCGTCCGCGAGACGGCGCACGGCAGCCTCGTCGCCACCTTCTGCCGTTCCGGGCCGCACGTGCGTTTCCCCATCCAACGCATCTTCGCCCGCCTGAACGCGGAAGAGCCGGCCGACCTGCGCGGCGCATGGGGCGGAGGAGACACGATCGGCGGCAATCACCGCGTGCGCCGGACGACACATACGCTCGCGTCCCTGACGCGCTGCGTCAACGAAGAAATCGCCGCGTCCGCAACCCGCTGAAACAGCGGGTTTTTCTTTTACCCCCGCCCGTCCTTCGCGAACAGCAGGAACGAATAGGCGTAATGGCCTTGAAGGGCGGAGACGAATCCGAAGCGGCCTTGTTCCGCGCGGATGAGGCGCAGGCCGTGGCTGGCCATCCAGGCCGTCATCGGCGCCGTCCGCCCCTGCGTCGCGAGGCAGAGGGCGCCGCCGCGGCCGAGCGCTTCCGCCGCCGTTTCGAGGAGGCGATCCGGATCCGCACAATAGGTTCGGTCGTCGAGGACGTTTGAGAGGTACGCGAAATCGACGCCTGCCGCCCGCCCGCCCAAGGCGTCTTCCAGGCTTTCGAACCGGATGTCCAGCAGGGGCAGGCGCCGTTGAAGACGGCCGTAGGCGTCGGCGGATGAAAGGTACGGCAGATAATCGACCCAGCCATGCCGCGGGCGAAGACTGCCGGCCACCCATCGTCCGGAGGCGCGGAGGGCATCCAACAGGAGAGCCTGAAGATCGTCCGCGCCGCGCGCAAACGCGGCCCGGCTCTCGGACGAGAGAAACGGGCGCGCGCGTTCGAGCGCTTCGCCAAGGCGAAGACCGCCGCGGCCGCCGAACAGGCGCGCGGCCGCGTCGAAGGGCAGGGCGCGGATCAGCGCCCGTTTGAAATCCATGGTCGCGACCGCGAGCGGACGGTTGTCGCAGGCGGCCAGGCCTTCCAGGCCGGGGAAGACCCGCGAGGCGAGCAGGGAAAAGGCGAAGTCGCCGCCTCCGCCGATGCAGAGGGCCCGGCGCACCCGCGGCATGACCGGCAGACCGGAAAGGAAGGCCCTCGGACGTTCATTCGTGAAAAAATACGCGGGCGGCGCTTGCGCCGCGGGCGCGGCCTGCGGATCGATGCGTCGGCGCGGCTGGAACAGGCCGTCGGTCATATGGTCAAAGTTCGACGAACGGGCGGAAGGCGAGAATGGAACTCCAAAATTCCGGCGCTTCCCATCCGACGCAGCCGGCGCTGCCGCCGCCCACGACGAGGCGATCCCCTCCGTCCGTCCGGTCCTCGAGCCATTCCCATGTGGTCTGCGCCGACCACGGCGGATAGGCGGCATTCGCCAGGTAGTTGTATTCGGAAAAGAAAGGCAGGCGCACCGTCCGCGCCGAATCCAGTTTCAGGAAGGAGCGGATGAAGGGTTTGCATCGGTCGACGTCGCGCACGGAAAGGCCGAACCGGGAGCCGAATCCCGCCGGCCGCAGCGCCGGATCCAGGTACTCGTCGTCAAACGCCTGCCTCGTCCACCGCTTGACGACGTCCTTGACGCGCAGGCCGAACCGTTCAAGCCATTGCGTTTCCGTGCTGCGTATCCAGGGGACGCGCCTGGCCGGCCGGTCGCGGGCGTCGACGAGCATCCAATGGCCTTGCGCCGCTGCCCGGGGGGAGGACAGCCGCGGACGGATCACCCGAAAGAATGCCGGGCCGGGCCGGTCCTTCCAGGCCGGCAGCGCCAGGCCTTCGTCCATCGCGAACGGCGGCAGATAGCGGATATCGAAGCGATGGCGCTGCCAATGGGCGGAAAGCGTTTCCGAAATCCAGCCCGGCACGGGAGGAACGTCAATGACGGCGCCGAAGAAGCGCGCGCTCAAGCGCCGTTCGCGATCCAGGATGTCCGACAGGGTTTCCATCGTTTTTTTGAGTGTTCCTCCACGCCCGCGATTTTATTCCCCGCCTCGGCGGATGGCCAGACGCCCTGCCTGTTTTCGGAGGCCCGTCCGCCCGTCTTTCCTTGCAACAAAAAATTCCGCCGGAAGCGGAATCGTCGTCGACGTGCGTGTCAGACGTGCACGCAGGTGCTGGTGTTGCTCGGCACGCCTTCGCACGTGGGGCAGTATGGAAGCGGAAGTCGTTCCACCTCGCCGGAGCCGGCGCACATGTCGCCGAAAGCCTTCGCGTGGACGGAGACGTACAGCGTCGTCTGCCGGATTTCGGCCCCGTCCTTCTTGCAAACGAAGCCGCTGCCTTTCGGCGCGTAGTGCTCGGCAACGTGCCGTTCGAATGCCGCGCGCAATTCCTCGCGCGACCGTTTTCCCGCGGGCGCTTCCATGGTTCCTCCAAGGCTTGCGATCCGCCGGGATTTGACCAGATCCTTCGCCGCCTGTCAATTTCTCGCTGTAGATACTATTAACGGTTACTGAGTTTCTCCGGGTAGATACTAATTCCGGTTACCGTGTCGCCATATGACTAGGGCGACTATAAAGGAGG
>JAJYIV010000019.1 GCA_021789915.1 bacterium | reverse complement strand
TTCGTGATCGTGGCCGGCGGCGATGCGGTACAGCGGCGGCTGCGCGATGTAGATGTGGCCCTGGCGCACGAGCTCGGGGAAGTGGCGGTAGAAGAGCGTCAGCAGGAGCGTGCGGATATGCGCGCCGTCCACGTCGGCGTCCGTCATGAGCACGATGCGGTCGTAGCGCAGCTCCTCGATGTTGAACTGCTCGCCGATGTTGGTTCCGAGCGCGATCACGAGCGACTTCACCTCGTTGTTGGCGAGCATCTTGTCGAGCCGCGCGCGCTCGACGTTCAAAATCTTGCCGCGCAGCGGGAGGATGGCCTGGGTCTCGCGGCTGCGGCCCTGCTTCGCCGAACCGCCGGCGGAATCGCCCTCCACGATGAACAGCTCCGAGCGGCTCGGGTCCTTGCTGGAGCAGTCCGCCAGCTTGCCCGGCAGCGTGAGGCCTTCCAGCACGCCCTTGCGCAGCACCGTCTCGCGCGCCGCGCGCGCCGCGGCGCGGGCCTGCGCCGAGAGCACGCACTTGCCGATGATGGCTTCGGCGTCGCGCGGGTGCTCCTCGAGATACACCTTGAAGCTGTCGCCGAACACGCTTTCCACCGCCGTGCGCGCTTCCGGATTGCCGAGCTTGGCCTTGGTCTGGCCCTCGAACTGCGGTTCCTTGATCTTCACGCTGATCACCGCCGTCAGCCCCTCGCGCACGTCCTCGCCGGAAAGGTTCGGATCCTTTTCCTTGAGCAGTCCCTTGCCGCGCGCATAGGCGTTCAGCTCGCGCGTGAGCGCCGTGCGGAAGCCCTGCAGGTGCGAGCCGCCTTCCGGATTGGTGATGTTGTTGGCGAAGCAGAACACCGACTCGTGGTACTCGTCCGTGTACTGCAGCGCGATTTCCACGTCGATGTCGGTCGCGTCGTCGTGTTTGGAAACGTAGAAGATGTTGGGATGCTTGGCTTCCTTGCCGCGGTTGATGTGGCGCACGTACGAGGCGATGCCGCCTTCAAAATAAAAGCCGTAGGCGCGCCGCGCCGCCGCGTCCCGCTCGTCGATCACCACGTACTTGATGCCCTTGAGCAAGTACGCCTGTTGGCGCAAGTGCTCGATGACGGTGCCCCAATCGAACTCGACCGTCTCGAAAATGGACGCATCCGGCTTGAAGGTGATGGTGGTGCCGGTGCCCCTGGCCGTGCCGACGGGCTTCACTTTGGCTTTCGGCTTGCCGATGGCGTACTCCTGCATCCACAGCTTCCCCTCGCGCTTGACCTCCGCCTTCAGGTACGTCGAGAGCGCATTGACGACGGAAACGCCCACGCCGTGCAGGCCGCCGGATACCTTGTAACCGCCGCCGCCGAACTTGCCGCCAGCGTGCAGCTTGGTCAAGGCGAGCTCCATGGCGGACACGCGGTACTGGGGATGGATGTCGACGGGGATGCCGCGGCCGTGATCCTCCACGGAAGCCATGTGGTCCGGCAGCAGGCGGATGACGATCTCGTTGCCGAAGCCGGCCATCGCTTCGTCGATGGAGTTGTCGACGACCTCCCAAATGAGGTGATGCAGCCCCGTCGGACCGGTGGAGCCGATGTACATGCCCGGGCGCTTGCGCACCGGTTCCAATCCTTCGAGCACTTGAATCTGCTGGGCGCCGTAGCTGGAATTGTTGGACGCGGCGCGCCCCCCCCTGCCAAGGCCTGTCCTGAGCGAAGTCGAAGGAGGGGGCTGCCTGCCGGCTTTCTTTTTGGCAGGCGGGGGGGTGGTCGTCTCGGGCTTTTTTGGCATAGCGGAAGGTCGGAAAATACGCAGGAAGAATAGCACGGCGGGCGGGCGGAAGGAAGAGTCGCGCGGTGTGCGTCGGGCCGCTCGGCGGAGTACCATGCGCGTGAACAAAACCCCTATGGTTTCTCCTGAACGTCCGCCGTCGTCCGTCCGCTCGTCGCCCGAGGAAGCGGCGGAGGCGGAGCGCCTCGCCGCGTCCTTCCGCGCGCACGCCGACATGTACCGCCTGCCAGGCGATCCGCCGCTGACGGAGCGCGACATCGCGCGCTACGCGAAAAGCGCGGCGGCCGCGGAAGCGCAGCTGCCGACGGCGATTGAGCAGGGATTGCAGGAAGCGGGTTCTCCCGCCCATCTCGCGCTCCTCCGCATGATCGACCAAGTGCCGATGCAAATCCGCGCACGTCCTGCGCGGGCCTTCCTTCACGGCATGGCTGGAACGCACGCATCTTTATCAGTCGGAAATCTCCCAAGCCGTGAAGCGCATTGAGTCCGCCCTGCAAGAACTCGGCGTGGCGCACGGCCACACGCATTTCGGGAATTTCGTCCTCGTCTTCGTCCGCGATGCAAAAGGCGAACCTGATCTCTCGCATCCGCCGCGCGTGTACGTGATCGACTTCGACCAGGCCGTGTCGACGGGGCCGGAAAAGAGGAAGGAAGCGGCGTGATCGGCTATAATGCAGGCACTATGGCCAACGGGTTTCTCAAAGAGGAGGAGCAGGAGTACCGGCGGTCCTACCGTTTTTCGCTGTGGTGGGTGAATCATCGCGAGCAGATCAAGGGCCTTGCCTACGCGCTCTTCATCGCGCTGGACGCCGGCTTTTTGTGCTTCGCCATCTGGACCCTCGCCGATTCCTTTTTGATCAGCAACAGCCGCGAACGGCTGGCCGTCGCCGAGATGGCCGCCTACGGGCAGAGCGATTTGAACGCCCAGACGCTCGCCCATGCCGCGCAGCCGCTGCAGCCGGGAGACGCCTTGGTCCTGGCGGGGCAGGGAACGGTCGCGGACGCGTACGCCCCGCTGACGAACCCGAATGCGGATTGGTGGGCGACGTTTGATTATGCCTTTCAATCCGACGCCGGCACGGCCACCAAACCGCAGCACGGCTTCATTCTGCCTGGGGAAAAGGAAAAGCCGCTCTTGGCGCTCGCGACGCCGGATTTGGGCGGTGCGCATGCGGCGACGCTCGTGCTGTCGAACACCGTGTGGCATCGCGTCGATGCGCATGTGACGGGCGATTACGCGACATGGTCGGCTTCGCATCTGGCCTTCGCCATCACGAACCCGGCCTTCGTCACGAACGTGCCGTTTGCCGGCAAGACGGTCGGCCAGACGACGTTCACGGTGACCAACGACAGTTCCTACAGCTACTACAATCCGGCCTTCGACGTCCTGCTGATGCGCGGCAGTTCCGTTGTCGGCGTCAACCGGACGGTGCTGGAGAGCCTTGATTCCGGTGCTACGCAGCAGGTGGCGATCGACTGGTTCGGCGCGCTGCCGGCGGCCGGCTCCGTAAGCGTCGTGCCCGACGTGAACATCTTCGATCCGGCGGTTTACAAGATGCTGCCGGACGGCACGACCATCGATACGCGGCTGGAGGCGCCGGGGCCTTAGAGAACCAAAAGAACCAATGGGGCAAAGAATCAAGAACCAAATTGGTCCTTGGTTCTTTGTTTCAATTTGCCCCATTTTTGAATCTTGGTTCTTTGTCCCATTTTGTTCCATTTTTTGTCCCGGATCTTTGTCTTATTTGACGCTTCCACGCTAAGCTGGCTCCGCTATGGACATCCGCCGCGTCCTTTCTTGGCCGCGCCCCGCCGACCCTCCGGCGTTTTTGGCCATGGTCGTCTTGTGCCTCATCGGCCTCTCGGCCATCTATTCCGTCGCGCTTTCCCAGCCGGGGGACGCCCTGCTGAACGTAAAAAAACAAGCGGCAGCCCTGTTGATCGGCCTGGTCGGGTATTTTTTCCTGAGCCACGCCAATTATCGCCTGCTGCGGGGGTACGCGCTTGTCCTGTATGCGGCCGGCAACCTGCTCTTGCTCGCCGTCCTCGTCTTCGGGGCGACGATACACGGAGCGACGGGATGGTTCGCCGTCGGTCCTTTTACGTTCCAGCCGGTGGAGCCCATGAAAATCATTCTGGCCGTGTGTCTGGCCGCGTACGCGTCGGAGCGCGTTCGGCGCGCCTTCGGCTGGCGCGACCTGCTGTGGACGGCGGCCATCGCCGCGCCGCCCGTTCTGCTCGTGCTCAAACAGCCGGATCTGGGTTCGGCGCTCATCCTGCTCGGGATATGGGGCGCGGTGATCCTGTTTGCCGGCCTGCCAAAACGCTTCGCGGCCGGCCTTGCCTTGCTTGGCATCGCCGCAAGCCTGTTTTCCTGGCAGTTCCTTCTCGCGCCGTATCAGAAGGCGCGCATCCAGGTGTTCCTGAACCCTTCCGCCGACCCCCACGGCCAGGGCTACAACGTCACGCAAGCCGTGATCGCCGTCGGCGCCGGCGGCTGGGTCGGCCGCGGGTTGGGGTTCGGCTCGCAAAGCCAGTTGAAATTCCTGCCGGAGAGCCAGACGGATTTCATCTTCGCCGTGATCGCGGAGGAGCTCGGCTTCGTCGGCGTAAGCCTTCTGCTCGTCCTGTGGCTGTTCCTCCTCTGGAGAATGCTGCGGCAGGCGCGGCGGACGCCCGATCCGTTCGCCGCTGAGCTTCTCGCGGGGATGGGCGCTTCGCTGCTCCTGCAAACCTGCATCCACGCCGGCATGAATCTTGGCATTTTGCCGGTAACGGGACTGCCGCTCCCGCTCGTGTCCTACGGCGGCTCCTCGCTCGTCTTCACCCTGCTCATGCTCGGCATCGTCGACAGCGTGGCGCGCGCCTCTGTGCGCGCCGGGTCGTCCATGTTACCGTAGCAGACGACTATGCATGATGACCGCTCAAGACTCATTTCCTATTGCCCGCTCTGCGCCGATGCCGCGCCGGGTCAGGCGCATGCCGTCCAAGCGGACGCGCGGATCCTGGGAGAAAAAGGAAACGCCCAATTGCTGCATGCGACGTGCCGCCGCTGCGCCGCGCACCTTTTGGTGCTCACCCTGGTCGGACCCGGATCGGCCGGCGTGATCGGCTTGGTGACGGATCTGGACGCGGACGACGTCATCAGGCTCTCCCGCGCTCCCGCCATTTCCGCCGACGACGTTTTGCACATGCACGAATGTTTGGCGCAGCCTTTGGCCGGCTGGTTCGATTCCGTCGTCCCCGTTTCGGCCCTTTCGGCCCCGTTGCCGCCCGCAAAAGGCTCGATAAAAAGAAAGACGGTCAGCCGGAGAGCGCGGCGTTCCCCTTGACGCCGACCCCTCCCTCCGGTACGATCTCCGCCATCACGCTCGAACCTGTTTTTATGCAGATGACCATTCTTTCCGCACAGCCGCGCACCGTTACCGGCCGCAAAACCGACGCGCTTCGCGCCGAAGGGCAGGTCCCGGCCGTCGCGTACGGATCCGTCTTGAAGGCGCCGAAGAATTTATCCGTGGAACGCATGGCCTTTTCCCGCGCCCTCAAGGAAGCCGGCGAGAGTTCGATCGTGGAGCTCCAGGTCGAAGGGGAACAGGCCCTCCATGTCCTTATCCAGAACATCCAGGTCGATCCGATCCGCGGCCAGGTGACCCACGTCGATTTCCGCGCGGTGGACATGAACAAGCCGGTGGAGGCGGACGTGAAGCTCGTCCCCGTCGGCGCGTCGCTGGCCCTCAAGGCCGGCGGGACGCTCGTGCACGTCCTGGATACGCTGGAAGTCCGCGCACTGCCGAAGGATTTGCCGCATGAGTTGACCGTGGATATTGCGCGCCTGGCGACGTTTGACGACGTCATCCACGTCAAGGACATCGCCGTGCCGTCGGGCGTTCAGGTGCTGGACGACGCGGAGGCGACCGTCCTGCTCGTGGAGGCGCCGCGCACGGAGGAGGAACTGGCCGCGCTTGACCAGGCCGTCGAGATGGACGTCACCAAGGTGGAGAAGGTCGAAAAGAAGAAAGCCGAGGAACCGGAAGAGGGAGGGACGGCCGAGGCGCCGGCTCCCATGGCGAAGAAATAGCCCGCCGACCATCCCTGCTCATGAACGCGCACGGTTTTCTCAAAGCCGTCGGAAGTTTCTTGAGGAAAAACGCCGCCGCGCTCCTCGTTGCGCTTGCGGTGGCGTTTTTGCTGGCCGCGTACGCGTTCCGCGCCGCCCTTTTCCCCGCGCCGCCGTCTGCGGCGCAGACCAGCCGTCCGCGCGCGACGCCCGGCGTGCCGACGCTCCGCGACCCGCTGACGGGTTTTCCCGTCCCGTCCGCCCAACCGCTGCCGCGCGTGTACGGCGTCATGGTCGACAACATGGTGGATGCCTTGCCGCAAAGCGGCCTGGATCAGGCCCCGCTGGTCATCGAAGCGCCGGTGGAAGCCGGCATTCCGCGCCTGCTCGCGTTTTTCTCCAGCGAACCGTCGGTCCAGAAGATCGGCCCGATCCGCTCCGCCCGTCCGTATTTCATCGATTGGGACGACGAGCTGGATGCCCTTTACGCGCATGTCGGCGGATCGGACGAGGCGCTGGCCGACCTGTCCGCCGGCGGCACGTTCGACTTCAACCAGTTCTGGAACGGGTCCTCCTTCTGGCGTTCCACGGACCGCCAGGCGCCCCACAATGTCTATACCTCCACCCAGCTGTTGAGCGCCGCCTGGGACCGTTTGGCTGCGCAGGGCAAGGCCCCCGCGCCGTCCTACGGCATCTGGATGTTCAAGGATCCGGCCGTCCTGCCCCCGGACCATCCCGCCAGTCCGTCCATCGATTTTTCCATGCCGGACTATCGCGTGAGCTGGCTCTATGATGCCAAGACGGACCAGTACCGCCGGTGGCAGGGGGGATTGCCGGATACCATGCAGGACGGAAGCGCGATCGCCGCCGACAACGTGGCGGTCGTTGCGACGAAGATCGAAACGGTGGACCAGATCGGCCACCGCCACATCACGACCATCGGATCCGGCGACGCCCTGGTGTTCCAGGACGGCGGCGTGATCAAGGCGACGTGGAAAAAACCGTCCGCCCGGGAGCGCTTGCGCTTCTTCGACGGGAACGGCACGGAGGTCCAGATGAATTCCGGCAAGACGTGGATCGAGGTCGTCCCGGGTCTGGACGCGGTCACCTACGACGGGAAGGATTAAAGAAGAACCAAGATCCAAGAACCAAAAACAAAAAGCCAAGAACCGAATTCGGTCCTTGGTTTTTTTCCTTGGTCTTTTATCCCGTCGCGCGCTTCAAATGCGGGATGAAATCGAGGGCTTCGTACAAATAGGCCGTCTGTTCACCGATGTCTTCCCAATCGTAGTGCGTCGCGACGAAGGCCCGGGCGTCCTTGCCGACGGCTTCCACCAGGTTCGGGTGCTTGAGCATCATGGCCAGCTTTTCCATCAAGTCCTCGACCTGGCCCGTGCGGAACGAAAGTCCGTGCTGGGCCGTCAGCTCCGCGTTTTCCGGGATATCCGAGGACAGGACGCATTTGCCGTAGGACATGGCTTCCAGGACGGAAATGGGCAGGCCTTCCGACGTGGACGGATGGACCACGGCGTAGCTGCCCGCGAACAAGGCGTGGAGCGGCTCGCCGGTCTGATTGCCGGTCAGGACGATGGACGCGTCGTCCCTGGACAGGTCGCCCAGGCGCTTCACGTAATCGTCCGTGAAGGCCGTGCCGCCGACGATGGCCAGCTTCCGGCCGCCGACCAGCTCCGGCTGCGTCCGGCGCAGGCGCTTCCACGCCTCGATGAGCGTGTGGGCCCCCTTGTGCGGGACGAGACGCGCGCAGAACATCACGTACTGTCCGGGCGTCAGGCCGAACGCGTCCAAGCGGGTGAAATCCGGCGTGGCGTCATGGAGGCGCGTGCCGTTCGGGATATAGACGGCATCCAGGCCGTACTGCAGGCGCACATACGTCTGCAGCGATTTGGAGACGACCACGGTGGCCCCGGGCATGTGCAGGGCGAACCATTCGCCCAGGCGCAGCATGAGGCGCGCGAACGGTCCCCACTTGCCGTGCGAACGGTCGATGCAGTGGAACGTGACGACGACGCGGGCGGACGGGCGAAGCAGGCGCGGCAGCCAGGCGAGCAGGGCCGGGCCGACGCCGTGGATGTGGAAGACGTCCGCGCGCTCCCGCGCCGCGCGCACGATGGACGTGAACGCGTGGGTGATCGCGTCCAGGTGCTTGGTGCGGATGGACGGCGTCGCGAGGCAGCGCACGCCGCGCACGAGCCCCTCCCTGTCTGAGGGGGGACTGTCGGCTGCGTCACCCCCTCTTGCCAAGAGGGGGCCGGGGGAAGTTCCGGCCGGCGGGGAGGTGGGAGCCTCCGGCGTGACGTACCACGGACGGCAAAACACGAGCACTTCGTGCCCGCGCCGCGCGAGCTCGGCGGAGAGCTCCTCCACATGGCGTTCGATGCCGCCCGAGCGCGCCGGCATGCCTTTTTGTCCGATCATGGCGATCTTCACAGTGTGTGCTTTTCCGCGCCGTTGACGCGATAAATTAAGGCGGCACCGTAGCAAAAAACGCGGAATCTGTCAAGCGGAAAGGCAAAGATGGAAAGGCAAAGAAAGAAAGAACCAAGAACCAAAAAATGGGACAAAATGGAACAAAGAACCAAGAACCAATTTGGTCCTTGGATCTTTGCTACGTTTGGTCCTTTCCCGTCACGGGAGGACCACGCGGGCGAACCCTGCTGCCATCGGGTCGTCCGGCAGATTCGTCGTGACCGGCCGGGCGCCCGCCGCGACGATGTCGCCCGTCGCGACGTCCACGCCCGTGGCGGCCGTGCGCTCCATGAGCGCGGGAGCGGTTCCGGCCTGCGCGGGGGTCGGCGTCAGCGCGACCTCGAAGGCGGCGCCGACCGCGCGGCTGTCGGGCGGCAATGTCGGCGCGGCGGTTCCAGGCTCCCAGCGGACCGTGTCCGTCGCCGCGTCGAAGGCGACGCCTTCGCCCTGGGAGACCGTCTGTCGGCCGGTAAAACGCACCCCGGGCGCCAGGCGCCCCTCCACGCGCAGCGTGTCGACGGCATTGATCGTGCCGCGCACATTCCAGAAAATCCAGTACGTCGTTTCCTGGCCGACCACCGGCGGGAGCGGCCCGAGGCCGATCTGGTCGCCGCTCGGCGCGGCATAGCGCGCGGAGGCCGCAATCTGGAACGGCGTCGTGGGAACGGTGCGCACGTCCGCGCCGCGGCTTTCCAGCGCGACGCGCCCCGGCGCCAAGCCGTAGGCCGCATAGGCGTGCGTCACGACGGAGAAACTTCCATCCGGCGCCAAGTCGCTTGCCTGGATGGAGGCGGCGGCCGGCAGGGGAATGGAGAGCGTGCCCGAGGCTCCCGGGGCGATGCGCGCCAGCGCCGGATGCTGCGCGTACGAGACGAAATAGGTCCGCTTCGGAAAAAGCGGGCTGTCCGTCTCCACGCCGATCACGGCGTCCGTGACGGCTTGGCTTCCCGTGTTTTCATAGGACACCGTGGCGACGGCCGTCGCCCCGGCCGCCATGCCCGTGACCGTGTGGCCCACGTGCAGCGGCGGTTCCGCGACGGCGCGCGAGGCGGCCAGCGTTTCCTGGCGGTACGTCTGGTCGCCGAAGGCGAAGGACGGACGGAAGGAAAAGTCCGCCGTTCCCGCCTGCGCGCCGAGCGTCCCGCGGAAACTCCAGGTTCCGGACGCCCCGGGCGCCAGGCCCGGCATGTGCACGTCTCCGCCGCGCAACGGGATGCTGGCGTCCGCCAGCGTGAAACCCGCGGGCCAGGACGGCTCCAGCGCGATGTCGGGCATGTCCACCGGGCCGCCGTTGCGCGCCGTCACGGTTCCCGTCATCGTTTCGCCGGCATACAGCGCCGGCGGCACGTCGAGCGACAGTTCCAAGGCGGAACGCGTCGGCGTGAACGAATGGAAGTCGATTTTCTGGTCCGGCTCGTCATGCGCGCCGTGGACGAAGGTCAGAAGGCTGCGGAACGTCTGCGGCGCGCCGACGTCGCCGAACATCACGCCCTTGATTTTGATGTCGCCCTGGGCGCCGGCGGCGACCGTTCCAAGATCGTACGCGTTCCGGCCCGACGTCTCGGCCAGATTGACGGAAAGATCCTGCAGCAGGAAATGGGCGGGGAAGCCGAGCGTCAATTGCGCGCGATGCAGGTCTTCGCCCGTCTCGTTGCGATAGCGGATGACGAGCGTGGAAGAAGCGCCGGTCTCGACGTCGTGCGGCGCGACGTCGGCGGAGAAGACGACGCCGTCGCCGAAATCGCGCGGGCGGAAAAACGTGAACGCCACGCCGACCGAAAGCAGCCCGATCACGACGCCGGCGAAAAACAGGTCCAGCGCGAAGACGAGGCGCGGCGCGCGCACGCGTCCGGCGTAGCGCTTTCGATAGTGATGCGCGAACGGCGCGAGCAGCAGGCGTCCGGGATGGGACGCGAGGCGCATGGCGTGTGATCGAAGGGAGGGCATAGGGGGAGCCAGGAGGATGTAGGCGGTAGGAAGTAGCGAGTAGGAAGTAGCTCGCGTGTCTCGTCCTGATGGCTGTCGGCTGACGGCTAATGGCTAACGGCTGAACTCTCCAGCGTAAACACGTTCGTCGACAGCGCGATGATCTCCGCGCGTCCGTCGCCGTCCACGTCGGCGGCGGCGACATCCGTGCCGCTGCGGCTGTTCTGGCTGCCCGCGAAGAACTGCCCTTCCAGTGTACCGTCCGCCTTGAAGATGCGCACTTGCGGCCCGCCGCCCGCGCCGGCGCCCACCACGATCTCCGCGCGCCCGTCGCCGTCCACGTCGCCCGCGGCCACGTGCACGCCGCCGCGGAAGGCGGCGGGGAAGCCGTAAAACGGACGTCCGACGGGCTGTCCCGATCCCGTGAAGACGCGCACGAGCGGCTCCTCTCCCGCGCCGGCGCCCACCACGATCTCCGCGCGCCCGTCGCCGTCCACGTCGCCCGCGGCCACGAAGGCGCCGTGCGCGCGGCCGGGGAACGCGGCGAACGACGCCTTCGGCGTCCCATCCAAGCCGAAGACGCGCACCTGCGGAGCCAGGCCCGCCATCGGCGCGGTCACGATGTCCGGCTGCCCGTCGCCGTCCACGTCGGCGACCGCCACGCTCACGCCGCCGCGGAAGGAAGCGCCGTACGGGGCGAAATGCGCGCGGACGCTCCCGTCCGCCGCCGCGACCGTGACGTCGGTTTGGTCGGCAACCACCCGGACCCCCCCGCCTGCCGAGGCGCAGACCCCCCCGCCTGCCGACGTGACGTCGGCAGGCAGCCCCCCCTTGGCAGGGGGGGAAGCGCTCGCTTCGAGAATCTCCACGCGCGTTCCGCCCTGCGCCGATTCGTCGTAGGCGAAAAATCCCGTGCGCTTGACCCGGGCGCGGTTGTCGAAGATGCGCGCGAAGGCGCCGTTCGGGAACGCGGCATTGTCCAGCTGGTCGACGGGCCGCAGCAGCACGATCCCGTCCTGCGCCCCGACGGTCACGCGGGAAGAGATGGACCCGTTGTTGACCGACGGGTCCTGCGCGCCGTGCAGGCGCTCGTACTCGCCGTCCAGCGTCACGGTCTGCGGCGCCGAACCGGCGTTCACCACCACTTCGCCGTCCGAGAACGGACGCGTCCACACGTGGGAGGCGATGTTCGCGGGGGCGCCCTTCGGTTCCCCGAGGTACGCGTTTTCCTCGTCGTAGCGCCACAGCTGCGCGTGGCTTTGCGTGCCGAAGTCGAACGAGAAATATCCGTCGCCCAGAAGCGCGCTCCCCAGTCCGAAGCGCATGGCGCGATAATCGTCGCGCGCGCCGGTGTTGCCGGTGTTCGCATTGACGATGAGCGTCGCGGGCGCGGGGAGCAGGCTCTGCTCGCGCAGGTAATCGCGCAGGGCGGACGTCCAGGCGGCCAGGCCGGACGTCGGGAAGCTCTCGTACATCCGTCCGTTCACGTACGGGGCGAAGGCGGGATTCGAACTGCCGTTCGTGACGATGATCGGGCCCGGGCCGGCTTCCGCGCGCGTGTCGCGGAGCAGCGTCTTGAAGCCGTCCGTCCACAGGGCGTTCGCCTGCGCCGGCGCGTCGTTGCGCCCGTCGCGGTCGACGTCCGCGCTTCCGACCCAGTCGATGGAATCCTGAACCTCGTCGTAAAAGACGCCGTCCCACAATCCGCTGCCCAGGATCGTATGCGCGGCGAAGTCGGACAGATAGGGAACCCAGCCGGAGTCCATGTTGAGCGCCGTGGTACCCGGCCACAGCGAGACGCGCCTGCCGGACGCGTCCGTCAGCCACCACGCGTCGCGGATGCCGGCTTTCAGCGCCGCGTGGAGCGGATCGTTCCAGTACGCGTCGTTCCAGCTGACCGCCGGGACATACGCGAGGATGCGGATGCGCGGATTGAGGCGGCGGACGGCGGCGAAGAACGGACGGTTGTACGCCTGCGCTTCCGCCGGGATGATGATGACGTCGAAGGCCGCCAGCCGCTTGATCGTGTCCGGCGACTCCAGGGCCGTCCCGGAAAGCAGGTAATAATCCGCCGTGCGCACGAACGATGGCTCCGCGGCGGCGAAGGCCGGGGCGGGAAAGAGCAGCGCAAGCGCAAACAGCGCCGCGGCCAGACGCGAGGGGGGAATCGTGCGGCGCTTGTCGGTCGTATCAGTCATGCGCGTTCCGGTTGGCGCCATCCCTCTGCTTGCCTCCTTTTAACACTTGCGGATTCGGCGAGTAAAGGCGGTTGCGGATGCGCCATTTCTCGACGTATTGCCCGACGCCCTGGCGGTCGCGCTTGTTCCGGACCGTCGTGGTACGCTGGGACCAGCGAAGAGCCGACTCGAAATTGATTTTGTACCGGCCTTGGACCACCACGTACGTAATGTCTCCCGCCCCGATCGCGCGGCGGACCGTGCGCTGGCTCACGCCGAACAGACGGGCCGCTTCGGACACGGAAAGGCGGATGACAGAATCGACGGGCATAGGTGGTACAAGGCCTGTTTGGCTACTCCAGTGTAGCCAAACATAGTCGTTCCCGTCAAGGGAACCTTGATGGAATCGCTTTTCTCCGCTAAGGTGCTGCGCATTATCGACGGACGGTAAGGTCTCCCATCCAATCTTCAACCTTGTGTCAACGCCCAAGGAACAAAAGGAGGCTTTCTTGCTCTACCGCATTCAGGTCCACAAGGACCGGCATGCGTTCGAGCGGTTGCATGGCATGCATGCGGCGGGCGTGCTCCGCTATCTGCGTTCCAAGCTCCCGTCGCGGGAAGACGCGGACGATGCCCTCTCGACGACGTTCATGCGCGTCTGGAATTATCTCCAGAACACGAAAGTCGAAAGCGCTTCCGGCATCATCTATACCGTCGCCCGTTCGGCCGTCGCCGAGTTCTATCGTGCGCGTCGGACAAGCGTCTCGCTTGATGCCGACGACGGGACGGAGGATCGCCTGGCGAGCGATCGGGGCGTCTCAACGCGCCGGCTGGAAGCGCAGACGGAACTCGCGCTCGTCCGAGCGGCGCTCGCCGAGTTCAGCGATGAGGAGCAGCTCGCCTTCTCCCTTCGCTACTTCGAAGGTTTGAGCGCGCGCGACGTGGCCGAGCGCATTGAGAAAACGGAAAACGCCACCAATGTCCTTCTGCATCGATTGAGAAAACGCCTGCAGAAAAAGTTTGAGTGAAGAGACCCCCACTCTTTGTCATCCTGAGCTTCCCCCTTTGTCATCCTGACCCCGCCTGCATGCAGGCGGGGGAAGGATCCGTCGACAGATCCTTCAGTCGCTTCGCTCCCTCAGGATGACAAAGTGGGTGTGCTCCGCGCTCCGCGCTATGAACAACCGCGCCTTCCGACAATTGATGGACCGCGTCAAGGACGCCCCGGAACTCGGCGGCGGTTTTTCGTCCGCGGATGTGGACAGGAGTCGCGAGCGGCTCTGGCGCGAACTCGGGTGGAATGAAGCGCCGGCTCCGCGCCGCTACACCGTCTGGGATTATCTCGAGTACCTGCGCTGGGAGGCGCGCCACGCGTTCCTGCGCCCGCTCGCGATGACCGCCGCCGTGGCGGGCCTCATGCTCGGCGGCTTCATCACCACGGTCTCCGCTTCCGGCAGCCGGCCCGGCGACATCCTCTATCCGGTGAAGCTCGCGGCGGAGCGCCTGCAGCTTTCGCTCGCCAATTCCCCCGAGCAGCGCCTGCAGCTGCATGCGGACTTCGCCGCGGCGCGCCTGCAGGAAGCCGTGGACTTGAGCGCCTCCAATGATCCGGGATCCGCCGCGCAGGTGAAGGCGGCCGTCGACGGATTCAAAAACGAATTGTCCTCGGCGCACAGCGAGCTGTCGGGATTGGCAGGCCAGGCGCCGGCGCAGGCGGCCGCGGCCGCCTCGCTGGCGAGCAAGGCCGATGCCTTCGCCGCCGTCCTTTCCCAGTCGGCGCAGTCGGCGCCCGGAGATGTCAGGGCGGATGTCGTCAGCGCGCAGGCCGCCGCCGAAAATACGCAGACCCAGGCCGTCCGCACCCTGGTGAAGGCCTATGAGGACGGCAACGGCTCCGTGCCGGCGCAGGACGTGCAGAGGAATTTTCGCAACGAATACCAGGACGTGAGCGGCCGCCTGGATCTGGCCCTCGGCCGGCTCTCGGTGATGCGCGCGGCTCTCAACAATCTGCCTGCATCCCAAACGAAAGATTTCCGCGCATTCGTGGCGAGCACGCAAACGGCCTTGCAGCCGCTCCCTGCCTCGCTCTCCACCGCGCAGGACGTGATGGCGGCCGGCGGCTACTCCCACGCCTTCGACCTGCTCAACGCGGCGGACAAGACGCTCGCCTCCGCCGAGCAGCAGATCGTCGATGAAGAAATCAAATTGAGCACGTTGAACAACGACGCGACGCCGTAGGTGCGTGATGGCCATGCCCCTGCATCGCATGCAGGGGCGGACACAGGGGTCCGCCCCCCTACGATGAACGGGATGGCACATCATCATTTCGTAGGGGCAGGCCCCCGTGCCTGCCCTCGGGACAAGGATGCGCCCCAACGCGAATCGTGCGAACGTTCCACGTTCCACGCTCCGCGTTGGGGACGGATCTCGTCTCCAAGGCCCGCATTCCCGTTTCGGTGCCATCCTCCTCTGCCAAGAGCCCGCCCTGAGCGAGCGAAGCGAGTCGAAGGGGGAGGTCTGGAGGGGTAATGCACGTTCCGCGGACGCTTAAAGGTCGAGGCCTGTAGAGACCCTTGAAAAATCGATGGATTTTCGTTGAGCGGGGAAGCCGACCTCCGAGACGTACCGAAAGCGTACGTTGAGGAGGCGGCGGGGCCCCGCGAGACGAAAAGACGCGATTTTGCAAGGTCTCCCCAGGCCGCGTTCCGCTCTAATCACCAAAGGTTCAAGACAGCTCCCCTTATCTATGAATAGCTCCCTCAACGTGGGGAAGCGCGCCTTCACGACGGCGGTGGCCGCCGCGACCATGCTCTGGTCCGTCGGTTTCTCCTCGTTCGTGGCTCCCTTGACGGCCCGCGCGGCAGCGCCCGGCGACCTTATCAAGGGCACGACGCTTTCGACGCTGTACTACTACGGCAGCGACGGCAAGCGCTACGCCTTCCCCGACGAGAAGACCTACCTTTCCTGGTACTCGGACTTCTCGAACGTTCAAACGATTTCCGACAGCCAGCTGGCGGCCATCCCGCTCGGCGGCAACATCATGCGTCGCCCGGGTTCGTACTGGGTCAAGATCCAGAGCGACCCGAAGACGTACGCGGTGACGCCGAACGGCGTGCTGCGCTGGATCGAGACGGAAAGCGTCGCGACCGGCCTGGCCGGTTCCAACTGGAACCAGTTCATCCAGGACGTCCCGGACGTGTTCTTCGCCGATTACACGATCGGCGCCTCCCTGTCCTCCGCCAGCGCGGCCTATAACGGCGCCTTGGTGAGCGACGGTTCGGGCA
Source organism: bacterium (assembly GCA_021789915.1). GTDB lineage: Bacteria > Patescibacteriota > Patescibacteriia > UBA9934 > GWF2-40-263 > JAJYIV01. Next base: position 10,177 of record JAJYIV010000019.1, on the reverse strand, counting down.
ACTACTACGAGATCCAAAACGGCCAGAAGCGCCTGGTGACCAGCGCCGGCTTCACGGCCAACCGCCTCCAGTCGCGCTTTGCGCTCTCCGGCAGCGGTATCACCCTGTCCTCCATCGCGGCGGATGGCAACCTCACCTCCATGGAGTCGAGCGTCGCCGACCCGGCGCAGCTCCCGGCCACGGCGGTCGGCGGCCTGTCGGTTTCGACGGCGTCGGACACCCCGGCGGCCCAGACGATTCCGTCCAACGCCTCCTCGGTAACCTTCTTCAAGTTCGATCTGACGGCCTCTTCGGGTGCCGCGACGATCAACCAGATCGTTGCCAACCTCGGCGGCATCGGTGCGACGGGTGACTTCCTTAACGTGTACCTGTATGACGGCGACACGCGTCTGACGAACGGCCGCTCGGTCAATTCGTCCACGCGCCAGGTCACCTTCAGCGCGTTGAACATCAGCCTCGCGGCTGGTGAAGTGAAGCACATGTCCATCCGTGCCGACATCGCCTCGATCAGCGCGGGCGGTGACACGGCGAACTTCTCCATTGCCTCGGCCAGCTCCATCGTGGGCAGCGCCTCGGTGACGGGTTCGTTCCCGGTCACGGGCAACACGATGACCTTCTCCGCGACGAAGACCGGCTACATCACGGTTGACAAGACGGGAACGATTGCCAACCCGACGCTCGGTCAGAAGGACGCGTTGATCGGCAAGTTCAAGCTGACGGCCGGGACGGAGGACGTCTCCGTGAAGTCCGTCACGCTGAGCATTGACCGTTCCGGCGATCACAGCAACTACAAGCTGTGGCAGGGTTCCACCCTGTTGGCGGTCGGCACGCCGGTTACCGGCGGTTCCGTCTCCGACTTGGTCAGCTTCCCGTTGACCAACCCGCTCGCGATCGGCAACGGCAGCAACGCCATCCTGAGCGTGACGGCCAATATCGGCGGCCGTTCGGCTGACGATATCAAGATCGCCGTCGATTCCAGCACGGACATCGTGGCGATCGGCCAGAAGTACGGTTTCAACGAGGAAATCGACATCAATTCGAGCGGTTTGCAATCCACCGGCACGTACGGTGCGACCGGCTCGAGCTGTGCCAGCTCCTCCAGCAACTGTTCGTTCTCGTCGATCATCGGCGGCAAACTGACCTTCGCCTTCAACGGGCCGACGGCCACCGACATCCAGGTGGATTCCACGAACCAGGTCTTCATGAACCTGACCGTGACGTCCCAGAACGCCGTCGAGCTCGATGAGATCGACTTGACGTGGGCTTGTGTGTCCTGCACTTCCGGCAGCCATCACGGTCTGTTGTACGACGGGGATGCTTCACATACTGCCACCCAGGCCAACCTGACCAACCTGACCATCCGCAAGGCGGACGGTACGACGTTCATGGGCCCGATGGAACTGGCATTGACCGATGGTACTGGTGCCGGAGATGGGAGTGGTTATGACGCCAGCCAGACGCTTGCCTACAAGGATGTTCAGAATTTGGCCGCAGGCCAGTCCGTTGATCTCCAGGTGACCGGCAACGTTTACAGCGGTGCAACCGCTGGTGATGCCTACACGGTTGCCGTGCCGATGGCTAACATCAAGGCCAAGGACGTTAACAACACGGACTTGACGAATGCCACGGACATCGTTCCGACGGGCACTCTGACGAGCAACAAGATGACGACCCGGTCAGCTTCGCTCACGGTCGGCGTTTCGCAGCCGCCGTCGAACGCCACGTACGTGGTCGGTACGAACAATGTGCCGGTTCTCGGCCTCTCGTTCGCCGCCGGCAACGCGTCTGACGTTACGGTGACGGATCTGACGGAGAGCGTTGCTCTCGCCAAGCTGGCTTCGGGCCAGGCATTCAATACCGGCACGCTCAAGAACACGACGATTACCAGCCACGTGAGCTCGTGCTCGATCTACGACGGTTCGTCGGGCAGCCTCATCGATGGCCCGCGTTCCGCCACGGTTGGTGCAACGGATTCGACGGTCGCTACGATCGGATTCACCAATTTCCAGTGGCCGGTCTCAGCAGGTGAGACGGGCAAGATCATCACGAAGTGCAACTTGGCCAACGTGACGCCGGAAGGCACCACGTACGGCGATGCGCTTGCCTTCGCGGTCCTTGCGAACGGCGATGTGACGGCCAATGACGCGAGCGGCAAGACCCTGCCCTCCGTTACCGCCACGAACGTGAATGGTCCTATCGACCAAACCGTCCTGCCGACGGTCGTGGTTACCACGGCTGAATCCGGCTCCATCACGGCGTCGATTGACGGCTCCACGCCGAAGTCGACCATCGTGCTGGGCGCCAGCACGGCGGTTCCGGTCTCGGTCTATAAGTTCCAGGCCACGAACGAAGCGTTCACGGTCACGGATCTGACGCTCGACAACTGCGTGGGCGGCGCCACCGGCAGCGACAACACGACGCCTTCCAACATCACATGTGGTGGTAGCACGACGGGTGGCGCTGTTGGTACGGACGCGGTTTCCGCGGCCGTGAAGATCAGCTATCAGAACAAGGCGGGCGACACGATCACCAAGACGGGCTTCCTGTCCGGCGGTCGCGTCACGTTCAGCGGCTTGGATTTCTACGTTCCGACCTCGACGGTTCGCACGTTGTCGGTATCCATTGATACCAACACGGTGTCCTCGACGTCCGGCGTGCCCTCCGGCAGCCAGCTGCAGCTCGACCTCTTCAACAACGACTACGCCACGCAATTCAAGGCCGTGGGCGAAGGTTCCGGCACGACGGTGTACACGTTCGGATCGAACAAGTACGGCAACGTAGCCGGCAACACGTTCACGGTTCGCAAGACCAAGCCGACGATCACGTTGGCTTCCGGCAGCCCGTCGGGCGCCGGCGTTCCGGGCCTCTCGGAGGTCTTCCGTTTCAACGTGTCTGCTGATTCGCGCGGGTTCGTGACGCTTGACGGCATCACGTTCCACGTGACGTCGACGGACAACGCTTGCACGTTGTCCACGACCAGCGATTGCTGGAACCAGTCCAACGGAGCCACTGGCATCGGCTTGCCGGCCAGCTGGAATCTGTACAATGCGGCGAATCCCAGCACAGCCCTCACTTCCGGTGCTACGCGGATTGAGGATAATACGGGTGCCGTACTTGCGAGCGGCACGAGCGGCAAAGCTATGTCGTACGTGCAGTTCAGTCTCAGCCCTGCCGAACAAATCGGTGCTGGTCAGACGAACACGTACAGTCTGAAGGCTGACTCGACAGGTGCCTCGTCCGTCGACAACGATTCAATCCGCGTCGATATCCAGGATCAAGCGACGACCAGCGGCCTTTCCGGCGTTGCACGCGATTCGATCTTCTGGCAGGACGATGTTGAGACAAGCGCCTCGACCAACTTCGCTGCCGCGTCGACAGCAGACGACTACGCGACCGTGTCTGGCGGAGCCGGCGCCTCAGGCGCGACCCTTGCGGCCAATGCTGGTGACGAAACAAACGGTGTTTACACCAACGGCGCGCTCATCAAGAACCTCCCGGTCACCGGCGGCACGATCGTGTACTAGGCCACGGCTTAGTTGAACGATTTGTTCCTCGGGATCAGAGGATCCTGATGACGCAGAGCAACCCCGCCCTCGCAAGAGGGCGGGGTTTGCGTTGCAAGCGATGAGCGTGTTACTTTGTACACATATGAACACATCCAGCATGACGATTTCCCTCCGGCTGAAGCTCCCGTCGAAAAAACGCCTGGAGAAGCTGGCGGAACGCACCGGCCGAAGCCGCTCCTTTCTCGCCATGCAGGCCATTGACGACTACTTGGACGCGCAGGAATGGCAAGTGGAAGGAATCCGTGCGTCGCTGCGTTCGGCGGATGCCGGCAGAGTCGTCGATCACAGCCGCGTTGCGGCATGGGCGGCATCTTGGGGATCGAAAAAAGAAAAAGCCGTGCCGAAGCCGGTATGAACATTCACTGGAGCGTAGAAGCGGTAAACGACCTCGCGTGCGTTCGCACGTTCGTCTCGCAGGACAATGCGGCGGCCGCGCGCCGGCTCGCCAGCCGCATCATCCAGGCCATCGAATCTCTTGCAGAAAATCCTGCCGTTGGCCGTCAGGGGCGTGTGACCGGAACCCGCGAGCTCGTCGTTCCGCATACGCCCTTCATTGTGCCGTATCGGGTCCGTTTTTCCAGACTGGAAATCTTGCGGATATATCACGGGGCCCGGCGATGGCCGGATATCCTTTGAAGAAGAACCGCGTTTGCGTTTTTCCGCTGCAAAAGGGGTCAGGTCTAAGGTGTGGGGGTTTGCGTTGAGGTCGGTGGCATGTTATGTTTTTGGCGTATGACCGTTACTGCCATGCGAACGCGAATCTTGCGGAGAGCGCGTCTTCTTACGCGCAAGGTTCGCGCGGGAAAAATTCCAGATGCATTGGCAGCGATCCGCGGCTTGTGGAAAAAACGCCGTTTGGATCCGGTGGCGTATCAAAAAGGCATCCGCCTTGAAGCCGAACGCTTCAAGGTATGACGGTTGTTCTTGATACGAATGGGACCTCTGAAAAAGTCACTTTTCACTCGTCATTGCGAGGAGCTGGCACCAACGGTGGCGACGAAGCAATCCTGCAGCCCAGCAAACATGAAGGATTGCTTCGCCCCGACATGAAGTCAGGGCTCGCAATGACGGGGTCTTAAGAGTTTTGCAGAGGTCTCTGATGGCAAAGAGCAGCCCCCACGCCCATGCATTGGCGCGGGGGTTTGCGTTCGACGAGAAACAAACCAAACCCCGCCTGCATGCAGGCGGGGTGGTTGGTCCCGAGCCATGTGGACCCAGCGGGATTTGAACCCGCAATTCCTGTTGTCAAAGCAGTTGAAGTTGCCGATTACTTCCATGGGCCCTGGATCCGGCCCGGGGTGTTCAAGACAAAAAGATCCCCGCATGCGAAGACGGGGGATCTTCTTGTGACAACAGGTTGAGTCCCATGAATGGACTTCAACTGCTTGAGAGCAGTACATCATTCTTTTTCCTCTTTGTCAACTCGGTGTTGTGGAAAAAGGGTCAGGTCTTGGGATGTGAATTTCTCTTCCGATCCGGCCGGAGAACGTCCTCCACCTTCGCACCCTCATCCGTCACGCCTGCGGCGTGACACCTTCTCCCGCAAGCGGGAGAAGGAGCGAGCATTTGCGTTTTCCCTCCGTCTTTTTTATCCTACGGGCGTATGAAGAGCATTCAAATCCAGGCCGTCGTGTGGAAAGAGGGCAGACATTACGTATCGCAATGCCTGAACTTCGACGTGTCCAGTTTCGGTTCTACCGAGGCCAAGGCGCTTGCGAACCTGAAGGAAGCCGTCGAACTTCTTATGGAAGCGCGTTTGCATCATACCCGATCGTTTGGTACTGTCATTTCATTATGAAAACGGCGCGCGTCGAAAATTTCCAAGTCATCATCGAACGGGGCATGGACGGATACTTCATTGCCCGCGTTCCTGCATTGCCCGGTTGTCTGACGCAAGCGAAAACGTACGAAAAACTCATGCAGCGGGTGAGAGAAGCCATCGAATTGTGTTTGGAGGTCGCCGAACAGGATGCGGACTATCGGAAAGAAACCGAAAAATCTTCCGTGCGGCCGGTATTCGTCGGCATGGAAAACGTGGCGGTCAGGCTATGAGCCGCCTGCCGCAGGTGAACGCGCGCCAGCTTGTTCGGGCGCTTCAATCCCTTGGTTTTCAGCTCATCCGTCAAAAAGGCAGTCATGCCTTTTTTCGTCATCCGACGTCCGGACGCGTGACGGTCGTTCCGATCCATGGACGCGAGGATATTGACCGCGGCCTCTTGTTTGAGATTTTGCTGGAATGCGGAATAAGCGCTGAAGATTTCCTCTTGCATCTTTGATGCGCGTTTCCGCGCATGAACTCCCCCGGACCCCCTCTCCAAGAGAGGGGGATGGCGCGGTCCGAAACGCGCACCCCCTCTTCATAAGAGGGGGTTAGGGGGAGTTCATTTGCGTTTTCCCTCCGTTTTTTTTATCCTGCGGGTACTATGGATGAAACACAGACGACTTCAGGCGCGTCGCGTCAGAACCCCCCCGGACCCTCTCTCGAAGAGAGGGGGATGGCACCGTCCGGAACGAGCACCCCCAAAAAATTCCTCCCCCCGGCCGTTCTCGCGGCCTGTCTCGCCGTCATCGTCCTGATCGGCTTCCTTTTATACCGCCGTTCGCATCCGGCGGCCCCTCCCGCCGCGTCCCCATTCAAAACCATGGTGGACCGCGGCTTGTCGGACGCCGACAAGGCCATGCTGCAGAAGAAAATCGACGACCAGCTGGCGGCCATCGATGCGACGGAGAAATCCGGCAAGCACGACATCACGCAATACCTGCTCCTCGGCAACCTCTATTACGAGATCGGCGATCTGGCGAAATCCGAAGACGCGTACCAGGCGATCTTGAAAACGAACCCGAACGACGCGCCGTCCCTGGAGAACCTCGGCCAGGACCAGTTGGAATCCGGGGATTATGCCGGCGCGGAGCTTTCGTGGGAGGCGGCCATGAAATCGGAACCGGACGAAGATTATTTCATCCGCATCGCCGACCTGATCGACCAGCATCTGCCGAATCAGCGGGCGAGCATCGGGCCGCTTTTGGACAATGCCGTCGCCACGCTCGGCCAGACGTCCGGATTGCTGTACCGCCTCGGCGAGTGGTACGAGGAAAACGGGCAGTACGAGGAAGCCATGTCGCACTATCAGGTGGCGTACCAGCTGTCCGGCAAGGACGCGTCGATCAAGCAAACCATGGATGCGCTGCAGGCGAAAATAAGCCTGCAGGGAAAATGACGCCGTGGTATGCTATGGGCATATGAATGATCAAGACGGCATTCTCACGCGGCTCATTGAAGTGCTCCGCAGGAAAAAGGTCATCACGGATGAGGAAGCGCGGTCCATCCTTGAGATGGACGCGTAGAAAATCGACCTTGGCGCCTATGGACAAGAACGACGTTACGCTCGGAGACGTCATGGAGTTCCTGCAGGACCACATGGTCATGCGGGAGGAGTTTGACGTTCTCAAGCAGGACGTGAACGTTCTCAAGCAGGACGTGAACGTTCTCAAGCAGGACGTCGGCGTGCTCAAGCAGGACGTCGGCGTGCTCAAGCAGGACGTCGTCAGTATCAGGCAGGACATGAACAAGATGAAACTGGATATTCTGGACGCCGTGGACGACAAGCTGGCGGACTTGAAGGGCGATCTGATCGTGATGATGCGCGCGGAGGACCAGAAGAATTCCGCCTTGGTCAAAATTCTGCACAAGAGGAGGGTTATCACGGATGCCGAGGCGCAGGCGATCCTGGTCATGCGCCCTTTTCCTCAGGCGGCCGGATGAGTCTGTGGATAACTTTCCTTTCCGGCATTTGCACACGTTTTTCCGCTTTGTGCTAAAATGCCTTCACGTACGCGTGCTCGCCTTATTTATTTCATGTCCCTCGACGTATGAAGAACTTCCTTAACAAATACCTGAACGTCCGCGGCGTGGCGGTGGCCGCCACGGCGGCTCTGCTCGTCGCCGGCGTCGCCCAGGCGGCGCTCACGCTCGGTGCGACAACGGCGGCGAACGACAGCACGTTTGAGTTGACGGGCGTTGGAACCGGTACGACGGCGGCAACGGCTGGCATCGGTCTTAATGCGGCGACCACAAGCACCATCGTTCTCGGCGGTGCTGCACAGACGGGCGCGATTGACGTCGCGGATCCGGCATCGACCGCGGTTTCGACGATCAACATCGGCACGAACGCTCAGGCCAACGTCATCACGATCGGTTCGACGACCGGCGCGGCTTCGCTGGCGCTGAAGGCGGGAAGCGGCGGCGTGAACGTGACTGGGGCAGGCATGGTTACTTCTAATAGCGCTTCCGCGCTGACCGTCGGCCCTAACGGTTCCACAAACCCCGTTTTGACCGTTGACGGTTCAACGGCCTCCCAAGCCGGCGGCATTGCGATCTCAGGCAAGGCCTCAGGTACTTCCACCACTATCACCGCTACCGATTCCGGATCGAACGGCGGCATAAATATTCTTGGCAAGGGCACCGGCATCCTCGGTCTAAACAATGTGGCCGGCTCGACTGGCACGGTTCAAATCGGGAACGACACGGATCACAACGGCGTCTCGATCCAGGGTCCTTCCGTAGTCAACAGTGCCAGTACCGGCGCTCTGACGGTCGGTGCCAACGGCACAACGAATCCGGCCTTTAACGTCGATGCATCCACTGCATCGTCGGCTACGGGATTGGACATCAAGTCGGCGGCTGCGGGCGCCGGCCTCGCGATGTCCGTCATTTCTTCCGGCACCGATGAAGGCCTGAAGCTTGACGCAAAAGGAGCCGGGACGATTGGCATCGGCGACGCTTCCACGGGCGCCATCACCATCGGGAATACCACGACTTCTTCCGGGGTCGTGACCATAGCGAATAGCGCAGCACCTGCTGCGATCGGCACCACGCCGGGTACTGCCGCGCCCAATGTTTTGAACCTGAGTGCTGCCGTTGGCGGCGGTACGTCAATCGCGACGACGGGAGTAGGCGGTGCGGGAGGCGGTATTAGCTGGACGCTTGGCGATGGAGGTGTCGCCTCGGCTGCGGTCACCTCTGCAACCGGCGGCGCGGGCGGTGCCTTCTCCCTGACGGCCGGAACCGGCGGCGCAGAAGGTCTGGCCGGCATCGACGTTGGCGGCGCGGGCGGTGCCATTTCGCTGACTGCTGGCAATGGCGGTGCTGCAACGGTTGGAACGGCCACGGGAGGCGTGGGCGGCAATATCACCTTGACGGCTGGCAGTGCCGGTGCTGGTGGAAATGCGAACGGAGGAAGCATCAGCCTCTATCCTGGTGCTCCGACAGGAACTGGAATAGATGGAGTTAAACTCGGTGGCGGTACCTTCACCTTCAATCTCGGTGCTCCCAACACATTGGGTGCTACGACCGCGACGGTGGCAGATCTGCTCGTAAATCGTGTTATTGTCCACTCGGCTGCGTCATCCGATATCATTACCACGCCGACGGCTGCTGCGCTTGTGGCGTCAATGCCCGGAACCGTGGCAGTTGGCGACTCATTCAGTTTCCTTGTGGACAATACCGCGGCAGCAAATACGGCAACCGTTGCGGGTGGTACTGGGGTGACGATTACGGCGCCAGTAGTGGCCGCCGTGTCCAGTGAGCTCTTTGTCTGCAGGGCCACCAATGTATCGGGAGGAACGGAGGCTATCACTTGCTACTAACCTAACTTGCCTAAAGTCCGTCAGATCGTTGATCTGCTGAAGATCGATCCTGCCGGACTACTCCCTCCTCTCTATGGAGAAAAACCGAAAAACATGGGGCAGTTGGGCGAGGGTGGTCAGCGTCGCCGGAGGGTTGGCGCTGGTCGGCGCGGCGATCGTGCCGGCGGCCGCGTACGCGCACGACTTGACGTATAGCTACGACACGACGGTCGCGCTCGGCGGAAGCATCAGTCTCGTCATCGAGTCCAGCTCGACGGCGCAGACGGTGACGGTGAACCCATCCTCCGTCGAAATCGTCACCGGCACATCCGATACGCTGACGATCCGCGGCGCCGCGACGAACGTCCGCCTGAAGAACAGCAAATCAAGGAACGGCTGCGTCAAGGACGGCTCCGGCTACAACTACCTCACCATCAATTCAAGCGACGACGTCACCATCACGCCGGACACCAGCACGTGCACATCCAACAGTCCAGGCGGCGGCGGAGGCGGCGGCGGTTACGTGGCGCCCCCCGCGACAAGCTGTTCGGTCACCGCGCCCCTGGCGGGCGCGTCGGTCGCGGCCGGCGGCGCGCAGCCCATCACCTGGACGTCCTCCGGTTCCGGCATTGCCGACGTCCTGCTCTCTTACTCGATCGACAGCGGCAAGACCTACAGCCTGGCCTATCCGACCGGCCGATCCAACAGCGGCTCCTTCACGTGGGTCGTGCCGAACCTTCCGACGACGACCGCCTTCGTGAAGGCGGAATGCCGCGATGCGTCCGGCACGGATCTCGCGACGGGCACATCCGGTCCGTTCACGATCACGTCGACGGGAACGATCCCCGCGACGCCGGCGACCCCTGCGACCCCGGCCACGCCCGCCACATCGACGACGCCGGCCACGCCTGCGACCTCGGCCACCCCGGCCACGCCGGCGCAGCCCGTCGCCAAGGCGCTTCACGCGTATCTGAAGAACCTGGTGG
>JAJYIV010000040.1 GCA_021789915.1 bacterium | reverse complement strand
CGCGAGATTGACCGACGGCTCAAGCGGGTGTTTGCTCTCCAAAAGCGACACGAGCAACCGAGCTCACGGGGGGTCCTTCAGTAACCGTTTGCTATTATCTACTGTGAAATCCATCGAAACGGCCGGCCGGCATCGGGCCGCGGTGGCGCGCCAGACGGCGGACATGTAACCTTGGCGCATGGATGCGCGTATGAAAAAGGCGCGCCTTATTCTTCTCCTTATTTATGTCGAAAAAATCCGCTTTCTTCGCCGGCGTCGTCGGAGGCATCGCCGGCGCCGTCCTCACGGTTGCCGCGCTCGGCTCGGCCATGGCCGCCCGACCCGCGCTCTTCGCCTTTCTGCTGACCGGACGCGCATCCGCGCCCTCCCCCTCTTCCGCGGGAACCGCGGCAACCCAGCCGCCCTCCGCGCCCGACGTGAGCGACGTCGTGGCGCGCGTGAACCCGGCCGTCGTCTCCATCGTCATCAGCAAGGACGTGCCGGTCATGCAGTCGTATTTCGCGGATCCGTTCGGGCCGAACGATCCGTTCGGCTTCCAGGTCCCGATGGAACGGCAGAACGGCACCAAGAAGCAGGACGTCGGCGGCGGCTCCGGCTTCCTCATCTCCGCCGACGGCTACGTGGTGACGAACGCCCACGTGGTGAGCGACGCGTCCGCGGACTACACGGTGTTCACGAATGACGGCAAGAAATACCCGGCCAAGGTGATCGCCGCGGACGCGACGCTGGACGTCGCCGTCGTCAAGATCGACGGCAAGGGCTTCCCCTTCCTCACGTTCGGCGACTCTTCCAAGCTGAAGCTCGGCCAAAGCGTCATCGCCATCGGCAACGCGCTGGGCGAATTCCGCAATACCGTGTCCGTCGGCGTCGTCTCCGGCCTGTCGCGCTCCATCGTGGCCGGCGGAGCCATGGACGGCGGCTCGGAATCGCTGTCGGACGTGATCCAGACGGACGCGGCCATCAATCCGGGCAATTCCGGCGGGCCGCTCCTCGCCCTGGACGGCGAGGTCGTCGGCGTGAACGTGGCGGAAGCCAACGGCGCGCAGAACATCGGCTTCTCGCTGCCGGCCGACACGGTCAAAGCGGCCGTCGCGTCCATCGAAAAGAACGGACGCGTCATCCGCCCCTTCCTCGGCGTCCGCTACGTTCCCGTGACGGCGGCGCTGCAGCAGGAAAACAACCTGAGCGTCGACTACGGGGCGCTGGTTGCGCGCGGCTCCTCGCCGGACCAGCTGGCCGTGCTGCCCGGCTCGCCCGCGGACAAGGCCGGACTGGTCGAGAACGACATCATCCTGGAGGTCGACGGCCAAAAAATCGACGACGCGCACACGCTTCCCTCGCTGCTCGCCGGCAAGAAGCCCGGGGACAAGGTGACGCTGCGCGTGCAGCATCACGGGTCGGATGAGACGCTGACCGCCACCTTGAGCGAAGCGCCGAAAAACCTGCCGTGATCTCCGCAACAACGCCCTCCCGGGCGTTGTTGCGTTTCAAAGAAAAACCCCCGTGTTTCAGGGGGTTGCGACGGCGGCGGGTTCCAGGCGAATGAGATGTCCGCGCAGCTCGGTCCCGTCATCCAGGATGATGGGCTCGCGCGGCGGATCATCCGCGCCGGGCAAATCCGCGCCGTCGAATTCGCGCATCAGGCGGCTGCGCATCATCGCCTTGAACGTCCGACGGCTCATGCGCAGCTCGTAGAAGAACAGAAGCCGTTTGGTCGGCGCCTGTTCCCCGACCCGCTGCGACGCCACGAACCCGCCGTTCCTGGGCTGGCGGACGAAGCGCAGGAAGCGGACCTTGATGCGGCGCGCGCGCGCTTCGGTCAGGATGGGTTCCTGATCCAGGCGGCGGAGTTCCTTGCCGCAGAGCTCCTCTTCGAGCTCGCGGCGGAAATCGCCTTCGCCCCACAGGGGGATTTGCGCCTCCAGCTCCCGCAGGACGGCGTCGAGATGCTCGCGCGGCACGCGCAGCCGCAAGTCCTTGATGCGTTGGCTCCGGTCATCCCAGAACTCAACGCCGTCGTCGTTCCGCAGCCGCCCCAGGGTCGGACACGCGGCCGCGCTGGCCGCCCCCCCGATGGGGCCCCAGGCCAGCCGATGGTCGGCGCGGTGCGCCTGCCGGTTCAAGATGCCGACATAGTGCGTCTTCCACACGCCTCGCTCGCGCACCACGATGCCGGGCGCGAGCAAGGAGACCGTCACGCGGACATGGGACATGTCCATGGCGTTTCTCCCTCTCTCGCGGCCCATCCGCAAGGAAAAGAACGTGCGGGAACAGTAAAAGGAACGGCGGAGAAAGTCAAACCCCGGAGCGGACTCCGGGGTTCGTCGCTTGGAGACCTCTGCAAGACGGATGCATTACTTGGTCTCCTTGTGCGGCGTGTGCTTGCGGCACCACTTGCAGAACTTGGAAAGCTGCAGGCGGTCCTTGAGCGTCTTCTTGTTCTTGTGGCTGTAATAACCGGTCTGCTTGCACTCCGTGCACTCGAATTTGATCAAATTGTCCTGCGACATAAACGGGAGAAGAATGGGCGCAGTGTAAAGGCCCGACGGATTCTTGTCAATGCTGGAGCCGCCTGTCGGATTTGAACCGACGACCCACACTTTACAAAAGTGTTGCTCTACCAGCTGAGCTAAGGCGGCATCATGGGCGAAGAAAAGCTCCTAAAATCCGTTCTGGCTAGGCGACGAGCGTTTGAGGAAAACCGTCCAGAATTTGTCAGGGCAAGGAGATGCCGAGCACCGGCCGAGCCGTACCGAGATGTACGGTGAGGCCGGAGCGCAAGGCATCGACACGGCCCTGGCGAATTCTGGACGGTTTTCCCTGGTGGGTGGAGTAGGATTCGAACCTACGAAGGCGTGAGCCAACAGATTTACAGTCTGCCCCGTTTGACCGCTTCGGTATCCACCCGCGTGTACGGCGGGAAACCTTCTACAAATCCGACCTGGCCAGGAGACGGGCGAGCATCGGCCGACGGCGTACTCAAACGTACGACGAGGCCGAGCGCAGCCCGGCGACACCGCCAGGGCGAATTTTAGAAGGTTTCCTGGAGCCGTCGATCGGGATTGAACCGATGACCTCGTCCTTACCATGGACGCGCTCTACCAACTGAGCTACGACGGCACGCGTCTCGCGCGGCGGGATCGTATCAGGACCGGCCGCGCTTGTGAAGGCTCCGACGGCCTAGGCAAGCGCCTTCAACCGTTCTTCGAACTCGACGATCTTCTGATTCTCCGGATTCACGTCCTTCAGCAGGCCGATGCCGCGCGCGGCATCCTCGGCGCTTTTGGCCGCCAGCGCCGCGTCGACATAGGCGTCCAGGTATTTTGGATTCTTCGGCCGGATTTCCGTCGCCCGCCGCAGATGTTCCAGGGCCTCCGTCGGATGATCCTGCAGGCGTTCCAGCTGCGCCAGGGACATGAGCACGCTGGCGTTCTCCGGCTGCAGGCGCAGCGCGAAACGCAGGGTTTCGCGCGCCTGTTCGTATTGCCGGGCCTTGAGGTACAAATTGCCGAGGCCTTCATACGCGTCGATGCTCTTCGGGTGATGGCCGATCACCTCGATGTAGAGCTTCTCGGCCTGCACCGTCTCGTCCTGGCGGGCGAAGGCGCCGGCGCGTTCCAGCAGGCGCATCACGGCATTCGGGTCGGCCGCATCGCCCTTCGGCGCGCTCAAGCGCTGGTAATATTGTTCAAGCCTGTACAAGCGTTGGACGAGACGGCGGCCGGCCTTCGAAACGGCATCCCACGCCGCCCGCAGCGCCCGGCCCGCGCCGCCGAGCCGCTCCGCTCGAAAGCGGTCGAAGCGCTGCAGGATGATGCGCTCCTTCAAACGCTTGGCGCGTTCTTCCCGAATCGTCTCGACGTTTATCATGGCCACGCGGGGGGCGCGCCGAAGCAGGACGACGGCCACGGTCGCCAGGCCGAGCAGAACGATGAGAACGGGGATCAGCCAGAAAAGCATAAACTAGGAACGGGAGGCCAGGCCTTCGAGGACGTCGCCGGCGGCGGCCACGATGGCGGTGAACTGGGCGGCGTTCAGGCTCGCGCCGCCGATCAGGATTCCGTCAATCTCGTCCTCGCGGAGGAGGGCGAAGGCGTTGTCCGCGTCCACGCTGCCGCCGTACAGGACGCCTTCCCGCGCGCGGCCTCCGCCTTTCACTTCATCGCGGAAGACGCGGCGCAGGAACGCGTGCGCGGCGACCGCATCCTGCGGCGACGCGGGATGCCCGGATCCGATGGCCCAGACCGGCTCGTAGGCGATCAGGACGCGGCTTCCCTCGTGCAGCGCCGCGGACGCGAACGCCGCGCGCAGCTGGCGGCCGATGACGGCCTCCGTCCGGCCCGCCGCGCGCTCTTCCGCCGTCTCGCCGACGCACACGACGGGCGTCAGGCGGTGCGCCAGGGCGGCGGCCGTTTTTTTGCCCACCGTCTCATCGGTCTCGCCGAAGAGGCGGCGGCGCTCGGAATGCCCGACGATCGCATAGGCGGCGCCGGTCTCCGCCACCATGCGCGGCGAAATCTCCCCCGTGAAGGCGCCCGTCTCTTCCCAAAACAGGTCCTGCGCGCCGACGGCGACATGGCTGCGCGCCACGATCTTGTGGACGTCCGCCAAGGCCGTGAAGGGCGGACAGACGACGACGTCGGGCGCATGTGCGCGGCCGCGCAGCGCCAACAGCGCCGCGCGCGCGAGAGCGGCGCTCTCGCGAATGCCGACGTGCATTTTCCAGTTGGCAACGAGGGTTTTCATAAAAAGGAGAATCGCTCGCCTTCGGCTCGCTTGTAGAACGTAGAAGGCGTAGAATCGCTCGGCCTTCGGCCTCGCTCGTAGAAATCGTAGAAACGTCTCTTCCGCGTCGTTTCTACGAGCGAGTTGGCCCCAACCGTGACGAGCGATTCTACGCTCTACGTTTTCTACGTTGAAGCATCGTCCGAACCGCGTCGTTTCTACGAGCGAGTCTGACTCCAACCGCGACGAGCGATCCTACGTTCTACGTTTTCTACATTCCCGCGGCCGCCCTGAATTCCGCGACGTCGCGGAACGGCCCGATGGCGGCCACCGTCATGTTCCGCTCGTTCAAAATATCCTTTGCGGCCGCGCGCACCTGCGCCGCCGTCGCGCGCTCGATTTCGTGCAGGCGCCCCTCGGGCGTCTCGGCCTTGTCGAGGAACAGCTCCTGGCGCGCGTACCAGTCCGCGCGGTCCGACGAGTCCTCGAGCTTCAGCATGAGACGGCCGCGCGCGTTCTCCTTCGCCTCGCGCAGCTCCTTGGGCGTCACGCCCTTCGTGCGGATCGCCTTGAGCTCCGCGCGGATCGTCTTCAT